>CAYYEH010000022.1:0-36140 GCA_964470815.1 uncultured Rikenella sp.
GGAACATTTCGTCATCCTGGAGACCGGTGAAGATCTCATATGGAACACCGTCCTTCAGGCCCACAAATGCGATCCATTTCTCCTCGTTGTTCTGGAAGCGGATGACGTCGGCATCGAGCACCTTAGGCCTGACAGGCGACCATTCGTTCTTCTTATCCTCACTGCTGTTGGAGACAAGGACGCCTGCCCTCGATCCGTCACGGTATACAGTGGCACCTTTGCATCCCTCTTTCCATGCAGTCAGGTAGAGCTCTGAAACAAGTTCCTCCTTAACCTCTGAAGGCAGGTTTATGGTCACGCTGATGGAGTGGTCAACCCATTTCTGTATTGCTCCCTGCATCCGCACCTTGGCAACCCAGTCGACGTCGTTGGCCGTAGCCTTGTAATAGGGTGAGACGGCAACTATATCGTTGATCTGTGCTTCAGACATTTCCTTCACCTCCTCATAGCTGTAGCCGTTCTCTTTCATCCAGTCGATGAACTTGTGATGGAACACCGTGAACTCTTCCCAGTGGTCGCCCACCTCGTCGATGAATGACACCTTCACATCCTTGTCGTTGGGGTTGACCTTGCGGCGGCGTTTGTAGAAGGGCATGAAGACCGGTTCGATCCCTGAGGTTGTCTGGCTCATCAGGCTGGTGGAGCCTGTCGGTGCAATGGTCAGCAGTGCGATGTTGCGCCTTCCGGTTTTCTCCATTTCGGCCACCATCTCCGGATCTGCCTCGCGCATCCGGCTGATGAACGGGTTATTCTTTTCTCTTTCGGCGCTGTAGATCGGGAATGCTCCCCTTTCTGCTGCCATGTTTGTTGATGCCCTGTACGCCTCAATTGCAAGAGTACGATGAACTTTAACAGAGAATTCGGTTGCCTCATCTGTCCCGTAACGTAGTCCCAGCGCTGCAAGCATGTCGCCCTCGGCCGTGATGCCGATGCCGGTACGCCTGCCTTCGCCGGTCTTATGCCTGATGTTTTCCCACATGTTGCGTTCCACCCTCTTGAGCTCTTCGTCCTCAGGGTCAGCAACTATTTTGGCGATGATGGCGTCTATCTTTTCCTGTTCAAGGTCAATGATATCATCCATGATGCGCTGTGAGAGATGCGCATGCTCCCTGAAGAGGTCAAAATCGAACTCAGCCTCCGGTGTAAACGGATTTTTAACATAGCTGAAGAGATTGATAGCAATAAGGCGGCAGCTGTCATACGGACACAAAGGAATCTCACCGCACGGGTTGGTGGAAACGGTCTCATAACCGAGATCGGCATAACAGTCAGGGACACTCTCGTTCCTTATTGTATCCCAGAAGAGTACTCCCGGCTCGGCTGATTTCCAGGCGTTATGAACTATCTTGTTCCAGAGCTTTCTCGCGTCTATCTCCTTGACATATTTCGGATTATCCGAGTTGATCGGGTATTGCTGCCGGAAGTTCTTTCCGTCAATTACAGCCTGCATGAATTCGTTGGTGATCTTGACCGAGACGTTTGCCCCGGTGACCTTGCCGGCCTCAAGCTTGGCGTCAATAAAGCTTTCGGCATCAGGATGCTTGATTGAGATGGAGAGCATCAGCGCGCCGCGGCGGCCGTCCTGTGCCACCTCACGTGTTGAGTTTGAATAGCGTTCCATGAAGGGTACGACGCCTGTCGACGTGAGGGCACTGTTAAGCACCGGTGATCCCTTGGGTCGGATGTGAGAGAGGTCATGACCCACGCCGCCGCGGCGTTTCATAAGCTGAACCTGCTCCTGGTCGATCTTCATGATCCCGCCGTAGGAATCAGAGTCACCCTTGTTTCCGATGACGAAGCAGTTTGAGAGGGAAGCTATCTGGAAATCATTGCCGATACCCGTCATCGGTCCGCCCTGCGGTATGATATACCTGAAATCCCTGAAGGCCTCATATATGGTCTCAAACGGAACCGGATTGACATACTTTCTTTCTATCCGGTGTATTTCGGAAGCCAGGCGCCTGTGCATGTCATCGGGGGTCTTCTCATAGAGGTTTCCGAATGAGTCCTTGAGAGCATATTTGCTTGCCCATACTTTCGCCGCAAGGTCGTCACCGCCGAAGTAGAGACGGGTAGCCTTGATAGCCTCCTCATAGGTAAAAGTCTTTACAGCACTCTCCCCTGAAGATTTGCCTGCTTTTCCCATCGCCGGCTCTTCCTTTTTGCTTTTCCTCTCCTCTTTTTTTACCATTTCCTTTTCATTAGAGGCGACGGTAGCCGAATGGACAAATGAATCTCCCATTGATAGTTAAAAAATATTAAAGTTTGAAAATAAGTTAGTTAGTCTACCTTCCGTATTGATGAACGGGTTTTGCTAAAATAGGCAAGCATGTCAGAGGAGGCAAGAAGAAAAGTTCTCTTTTATCAACATACATATTAACTTTTTGCACCGTGGACAAAAATGGAGATTTTCAGGCAGCAGGAACTACTGATTCTGACTGAAGTGAAAAAAAGGGCGCCGGAATCCGGCGCCCCAGTAAAGTTGTAAATGACTGTTAATCAATTGAAAATGTAACGAAGTCCGACCTGCAGGCTCCATACCTGGCTGATATGCAGGTAGGTGTCATAGGTCTGGGTCGGATATTCGCCGTCAACTTTAGCCATGGAGAAGCTGGGGACGTTACTGGCATCACGTCCTTCGTATCTCAGGATTGCACCGTTGTTGCTGGCGGCCATGTTCTTGTATACACCCCAATTTGAATTAATGAGGTTACCAGCATTCAGGAGGTCGACGCTGAGCTGAAGTGTATTTCTTGTTTTTCCGGCTTTAACGGAGAAATCCTGCACGAAGCGGACATCAAACCTGTTCACCCATGGTGCCCTGGCTGCATAAGCTTCTGCATATTCACCCTTATGCTTGCTCAGATATTTATCCTGCTCAAGGAAAGCAAAAAATGCATTTTCATCTGCGGGAGTTATAAATGTGATTTCACTTCTGTCCTTCGGGATGTATATAAGGTCATTATTTACACCGTCACCGTTCATGTCATTTGTAGTACGGAAGGTGTTTCCGTAGGGAGTGAAGCCTGAATAGAAGACGCTGAACGTTGAAGCCATATGATCATTCAGGTAAGGAATGGTGTATGAGAGTGACCCGATTACCCTGTCAGGCATAACATACTGAGAACGCTGCAGGGTGGCGTTGTTCGGACCGTTAACAGTGATAAGACCGACCCATGCAGAGTTTGCGTTACTGCCAGGCATGCCTGAAAGCTCTTTCATTTCTGTCTTTGTGTAGGCAGCCATAATTTCAAGATTCTTCACCGGTTCGGCATTGACTGTCAGGTTAAGGGTATAACCGTAGCCCTCATTGGTGTTGGTAAGAACGCATGCATCCCTGATATTAGGAGTACCTGCAGGAAAACCTCCATAGTACAGGTAGTCGGACGGGAAGATGTAACGGTCATCAGCTCCCGAAAACTTGTTCCAGGATGCGGTCGGATTCTTGACAGCATAGTTTTCCAGGACTACTGCATTAATGTTCTTGGTGAAGATCCCTTCAGCTGTTATATTGAACGGGAAGTCAACCGGAACTTTATAATCGACTGCCAAAGAGCTCTTCCATACCTGAGGCATCCTGAAGTCGGGGTCAACACCTGCAATTGAGCTAGGTATGCTTCCGTCCTCCGGGGTAACCACTGTCTGGAAATCCAACACTTCAATCATCTCGTTGACATCAGTCAGCATGTCTCCTGTAAGCCTGTCTAGCAGCGGGTCACGGGTTCTCACAGTTCCGTCTGCATTGAAGCGGGTCTGTATCTTCATCAGTATCTGGTTCATACCTGCGTTCGAAGGCATGTTGGTGAAGAACACAAGCGGGAGACGGCCGGTAAAGATTCCGGTTCCTCCGCGAAGCACAAATGACTTATCGCCGTTGATATCCCATGTGAACCCTGCACGGGGTGAGAGGTTTATCTTCGATGCTGGCCATTCACCGGTGTCAATGTGACGACCGCCAAAGTCAAGGTCCTTGATGGCATTGTTTGTAATGATATCATCTATAAATGAGAGGTTGTCAGCACGGAGGCCAACAGTAAGCTTGAAGTTCCTGACAGGAGTCCACTCATCCTGGAGATATGCACCGATCTGGTTGAATTTAACAGCGTTTGACGGAACAAGTTCCCCGTTGGTGCCATAGGTAAGAGCAAAGTCAACCGGGGCAGCACCGCTGAGGAAGTCGCTCAGGCTGTAATAACGGTAATATCCCGTGCCGCTTCTCATATAGTTGTTATCTGCCATCTGATATTCAAAACTGAGGCCGGCAGTAAGCTTGTGAGCATCAAGATAATAGGTAAAGTTGTCGGTTGCAGTTATAACCCTGTTCTTCACACCGTTGTTCCATGTGAACAGTTCATATCCGGCTGAGATGTAGGGATCAAGGGCTGCAGCACCTGTTGCGATATCGCCGCTCATTATATCAATGAAGGGGAACGGTGTGGAGGTTGATCCGCGCACATCCTGGATGTTGGAGTAGGTTACAAGTAACTGATTCGATATCTTGTCAGTGAACCTGCTGTTTAATTCCATAGATCCGGAATTAACAATGTTGTCCATCGAATACATTGAGTTGGCATACGACATCGACCACTGTGAAACGCGGTTTTTGCTCTGGTCACGGTAGCTGCCGTCGGTTGAGTTTCCGTTAGGTGCGTTCCATGCAGTATTCTTGGTATGGTTGAAACGGACGCTCAGTTTGTTTGCCCGGTTGATGTTCCAGTCCAGCCTGGCAAGGTATTTAAGGTTTGATTCATTTGCAGGGAAGTTTGAGAATGAACCTGTTTCATACCCGTATTTGGTCCTCAGATGATCAGATACTGCCTGAAGGTCTTCTTCCGTAACGCGTGAAATTGTCTGATTGTCTGTCACACCGTCGGTGGAAGCACGCCAGCGGATAACCTGCTGCGGGCTCTTCTCATATTCCAGGTTGCCAAAGAAGAAAACTTTGTTCTTGATTATCGGGCCGCCAACCGTGAATCCGTAGATGTTGTTGGATTCCTTGGCACGGTCGCCAAAATCGTGGTCACCGATCTTGTTGCCTCTCATATTCTGGTTTGTCAGATATGTGTAGGCTGATCCCTTGAAGGTGTTTGTTCCGGACTTGGTAATGGCATTAACACCGCCACCGATGAAGTTGGTCTGTCTTACATCAAAGGGAGCAATAACCACCTGTACCTCCTCGATGGCATCGAGGGATATCGGGTTTCCTCCTCCCGGAAGGGCAGTGCTCAATCCGAAGTTGTTGTTGAAGTTTGATCCGTCAACGGTGAAGTTTGTGGAGCGTCCGTCGCCGCCGGCAAAGCTCATGCCGTTGCCGTAAGGAGATATCCTTGCAATATCATTGATACTGCGGTTGATGGTTGGCATCTTGACCATCAGGTCTCCGGAGATGTTGGTTGTGGCACCTGTCTTTGTAGTGTTGAATTTCGATGGTGCAGCTCCAACAACCACGATCTCAGTCACCTCTGTCATTGTCGTTGCAAGACTAGTGTTGAGGTTAAAGGTTTCACCCAGGTAAAGGGTAATATCGGTATAGTCAACGGTTTTGTAGCCTACGAAGCTTACGCTGACTTTGTACGGGCCGCCCGGGCGCATACCCTGTATCGAATACAGACCAAGGTTGTTTGCAATTGCACCGTACATGGTACCGGAGGGCATATGGGTGGCCACAATCGTAGCCCCTGCAAGAGGATCACCATTGTCCTCGGTAACCTTCCCGCTGAGAGAAGACGTTGTCACCTGTGCCATGAGAGAAACTGATCCCAGCAGCAGGGACAACAGAATGAAAGTAAACTTTAGTTTTCGCATAATTTGATAGAGTTAGAATAGTTATGGTTATTGTTCGCTTCTAAATATATTGAATGTCAAATAATTCCGACTATACCCCGACCAGGCGGAGGCAGAAGGTTAAATTACATCTACGGGCAGAATAAGTCAGAATTGGCATTTCGTAATTATTAACAACTTTTTAACGCGTTTTCAAGAGGTTTTCAGCAGATTCCCGCACCGGTGAAAAAGACCTTCCCCCGGTTCGTATCCTCCTTCTTTTTCCGTAAAAAGCTTCCTCCAATGCCATATACCTTATTATTATATACCCCGGCTCACCTCTTCCGGCACTGACCCGGACATAAAATCAGAGGCAGGAACGACAGTGGCGGATACTTCAGATATTTTAAGGCTCCAAAGGTAATAAACTCCTAATTTTACAGTGATTAAATTAATGTTACAATGATACGCCTCATAGCCCTCTTCATATCGATTGTGCTGCAGATTGTTGCCGCCGGAATAGCCTTCAGGTTCATCAAAATGACACGGTACCGCCTTTCATGGATACTCCTCTCCACCTCCTTTGTGCTGATGGCAGTGCGGACACTGATTCAGCTTATCGAGTATTTCCAGGGCAAACCCTCATTCGAACTGATGATGGCAGACGAATGGATGAATGTTCTGATCTCGGTGATGATAATAACAGGAGTGGTACTCATAAGGGAACTTTTTTATTCCCTCAAGCGAGCAGAAACGGACAGGTTACGTTCAGAACGAAGGCTCCTGAATGCAGTTATCAATACCGAAGAAACGGAGAAGAAAAGGTTTGCAAAGGATCTTCATGATGGCCTGGGGCCGCTGCTCTCCACAGTAAAGATGTCACTCTCAGCCCTCACCCCGGGCGTTACCGACCCGGTTGGCCGTGAGATTCTGGCCAATACAAACCATGTTGTCAACGAAGCCCTTAACACCATCAAGGAGATTTCAAACAACATGAGTCCCCATGTGCTTACCAACCTCGGAGTAGCAAGCGCCATAAGCACATTCACCACAAAGGTAAACTCAACCCGCAGCATTCTGATTGATTTCCGGACAAACATGGAGGGAGAAAGATTTGACAGCGACAAGGAGATTGTTATTTACCGTGCAGCCTGTGAGCTGATAAACAACGGGATGAAACACTCAGGAGCCTCAAAGATAGAAATTGAACTTCGCCGGCATCAAAAAATCATTACCTTGCAATACCTTGACAATGGCCGTGGATTCGATATGGAAAAACTGTCGTCTGAAGAGGCAATCGGGATGGGTATACCCAATATCGAGACCAGGGTCAGAGCCGTGGAAGGGGTATTTGTACTTGAGAGCGCAAAAGGAAAAGGGACAAGCGCCCTGATAAGGGTGGATCAGTGAGCACAGTTAACAGGCAGTAGAGGGGCGATCCGCCAGTTGGCGGAGAAGCAGCCAGACTGCAGGGTAAGACAGTTTCTAAAGGCAATAGTGGATATGGAAAAGATCAGGATCGCTCTGGCTGATGATCACCAGCTCTTCCGCAACGGGTTGAAAATCCTGCTGGGCGGTTACAGTGAGTTTGAGGTGGTAGCCGAAGCCTCCAACGGGGCAGAACTTATGAAAGCCATCCAGTCGTGCCCGGCAGATATCGTTCTGATGGACATAAGCATGCCTGAGATGGACGGGGTTGAAGCCACTTCGCTACTTGCAAAACAGGCACCCGGGATCAATGTAATTGCCCTTTCCATGTACGGAGAGGAAGAATACTACTACCGTATGGTTGAAGCCGGAGCAAAGGGATTCATCCTGAAGGACTCCGATATTTCAGAAGTCCATGAAGCCATAATCACCGTACATAAGGGAGGCAACTATTTCTCACAGGAACTGCTTTATCATGTCATAAGGAGAATCAGGAACAGGGAGCAGGAAGACAGGAACTCAAGCCTGTCAAAGCGCGAAAAGGAGATACTGCTCAAAATCTGCGAAGGGCTCTCAAACCACGAGATCGCCGACGCACTGTTCATCAGCAAGCGTACGGTTGACAAGCACCGTGCCAACCTGCTGGCAAAGACAGGCTCCAAGAACACCGCCAGCCTCATCCTGTACGCCATACGTAACCGGCTGATAGAAGTGTGACATGACCCGCTCAGCCTCCCTCGGCAAACTGGGTGAAAATCTTGCAGCAGAATGGCTGCAGCAGCACGGTTATACAATTCTCGACAGGAACTGGAAATCAGGCAGAACAGAAATAGATATAATTGCCGAGAATGACCGGTTCATCGTCTTTGCCGAAGTCAAGACCCGTTCAGCCGGCTACCTTGCCGATCCGGCCACTGCTGTAAATGTTCCAAAGCAACGTACTATCATTTTCGCAGCATCCAACTATATTAAAAGCAGGAACCTTGAGAAGGAGGCCAGATTCGATATTATTACTGTTGTGGCAGACGGCCCGGAACGGATTATAGATCACATGGAGAATGCCTTTTATCCCACCATGTGATACTGCCCTGTTCCGACAGCCTGTTCAAAAACATTTTCATTTTCCGATTAATTGAATACTTTTGGCTGGTACTGAAATCATTAATAGAGTTACAGTCATGAAAAAGACTATCATTACACTGATCGCAGCCCTGTTTGCACTGACATCCGTCCATTCACAGAAGGGAACCAAAAAGGCTGAACCAAAACCCGAAGGATACATCTTCACCACGGTTGTATCACTTCCGGCAACCCCGGTAAAGAATCAGTCGGCCACAGGTACCTGCTGGTGTTTTGCAACCACCTCGTTCATGGAATCAGAACTGCTCCGGATGGGCAAGGGCGAATATGACCTCTCAGAGATGTTCGTCGTAAGAAAAACATATGAGAACCGCATCCTGGACAATTACCTGAGGATGGGCAAGGGGAACCTCGGGCCGGGAAGCCTGTCGCCTTCATGGCTGAGGGTCTTCATGGAAGACGGACTGGTGCCGGATGAGGCTTACCCAGGTATCAGCTATGACTCACCCACACATAACCATGGTGAACTGCAGTCATACATCAACGCCGTTACAGCCGTTCCCGTCAACATGAAGAGAATGAGCAGGGAATCCGCAGAGGTTACCGGCGCCATCCTCGACATATACCTGGGTGAAGTGCCTGCAACATTTACCTGGAAGGGGGCTGCCTACACACCGAAAACATTTGCCGCAAGCCTCGGACTCAACATGGATGATTATGTCCACATAACCTCCTTCTCCCATTTCCCCTTCTACACCGAGGGACTGATTGAGGTGCCTGACAACTGGGAGATGAACCGTTTCCACAACGTGCCTCTGGATGAACTGATCATGGTCATTGACCATGCACTCAAAAACGGATATACCGTGAACTGGGACGGTGATGTGAGTGAACGGGGTTTCTCGCACGCCAACGGCGTTGCCATCAATCCTGACCTGGCAAAGATTGATCTTCCTGCCAATACAGACCGTGCCAGGTTCGAGAACAACCCCGCCGACCGCACTCCCATTGCAGGCATCTTTGAGAAACCGGGTCCTGAGGTTAATGTCACCCAGGAGATCAGGCAGAAGGGATATGAGACCTTCGTGACAACCGATGACCACCTGATGCACCTGACCGGAATTGTCACAGACCAGAACGGAACCAAATACTACATCACCAAAAACTCATGGGGCACAGACAGAAGCACCTATGGCGGATACCTGAACATGTCAGAGAGCTTTGTAAGGGCGAAGACCATCTTCATAATGGTACACAAAGACGCCATCCCTGCCGACATAAAAGCCAAACTCGGTATCTGAAAGGGCCGGCCGGAGTTTAACCTTGCCTATGGCAGGAACGCCGCCTGACCGGCATAATGCGTCAGAAAAAAAGACCGGATAATCCGGGAATTCAGTGACCAGGGTCAGAAAATGAATCCTGGTTCTTTTTTCAGCCCTGCTTCATTTTTCAGAGCATGATCCTTTCTCAGCAAGGGATAATGGTAGGCGTACAGCAGGGAGAAAAAGACAAAGAGATCCTGCCCGGGCTGAGACTCAAGGGAGTTGTTGCCGATGAAATGAACCAGGAAGAGTAGCAGAAAAAGCATGAACATAAATGACCTGTGGGCTTGCTTCTTCCTGAAAAAGTAGACCAGGAACAATACCGTGGCAATGAACCCGATAATACCATGTGAAAGAAGAACATACAGGTACTGGCTGTGAGGCTTCATGTTCAACCCGGCGAGGGTTGAGCCCGTCTGTTCCATACCGTAATCCATTGCCACCAGAACGCCCCCTGTTCCCCAGCCCGTTAGAGGGTATTTCCTGAAAGCCTCCAGGGATGCCCTCCAGAGATCAATCCTTTTGGTCAGTGAACCCCATGAGGTCTCCATACGGCCACTTGAATAATAAATATCCAGGCTCATTATCTCCTCGTAGGCCCTTAAATAGATTCCGGGCCGCCCGACATTAAGGTGATTGGTGGTTCCTCTTTCTATCTCCCTGATATCACGGTCAGTGAGGAGAGCCACTCCGGCGCTGTCCTTCCTGAGGCCAAGTGATGACATATACCTGTAAATGGTCGGTTTAAGCTCCTGCCCCATAAGGTCCCTGCCGTCAAAATCAAGATCACTCCTGCGGTTCCATGAATCCCTCAGTTCACTGTCAGCAAGAAAGAAATATACCGGGGTCCCGTTCTCCCTGATGATACTTACGGTATCATGCAGGTACGGGGTACCGTTTACGGTCTCAGCCGGCAGCTTTCTGAAATCAACATTATTGCCGGTATGAACCTGCCTGTAAATTCCTGTCACCGGCCAGAGAGCCATCCCGGACAGAATAATCACTGACCCGGACAGGGAGATCCTGGCAATGACGCTCTTCAGCCTTACGGCAAAAACAGCTGTAATGAAAATTATAATTACAGCCAGCGAGACAAGCGCTGAAAGTGTTCTGAGGTAAAAAAGAAAGATGAGCAGCCAGGCAGAAACGGCCAGGCTCAGCAGGAACCAGCGATTCTTAACGGTGACCTGCCTGACAAGCAGGGGCAGTTGCACTGACGCGATGATCAGCATAAGCCCAAGGTACAGCCCCGGTATAAACGGGGAGGCAGAGCGAAACAAGGGGTCATCGCCAAGTTCCCTCATGAGGAAACCGGTAATGGAAACAAGGAGAACCGATAAAATAAACAGCAGCAGCACAACACGGGTCTTTTTGCCGTCAGGCGGCGGCGTGGTGGCAAAAATAAGCGGAAGGAACATGGTGGGCGACTTATGGAGAAGCTCATTGGCGATTCCGGAGCCCGGATCACGCGACCACAGCAGTCCGATCACACTCAGGAAGTAAACCATCATGAAGGCAAGAGCGGGCCTGTCTGCCCTCAACCGGCTTATTTTTTTCATGAAATCACCTTCCCCCAGCCAGTTGGCAATAAGAATTACCTCTCCTACTGTAATGAAGTATCTTGATAACGGCAGGGAAACGGCAATCAGTGACAGGGAAAAGAAATATACTGCCTGATGAACCGTTTCCCGTTTTAAATTAGTCAAGATGCCCATTCCCTCTGTGTGATGATAAGGCGAACGTCAGGGTTATTAAGTAACCGGAACCGTCCCTTCACTTCCCGGGTTCCCTGACAGCCAGCACGTCCCTGTGCAACGACTGACACTTATAACCGTGGCTTTCAAGATAACCCCGGCACTCCTTTTTTGTGTCATCGTCAAAAACCGCCTCCTCGTAAATGATTACCTCAGGTGATATTCTGTCCAGGTCAAGCATTTTGAGGATTTCATAGTCAAAACCTTCAGTATCTATTGCAAGGAGGTCAATCGTTCTCCCCTCGAAGTATTTAAGCAGGGTATCGGGACTGATTGTTCTTACCTCCTCTGAGGAGATATAATCCTCTCTTTTTTCAGGAAGGATTACTCCCTGGCGGCGGATGTTCTTCATCATACTGCCGTCGTCGATCTTTTTCTCGAGTACCTCCCTGCTGAAGCTGGAGAGTCCGTGTGCCCATCTTTCCGAGCTGATGGCCATCTTGTAGATAGGCCTTGTGCCATCCACCCGGTCAAGGGCAGCGTTCAATGCTGTAATTCCGGGTCTCTTCCTGTGCAGTTTAGACATGTACTCATTGAAGACTCCCGGTTGGGGTTCAAGGAGCACCCCGTTCCAGTCATCCCTTTTGATGAAAAGGTGCAGCGGGTCATTGATGAAACCGTCATTAGCTCCCACCTGCAGGAACGTAACCGGTTTATGCCCGCCGGAGAATTTATCCAGGAATACTGCAATTGTTCCGGGCTTGGGCTTGTAAATGTATTTACAGTATGCCAGGAAGAGAGGGTTTTCTGATGAGCTGAGGCTGAAGACTATTCTCCTGTAGGCCTTTTTTAACCGGTATTTGAGCTTCACTTTGTTTAAATCTGTTTGATATGGGTTTTTCAGACAATGTTACTGAACCGGTCAGGTATCCGTATGACAGGTTTTTCAATGAGCATGCCCGGTTTATTGAGAGCAAATACAGGCCGGAAAAGGCTTTCCCTTCTTCTTGCCTGCCTGAAGAATGAGTCGCCCTCAATCGGTGTTTTTTTCCTGATCAGTTCAAAAAGTTCATATCTCCGGTCAAGATGACCCTGCCATCCGGCACTTAAAAGCGATTGATCCTCCATTTTCAGACGGGCAATCTGGTAATCAACCATTCCGAAATGGAAAAGGAACAGATCCGGATCTATATGGAAATTCCTGTTCACCACCCGGTGAAACCCCGATCCCCACTTCACGGGCCTTGTGGCCACTATGGCCTTGGTATATCGTGCCGAGACATGTGCAAAGCTTCTCTGCTGAAGGAAGGGGCGTGAAGGATCAATCGGGCCCTCGAGATCAAGGTTCTGCCCTACGTCAAGGCCCAGGGCCGAGAGAGATGAGTACCTGATCGGCTTCTGGAGAAAGTCGGCCAGCCCTGAATGACGGTCCGGATCTGCCACGAGGATCTCATCTATGTCATGTGCAATTATCAGGTCATACCGCTGAAAAAGCGCTTTTGCTAATGTTGAAATCAGGTTAATCCGGTTCTTGTCACCCCTTGACCTGCTTTGCTTCTCCCTGGGAATCCTTATGATATTGACAGGCCCGACACCCTGGGGAAAATCCTGGTCATGACCGTCAAGTATCAGAAACAGATTCTCCTGGCCGAACTGAGTTCCGTAATACTCTATCCATTTCGGTATAAAGAACTGATCATTCCTGGCCATGGAAATGACTCCAATCTTTTTTTTGGCATAGTCAGGCATCCTTCAATAATTTCAGGCTAAAATTGTAAAAAAAAATCCAATAGAGTAAATTTACCTTAAAACAATGTCAGAAAAGAGCAATTCAGCCACGGATGACGCTATTGATGCGGTGATTCTGTGGGTTGACGGCAGTGATAAAAAGCTTGCTGATAAGAGAGACCGCTATCTGGCACTTGAGAACAAGACTGCCTCACACCCCGGGTCCCTGCCACTTCGGTTTGCCTCATCTGACGAGATCAGCTACTGCATACGGTCTGTCCTGACATTTGCCGGTTTCATCAGAAACATATATGTGGTTACCGATGAACAGGATCCGAACCTCCGGGAAATGATTGAAACCAGGTTTCCTGAAAAGGCCGGATCTCTTAAAATCATAGACCACAAGGAAATTTTCAGGGGATACGAACAGTACCTTCCCACCTTCAACAGCTCATCAATTCACACGATGATCTGGCGGATAGAAGGGCTGTCGGACAGATTTGTCTACTTCAATGATGATGTAATCCTGATCAGGGAACACCGCGAGGAGGACTGGTTTATGGGTGACCGGCCGGTTCTGATGGGTAAGTGGCTCTTCCCGCCTTACAGGAGGGCAGCCGGAAATAAACTTAAAACGATAATTAACAGACACATAAAAAACAAAAAGGACTATATCCCAAAAGTTTCGTATTATATACGTCAGTGGAAGAGTGCTTCCGCACTGGGCTTCAAAGGGCGCTATTTCTTTCATGATCATACGCCTCATCCGTTCAGCAAGGCGACCTTTGCCGAGTTCTTTGCGGCAAACCGGGATCTTCTCGAAAAGACAATCTCCTATCGGTTCAGGGATCCTGAACAGCTGCTGACCTCATCACTTGTCTACCATCGTGAGATTCAGAAGGGAAACCGCAATACGCGCAGGGTCAGGATAGGATACTTCCATCCTTATTACCGGGAGAAGACGATGAACGAGAGGATGGAGAGATGCAGAAGCGACAACCGCTACAAATCGGTCTGCATTCAGAACATCGAGATGCTGAGAGCCGGTCTCCGTGAAAAAATAACCGGATGGATTGATTCAATACTTGACTGAGAGGCCTGAAATGAATAATAACCGCTTCGAAAGAGAGTCAATTGAATTATATTTAAGGTCGTGTTTGCCGGTACAAAAATGAATGATCTTATTCAGGGAGTTGAAACAATGGCTGATGACAACAGGCTTTCAGAGGACGGTATCCCTGTAGATGTGGTAATCGCATGGGTTGACGGCGATGATCCGCGGCTTGCTGAAAAGCGAAGCAGGTATCTCCCCGGGGGCCTCATATCATCCGGCTCCGGAGCCCATCCGACACGCTTTGCATCATCGGATGAAATTCGCTACTGCGTTCTGTCAATACTCAGGTTCGCACCATTTGTAAGGAACATCTTCATCGTAACTGATGAACAGGATCCGGGAATAGATGGCGATGTGAGGAAATATTTCCCGGAAAGGGCCGGTTCCCTGAAGATCATTGATCACAGGGAAATATTTGAAGGATTCGAAAAACACCTCCCAACCTTCAACAGCATCTCCATTGCAAACATGATCTGGAGGATAAAGGGTCTTTCTGATAATTTTGTCTATTTCAATGATGATGCATTCCTCGTAAGGCCTGTAAAGACTGAAGACTGGTTTATCAACGGAAGGCCGGTTCTCAGGGGAAGATGGGTTCCCGCACCACTGCCGAGAGAACTCTGGAACCATGGCAGAACCTTTATTCAACGGAAGATCCTGGGTAACAGAAGCTTCGAGCCCCGGGCATCATTCCATGCCGCACAGTGGAATGCCGCGGTAAAACTGGGATTCAGGTTCAGGTATTTTACTAATGCCCATACGCCCCATCCTGTCTGCCGTACCAGCATTGAACGGTTCCTCGGTGACAGGATCCCGATGCTGGAGAGGAATATCTCATTCCGGTTCCGTGATTATTCGCAGTTTACCTTTATCTCCCTCGCAAATCACCTCCAGTTGCTCGATGGCAACAGGCACATTGCCCGGCCTGACCTGGTTTATCTCAAACCTGTCAACAGACCGGAAGCATATATTGAGGATAAAATCAGGCACTGCGAAAGCCACCCCGGAATCAAATTCATGTGCGCCCAGAGCCTTGACATGTGCCCTGCATCATACCAGGAAAAGTTGTTTGGCTGGCTGAAAAAGGTGCTGCAGTTAGACTAGGTTGCTCCCGGCAAGCAGGCTGCAGCCCCGTATATCAGCATCATCATATCTTCCGAGTACTTCAAACTGACCCCCTTCATGCATCCTTCCGAGGTCGGCGGTGGCGATGAAAGAACAGGACCAGATGTTTGCCAGGTCAATCACGCTTATACCGCCGGAAGAGCCTTCATCAACTGAATGTGACATCGGGTCATGACTGTCGCGCATCAACACCTTCAACCATGGCGGCGACCGGAAGAGCCCCTTACCCTGTGAATAAGACTGGGTGAGCAGTTCGGTCATGCCGTACTCCGAATGCACAGCGCTGACCCCGAAAGCCTTCATAAGAATATCATGTACCTCTTCCCTGATCATCTCGCGCCTTCGGCCCTTCATCCCGCCGGTCTCCATGATGATGATGTCAGACAGGTCACATGGATAATCCTCCGCCAGGTCAAGCAACGCAAAGGTGACGCCGATCAGCAGTACCTTCATCCCTGCCGTCCGGGCCCTGTCTATTGCCCGGAAGAGGGCTGCATGATCATGAAGGAAGAACCCTCCGGTATCATTGCCTGACAGCAGCATCAGTCTGTTCACCATGTAAACCAGGGAAGACCCTTCCCGTTCAAGATAGGAAGGCAGCAGTCCCATGATGGCATACTGTGCCGGATCACCATAGAAGTACCTGAAAGTCCGTTCAAGGCTGGAATCATAAATCTCCGGAAACCTCACATGGTGACGGCTCTGCTTCACCCCGGTGGTTCCGCTGCTGATGAAAACCTTTCCGGCAGGGTTGCCCGGTGGATCTTTGTAAACCGTGCCGCCCCGCGCTCTGTATCCGCCGGCCGTTATGACCTCATGATCCCTGAAAAATGAGATGGGCATGAACGGAATGCAGAAGACGGAACCAACGTCCTCCGGGTTTATACCGAGAACGTTGATGTACTCCCTGTAAACCGGGCAACCGGCAGCCTGGAAACGAAAGATCTCCAGGGCCATGCTCTCAAACGACTTGTAATCGGTGACCCTGAAGATCCTTTCATGTAATTGTCCCTTCATCTCTGTTACGGGAATGTTGCCGATCCGTCAGGCTGCCAGACCCACTCGAATGAACAGGTGGCAACAGGATCATCACCCGCGGTGTTAAGTGTTACGCTGATGATCCTCAGCTTGGCGTAATCCGCATCACGGGTTTTAACCACCCATACCTGGTTGGCCTGCAGCGGTGCCGCCAGGTCAACCCATGTGTATGTGCCCACGCTCTTCAGTCCGCTGAAAGCGCTGGTCGCCCCGGCTGAGGTACCGTATGTCCCCACGAGGGCAAACGGTGGATTAAGGGTATTGGCCGAGAGGTATGCCACCACAGGCCCTCCGGTGGTCACCGGCCCGGCTCCGAGTACTATGTCAGCCCTGTACTGATCAGGTTGCGTGGGAACCTCCTTCGCCTCATCGAAGGAGAGCCCCATCGCATAATAGTATGACCCGCCGTCATACAGCTCACTCGACAGGGTGATGGTTCCGGTGGTCTTCTGATCGTCACCGCCGCACCCCGCCATCAAAAGCATGAGCCAAGAAACAGGTATGACACGGAATTTCATCATTTTCAGTGACAGTCTTTTATTTGTGCTGTATCATCGTTAATCCCCGGCGGTCAGTACAGGCCGCATCTTCATTATTCTCCCCTGATGGCGGTAATGCCGGGCAGTTTTTTCCCTTCCATGTATTCAAGCATGGCTCCGCCTCCGGTGGAGACATAACTTACCTTGTCGGCAAGCCCGTTCTTGTTTATGGCCGCAACTGAGTCTCCACCGCCTATCAGTGAGAAAGCACCTTTCTCGGTGGCTTTTGCAACGGCCTTCGCAATTGCGGTTGTGCCGGCTGCAAACTTCTCCATCTCAAACACACCCATCGGACCGTTCCAGAGGATGGTTTTTGATTCCATTATAACCTTCTCAAAAGCCTCAATACTCTTCGGGCCGATGTCGAGACCCATCCAGCCGTCCTTCACGTCGTCAATAACCGAAGTGTATGTATTTGCTTCAGCATCAAACTTGTCAGCATTGACGCCATCTGCCGGGAAGAGGAGGTTTACCCCCTTCGCCTTTGCCTTTTCAATAATGGCCTTTGCCACCTCCAGCTTATCTTCCTCACAGAGTGAGTTTCCGATTTTACCACCACCGGCTTTGATAAAAGTATAGGTCATCCCGCCGCCAATGATCAGGTTGTCGACCCTGTCAAGCAGGTTCTCAATTATCAGGATTTTATCTGACACCTTTGCTCCTCCCATCACCGCCGTGAAGGGCTTCTGCGCGCTCTTCAGCACTTTGTCCATCGCAGCCAGCTCGCTGTTGATGAGGAAACCGAACATCCTCTTCTCCTCCGGGAAGAAGTCAGCTATTACCGCTGTGGTTGCGTGTGCCCTGTGGGCTGTGCCGAATGCATCGTTGACATAAACGTCTGCGTATGTGGCAAGCTTCTTCGCCATCTCCTTCTGCTTCATCTTGAGCTCTGCCTTGGCAGCCTTCTTTTCTTCGTCGGATGCTGTCTCCGGGAGTATCGGTTTCCCCTCCTCTTCAGGGTAGAACCTGACGTTCTCGAGCATCATCACCTCACCCGGCTTCAGCGCCGCAGCCATTGACACCGCCACTTCTCCGAGGGCGTCAGGGGCAAAGGCAACCTTCATGCCGAGATGCTTCTCCAGCACCGGCAGGACAGGCTTCAGGGAGTACTTCTCCATCACACCTTCCGGCCTTCCGAGATGAGACATGAGTATCGCCGAACCTCCGTCGGCTGTTATTTTCTTTATCGTCTTCAGAGCACCCCGAATGCGGGTATCATCAGTTACCTCACGCGTCTTCTTGTCAAGAGGAACATTGAAATCTACCCGAACGATGGCCCTGAGGCCCTTAAAATTAAAATTGTCAATGATTTTCATAAAATTTCTGTTTACGGATTACCTTTTCAATTACTCTGTACAAAAATAAGAAGTTGAAGGCTTCACTCACCAGCCGGAACTTAATTAAATCAGTTTATTTTTTATTCAACAAATACGCCGGTGATTTGTTAAATTTGAGGAAAACCAAACAGAAAATGAGCTTTACAGATTTCATTACCGATAACGGCAGGCTGATCAACAAGGAGAATTTTATCCACCTGGTCCAGGTGGCGCAGGCTGACGGATCTGTCGGAAGCGGTGAGCTGTCACTGCTCCACCGTTACGGTAAACGATTCAGTCTTACAGATCCTGAGATCGACAGGATTATAGCCTCGGAACAGTCTCATTCATACAGGCCTCCCTATGAACTGGAAAAACGGTTTGCCCAGCTTTATGATACAGTTCATATTATGAATGCTGATGCCACCATCACGGAGGAGGAGAAAAAGCTGTTCAGAAAACTGGCCATTGCCGGTTCCTTCAGCGAGGATATCATCCCGCGGCTCCTTGATTTCATACTTGAAGGATTCAGGGAAGGACTTGACGAAGAGGAACTGTTTGAAAAATTCCGCAAAGCGAAGTATTTAAAAAACAATAACTGAATTATGGCAAAAATTACACTGAAGGGAAATCCCGTCAACACATCCGGCACCCTCCCTGCAAAAGGGACAAAGGCCCCCGGATTCACACTGGTAAAATCAGATCTCAGCCTCCTTTCACTCAGGGAGGCAGAAGGAAAGAAGGTGATCCTTAACATCTTCCCCAGTCTTGATACAGGCATATGCGCCACCTCGGTCCGCAAATTCAACCAGCTGGCTGCCGGACGTGACAATACAGTAGTGCTGGCTGTTTCAAAGGATCTCCCTTTTGCCCACGGCCGGTTCTGCTCCACCGAAGGGATAAACAATGTGGTAACCCTGTCAGGATTCCGTGACAGTGAATTCGGAAAGGCTTACGGCGTCGATATTGTTGACGGTCCCATGGCCGGGTTGTATGCCCGCAGCGTTGTGGTGGTTGATGAAAAGGGGAATGTCGTTTATACCGAGCTGGTACCCGAGATAGCCCAGGAGCCCGACTATGACAGCGCTCTGGCAGCACTGTAAAAATCAGATGTTTCCCCGGGCATCCCGGAAGTACTCTCTTTTTCTGCACGTCTCCTGCACAGCCCGGCAAGGTTAGTTCTGCCAATTTTTAGTACATTTGCTCTTCCCTAAAGGAAGGGTACCATGAACTTTTCACAGATACCGGGACAGAAGGCAGTGATTGACAGGCTCAGGAGCTCCGTGGCTGAGAACCGCGTAAGCCATGCACTCCTTTTTTATGGCCCTGAGGGAAGCGGGAAATTTGCCCTCTCACTCGCTTTTGCCAGATATGTGAGCTGTGAGAAACGC
Source organism: uncultured Rikenella sp. (assembly GCA_964470815.1). GTDB lineage: Bacteria > Bacteroidota > Bacteroidia > Bacteroidales > VadinHA17 > SR-FBR-E99. Next base: position 19,539 of record CAYYEH010000022.1, read on the forward strand.
ACCGCAGAGGATGCCTGTGGTGTCTGCCCTTCATGCGTGAAGTATGACAAACTGATCCATCCCGACCTTCACTTTGTTTTCCCGGTAATCAAAAAGAAATCGGGTACCGAGCCGGTGAGTGACACCTTCATTACCCAGTGGCGGGCCATGGTCCTCCGCTCTCCCTGGTTTTCCCTCAGCACCTGGACAGAGGCTATGGAGGTGGCCAATGAGCAGGCACTTATACCTGTAGCCGAGGCAGCGGAGATAATACGGAAACTGAGCCTTAAGTCCTTTGAATCTGACTTCAAGATAATGATCATCTGGCTCCCTGAGAAGATGAATGCCGAGACAGCTAACAAGCTGCTGAAGATCATAGAGGAACCCCCGGCCAGAACACTGTTCATACTCGTATCTGAGGAAGATGACAAACTTCTCCCTACAATTACCTCACGATGCCAGCACATAAGAATCCCTGCCATACCCTCCGATGACCTCAGCAATCACCTTGTTCAGACTCTGGGAATGGACCACGAAAAAGCATCCGGGATCGCTGCAGTTGCCAATGGCAATATGGTCAGGGCAATGGAACTGGCCCGGGAGGATGAGATCACAACCGTTCACCTTGACCGTTTCACCCGCCTGATGCGAACCGCCTATACCCGCGATATCCATTCACTTGTCACCTGGTCGGAGGAAACAGCCGCCCTGGGAAGGGAAAGACAAAAGAGCTTCCTCTCCTATTCACTCAGGATGATACGTGAAAACTTCATCCTCAACTTCAACGGCAGGGAAAACAGGCTGGTATATCTCACCCGGGCCGAGGATGAATTCTCTCAGCGGTTCCATCCTTTCATAAACGACAGGAACATCAATGCCCTTAATCGTGAGTTTAACCTTGCATATGCACACGTCGAGAGCAACGGCAATACAAAAATGATTTTCCTTGACCTGGCACTCAGAACAATGAGACTTATAAGGTAACTGAAGGGAAACACTTGAAAATAGTTCATTTATTCCTAATTTTGCATTCACCTTACCGGCAGGAACGGAATTTTCCCTTCCGGCCGGCAATGCGTAAACTGAAGTCATTATGAACGAGGATATACAGGTCCAGCCTGCTGAGGAGCCGGTAAAGCCTGAAATAAAATACAAAAACGGAACACACAAGCTGAACGAATACAACTGGCTTGCCGATCTCCCGTATGACTCCCGCTGCAATGAGGTTGTCGAGGTTCGCTTCAAGAACACCCGCAAGGGTTTTTACCGCAACGTGAACGGGCTGAAGCTGGAAGTTGACGACCTGGTGGCAGTTGAAGCCTCCCCCGGCCATGATATCGGGTATGTCTCCATGACCGGCTTTCTTGTAACGCAGCAGCTTAAGAAGTTGAAGATAAGGCCTGTCATCGAGGAGATGAAGAAGGTCTACAGGAAAGCCAGGCCGGTTGACCTGCAAAAATGGGAAGAAGCCAGGAAGCTGGAGATTCCCACCATGCTGCGTTCAAGGAAAATAGCCGAGAACCTTGGCCTGGCAATGAAGATAGGCGATGTTGAATACCAGGGTGACAAGACAAAGGCCATCTTCTACTATCTTGCAGATGAGAGAGTTGACTTCCGACAGCTGATAAAAGTGCTTGCCGAGGAGTTTCATATCAGAATCGAGATGAGGCAGATAGGCGCACGCCAGGAGGCCGGCCGGATAGGCGGCATAGGAACCTGCGGCAGGGAACTCTGCTGCTCAACCCACGTCACCAACTTCGTGTCAGTGACCACTTCACACGCACGTTACCAGGATCTATCGCTCAATCCGCAGAAACTTGCAGGTCAGTGCGGCAAACTGAAGTGCTGCCTCAACTATGAGCTCGACTGCTATATTGATGCACAGAAGGAGTTCCCCTCCAGGGAGGTGCCCCTCGAACTGTCAACAGGAACGGCTTACTTCATGAAGATGGAGGTGCATACCGGTGTTTACTGGTACTCCACTGACCCCCGCATCGCCGCCAACCTCACTGCCGTACCTGTGGCCCGCGTACGCGAAATAATGCAGCTCAACCGCAGGGGAGTCAAACCCGAAAGCCTCCTCACAGGCACCCCGAACAACAGGATGGAGAGAGGCAATGACCTGCTGCTTCAGAACAGCGGACTGACCAGGTTCGAAACAAAGAGCCATCCCCGTGAAGGAAAAGGACGGCACAGACCATATCCCAGGAGAAATGAAAGGAAACAGAAATAAGCTGCTGGCCACCCTGTTCCTGCTTGCTGTTATGGCATCAGCATGTCAGCGCAATATAAGGTATTCAGAAAATTACAGGATTGAAGATGGCAAATGGAGCATGTATGACCCGGCAAAATATGCCTGCACAATTGATGACACCCTGAAGACCTACAATATCGGGCTCTCATTGCGCACCTCAACTGACTATCCCTACCGCAACATCTATCTCTTCGTCCTGACAACCTTCCCTTCAGGTACCGTAATAACAGACACCCTCCAGACCATGGTGACCGATGAAAAAGGAAAGTGGCTGGGCCGCGGGGCAGGTGACATCCGGGAACTGACCATCCCTTTCAAGTCAAACGTCTACTTCCCCGAAAAGGGAGAATATCACTTCAGGGTGATCCAGGGTATGCGAGACACCATCCTGAAGGGTGTCTATGACGTGGGGATGAAAATCTCACTAAGGGAGGGAACTTCTAAATAACTCGGGCTTTGGGCAAGAACAAGCATGCACGGTGGGCTGAGATGAAGGGGTTCGACCATGTGATCGAACCGTCGTTTGAGGAGGTCTTCAGGCAGCACCACAGCCTCAGGGGCAAATGGCACAGTGAATGGTTTCGCAACACAAACCCTATAATACTTGAGCTGGGCTGCGGCAAGGGTGAATACACCGTTGGGCTTGCCTCGCGGTACACAGGTAAGAATTTCATAGGCATTGACATCAAGGGAGCGAGGATGTGGAAGGGGGCAAAACAGGCTTATACCATGGGGCTGCCCAATGCCGCTTTCCTCCGTACACGCATTGAATTTACCACCTCGTTTTTTGCCCCGGGTGAGGTGGATGAAATATGGCTCACCTTCCCTGACCCCCAGATGAAGAGGAAGAGGGAAAAGAAAAGGCTGTCGGGCCCGCAGTTCCTGAATCTCTACAGGCAGTACCTGAAGGACGGCGGAACCATTCACCTCAAGACTGACTGCCGGGAATTGTATGACTATACCTCTGCACTCGTGGAGAAAAACGGGATGAAAACAATCACCTCTGTCACCGACCTGCACCGGGACCTGCCCGGTGACCCGCTGCTCTCAATAAGAACCCACTACGAGGAGATGTTCCTTAAACAGGGCATCCCCATAACCTACCTCTCTTTCAGCCTGCCCAATGAAAAGGAAATCGTCAGCCCGGGAGAATGACAACAAAGGCTTCTTCAGCCGCGTTTACGATATTACAAGGCTTATACCTTATGGCCGCATAACTTCCTATGGTGCCATTGCCAGGTATCTCGGAAGCGGTGGCTCCGCGAGGATGGTGGGATGGGCGCTGAACTCATCACACTCCGGACATGGATACGTACCCGCACACCGCGTTGTCAACCGTAACGGCATGCTTACCGGTAAGCATCATTTCGGAACCTCTTCAGCTATGCAGCAACTGCTTGAGAACGAGGGATTCACTGTGGTGGATGACCGGGTGATAGAATTCAGGGAACGGTTCTGGGACCCGGCAGTTGAACTATAGAATGAGAACAGGTGTTGGTAAACATGAAGGTCGGAAGTCTGATCCGCCAGCTGGCGGATGAAGTCTGAAGGTCTAAGGTCAAAAAATCGCAAATAATCAATATCATGTACAAAAAAGAAGATATTCTCAATGCCCTCCGGAAGGTTACACATCCTGAGAAGGGGAATGACATTGTCACCCTCGGAATGGTAGGAGACATTAAGGTAACGGATGAGGGCATAACACTGGTCCTTGTACCGGAAAAATCAAATGATCCATTCCTGGCATCAGTCAAGAGCAACTGTGTCAGGGCAGTAAAGGAGTCACTCGGGCCTGATGCCGTAATCTCCTCAATAGAGGTGAAACCAAGAATAGTGGTTGAGAAGATGGCAGCTCCCAGGAGGGATGTCCTGCCCGGCGTGAAAAATATCATCGCCGTTTCCTCCGGAAAAGGAGGGGTTGGCAAATCCACAGTTGCGGTCAATCTTGCAGTGGCTCTGGCGCGGAAGGGATTTGCCACCGGCCTCCTTGATGCGGATATCTTCGGTCCTTCGGTACCGAGGATGTTCAATGCAGGTGATTACCATCCGGAAGTGCGGAGTGAAAAGGGAGCTGATCTGATTATCCCGATGACAAAGTATGGCGTCAGGATTCTGTCCATCGGATTTTTCGTCAAGGGTTCTGATGCGGTAATCTGGCGCGGGCCGATGGCAAGCAGTTTCCTGAAGCAGCTTATCAGCCAGGGAGATTGGGGTGAGCTTGACTATCTCATCTTTGATCTGCCTCCCGGAACGAGTGATATTCACCTGACCCTTGTCCAGGAGGTGCCTGTAACAGGAGCCATAGTTGTGACCACACCCCAGGAGGTGGCGCTGGCAGATGCCCGAAAGGGGATAGCCATGTTCCGTAGTGAATCCATAAATGTGCCGGTGCTGGGCCTGGTTGAAAACATGTCATACTTCGAGGCTCCGGAACTGCCGGGTAAAAAATACCACATCTTCGGCAAGGAGGGCGGCAGCAGGCTTGCCGCAGAGAGCGGCACTGCGCTGCTGGGGCAGATACCTATTGTCGGAACCATATGTGACGGGGGCGATTCAGGCAGCCCGGTGGCGCTGGATGACAGCCCCACGGGAGAGGCCTTCATGAAGCTGGCAGACACGGTTGTGGCCAGGGTGGAAAAGCGGAACGCGGAGATATCCCCGACGAAGAGGGTTGAGGTTAAGTGAGCCTGCTGCCTCACATGACAGGAGAATCCCGTTTCCCTTCCTCTTTTTCTTAACTTTGAATACTATCGGAAGGCCTCTTCAGTTATTAGAGTATAAAACATATTTGTTGAGATTACGGCATAGGGTATACACGGCCACGGTGATCATCCTGGTCACACTGGTTCTTGCCGGGTGTTCCGCAGAAAAGAACACCGGCGCGAGCCGTTTTTACAATTCACTTATCTCCAAATACAACATCTGGTTCAACGGGAATGAAGCCTATAAAACCGGCGTAAAAAAAGTGATATCGTCGCACCGCGATGATTACAGCGAGTTCCTTCCGGTCTTTGAATACTCCGCCCCGGAGTCGGCAAGGGCAGCCAATTCTGACATGGAAAGGGCAGTGCAGAAAGCCTCCAAGGTAATAGCGCTGCACTCAATAACTGCAAAACCGGAAGAGAAGGGACGCCGCACCCCGAATGCCAGAAGTGATGAGTTTTACAACAGGCGTGAATACAATGAATGGGTTGACGACTCCTGGCTGTTGATGGCCAAGGCACAGTTCTACCAGAAAAACTTCATGGCGGCACGTTCATCATTCTCATTCGCCATATCCATAACTACAGACCCCGATTTGGCCACCGAGGCCCGCATATGGCTTGCACGGATACAGGCTGAGGAGGGGAGCTATGCAGAGGCATCACGGCTGCTGCAGGAGGCAGCCGCACCCGAAAACCTTTCACGCGCCCTGAAGTCTATGTATTATTCCACCCGGGCTGATATAGCCCTCAGGCAGAAAAGGTACAGTGAAGCTTTGGAACCTCTCACCCTGGCAACAGATTATGCAGGCAGCAATGATACAAAGGTAAGGTTGACTTTTCTCCTTGCGCAGGTATGCAGGGCTACGGGAAACAATAACCTCTCAACCCGCTATTTCAGGCAGGTGATGAGAATGAACCCACCTTATGACCTTAAATTCAACGCAGGCATTAACCTGGCCGGTGTGGCCGATATCTCGCAGGGCGACGCTGACGATCTGATCAAAACACTGCGCCGGATGCTGCGCGACTCCAAGAACAAGGATTACCTTGACCAGATATACTTTGCCCTTGGCGAGCTGGAGCAGCGGCTCGGAAACACCGACGAGGCACTGAAACTCTGGTCGCAGGCCGCCGCCAGCAGTACAGTCAACAACAGGCAGAAAGCCCGCTCATATCTTGCCCTTGCCGGGCACTACTATGGCAAGCCCGATTATATGAAGGCATGGCTCTACTATGACAGCGCATCATATCTCATTGACAACCGTTTCCCTGATTATGACCTGATCAGCCGCCGGACTACCGATCTGGGTGAATACGCAGGATTTCATACGGTGGTTGTCACCGAAGACAGCCTCCGCAGGGTGGCATCCATGAGCCCTTCCGAACGTGATGCCCTGATCTCGGGAATGATCAGAAGAGTGGAGGAGGAGATGACCAGGCAAAGTGCCGGCGATGGTGGCGACAGGTACAACATGGGCCTGTACTATGAGAATGAGCAGCGTTACCGGGGTGCCATCTCAGCAGAAGGAGGCTGGTATTTCTACAACCAGGCCGCCCTCACCTTCGGGCGTACGGAATTCCGCCGCCGCTGGGGTGACAGGCGCCTGGAGGATAACTGGAGAAGGGCCAACAAGGCCCGTTCGGCATTCGCTCCCGGATCAGTGCATGAGAATGAAACGCAGAACGAAAACGGTGACAGCACAGGTGTGGCACCAGAACGCACCAGGGAATATTACCTGCGAAACCTGCCGCTGACTGACTCCCTTTTGGCAATCTCCGTCAGACGCAGTGCAGAGGCACTTCTCGGCGAGGGAAAGATACTTGCCTCACGGCTCGGTGACACACTTACTGCCGCCGCCTCCCTTGAGAAGGCAGCCACCACAGGCAGTGATGATAATGTTAAGGCCGAGGCACTCTATGAACTCTACCGGCTGCTCCGCACCAGTGACCCGTCCAGGGCCGAAAGACGAAGGGCTGACCTGCTGGCATCATATCCGGACTCCGAATATGCACTCATCCTATCTGATCCTGATTATGTGAACAGGCACAGGGAGGCCTCAGCAAGGGCAACCAGAAGCTATGAAGCCGCTTACCAGGCATTTACCGAAGAGAGATATGCCGAAGCAAAAGCCATTTGCGAGGAAGCTGTCAGGCTCTACCCCGGCGAGGAACTCATTCCCAGGTTCATGCTCCTCGGAGCCATGGCAACCGGTGCACTCGACGGCGAACTGGCATACAAGGCAAAACTCGACACACTGGTGGCAAAATTCCCGGCAACAGCCGAAGGAAAAAGAGCCGCAGAGATAACAGATTTCCTCAGGAGGGAAAAACCGGAGATCAGAATCGCAGAGGATACCCGGATCGCGGAAGAAATATATGTGCATGATACGGTTCAGCCTCACTATGTGATCATCATTGCCGCCAACCTGCGCGCAAACCTGAACCAGATTGTCTTTGACATCATAAACTATAACCTTGATAATTACGCTGACCGCAACTATCGAACCGAAGGAACCGCTGTTGACGCCGGTTACCTGCTGATCACCACCGGTACCTTTGAAAATGCCGGTGAGGCCACATCATGGGTAAGACAATTCAATACCTCTTCAGCCATCAGGGAAGCCGCTACCGCAAACCTGAAAACATTCATTATCAGCCGTGACAACCTGCAGAAATTCAGGGAAGACAAGAATATCGACAGATATGCTATCTTTCACTCTAAAGAGTATCCCAACCTGCGGTAACGCTAAAGGCTGATAATGAGGCAGATAAGAATCTTATGGGTTGATGATGAGATAGGTGTTCTCAGATCACATATCCTTTTTCTGAATGAGAAAGGGTTCGAAACTGACACCTGTCACTCGGGTAATGATGCAATAAACATGGTCAGGGAAAAAGCCTATGACATCATCTTTCTCGATGAGCATATGCCAGGACTCAGCGGCATTGAGACCCTGCGCCGGATAAAATCAATCAGGCCGTCCATACCGGTTGTAATGATCACCAAGAGCGAGGAGGAGGATATTATGGACGCCGCCATTGGCTCACAGATAGCCGACTATCTTATCAAGCCGGTCAAGCCGCAGCAGATACTGCTTACCCTCAAGCGTATCCTGAATATCGAAGAGATAGTCACAAGGCAGACCACCACCGTCTTCCGGGAGGAGTTCGGGAGCATCGCAGGGATGATCTCTTCTGCCTCAACCTTTGAGGAGTGGTGTGAGCTGTATCGCCGCCTTACCTTCTGGCAGGGCGAGCTGATAAGATCATCAGACACCGGTATGCGTGAGGTTCTCCGGATGCAGGAGGCTGATGCCAACAGGGCATTCGCAAAATACATCTCGGGCAACTATATGCAATGGGTCAGCGCTGACGCACCCGGCAGGCCCCTCTTCTCGCCTGCAGTGATGCCTAAAAGGGTATTTCCCATGATCAGCAGGGGGACGCCGCTCTTTTTCATTGTGGTTGACAACATGCGCTTCGACCAGTGGCAGACCATCGCCGGTGACCTGCGGCAGATAATGCGAACCGTTGATGAGGAACTCTACATGAGCATCCTCCCGACAACCACCCAGTATGCCCGCAATGCACTCTTTGCCGGCCTCATGCCTGCAGCAATCGGTGAACTGATGCCTGAATACTGGATCGATGAAAATGAGGATGAAGGAAAGAACCTTAACGAGGAGAAACTTCTGGCAAAAAACCTCTCACGGGCTGGCATAAGTTGCAGGTGGAGCTATAACAAGATCAGCTCTGATGCAGAAGGAAGGAACGTTAATGAAAGGATTTCACAGCTGATGGCCAATGACCTGAATGTGCTGGTTTATAATTTTGTGGACCTTCTCAGCCATGCACGTACAGAAAATGACCTTATCCGCGATCTGACAGGCGACGAAGCCTCATGGCTGACGCTCACCCATTCGTGGTTCATCCACTCGCCCCTGATGGAGCTCCTCAGGCTTATCTCCGCCCGTGGGGCTAGAGCCGTCATCACCACCGATCACGGTTCGGTAAGGGTGCAGAAGCCTGTCAGGGTGGTGGGTGACAGGCAGACATCGATGAACCTCCGTTATAAGACAGGCAGGAACCTCGACTACAACCCTCGCGAGGTGTTCGAAATCACTGCACCGGCCAAAGCGGGGCTGCCAATGGCCAATATAACTTCCAGATATATCTTCGCCTGCGCCAGTGACTTCCTGGTCTATCCCAACAACTACAACAACATCGTCTCCTATTATCGCGACTCCTTCCAGCATGGGGGCATATCACTGCAGGAGATGATGCTTCCGCTGGTCACACTTGAACCGGTTTGATTTGCTATTTTTGCGGCATGAGAATCGTTGTTGCTGACAGGAGCCGCCTCCGCGATGCGGCAAGGCACTTCCTGAAGGAGACTGCCGGAAGCAGGATATTCGCCTTTTATGGCCAGATGGGATCGGGCAAGACCACCATTATCAGGGCGATATGCAATGAGATGGGCGTTGCCGATACCGTCACCAGTCCCACTTTCACACTTGTGAATGAATACAAACGCCCGGGCACACTGCCTGTTTATCACTTTGATTTTTACAGGATAAAAAAAATTACAGAGGTGCTCGATTTCGGTATAGAGGAATATTTTGATTCCGGCTCACCCTGCTTCATGGAGTGGCCCGAGCTCATCGAACCCCTGCTGCCACCTGATACACTGAAGCTCTCCATCACCGTCACCGGCGACGGAAGCAGGATTATAGAGGATTTCTGCTGACTGTGCAATTAAAATCTTAAATTTGATCTGCTGAGATTTTTCTTTCGTTTAACCCTTAAAACTGAGCCAGATGAATGAACCGGCCAGAAGTGCCTTCCTGCCGAGGGAAGAGATGGTTGAGAAAGCTGTGGGAAGGAAGCAGATGTCAATCGGCATACCGCATGATACCCGCGATGATGAGAAGCGGATCGCTCTCACACCTGAGGCGGTCAGGATACTCACCGATGCCGGAAACGAGGTCTTCATGGAAAACGGTGCCGGCCAGAATGCAGGTTTCACTGACAGGGAATACAGTGACAACGGTGCCATTGTGGCTGACACTGCAACAAAAATCTATGAGTGTGATATCATAATCAAGATTGCTCCTTTCACCCAGAAGGAGGCATCACAGCTAAGGGGCGGGCAGATGGTAATCTCATTCATGAATGCCGCCACCATGAGTGAGGAGACGCTGTCAGTGCTGATGCGCAAGCGTGTTACGGCCCTGGCCAGTGAAAAGATCAAGGACAGTGACGGGATGCTCCCGGTGGTGGAGTCCATGAGTGAGATAAGCGGCATCACCTCCGTGCTTCTGGCATCGGAATATCTCAGCAGCACCTCGGGAGGAAAGGGAGTGATGCTCGGCGGAGTGACCGGGGTGACCCCCACGGAGGTGATAATTATCGGAGCCAATACAGCTGGTGAATATGCTGCAAGGGCAGCACTTGGACTGGGCGCCATAGTAAGGGTATTCGACACTTCGGTTCACAGGCTCCGTAATTTTCAGAACCTGCTGGGACAAAGACTCTACACCTCAACATTCCACCCTCAGGTGCTGCAAAAAGCACTGAAATCTGCCGATGTACTCATAGGAGCCCTCTCAACCGATATACTCATGCCCTGGTTTTACGTAACCGAGGAGATGGTGCAGGGGATGAAGAGAGGTTCGGTGATAATAGATCTCAGTGTCGACACCGGGGGCTGCGTGGAGACCGCCGAACCCAGGGCCATCAAGGATCCTATCTACGAAAAACACGGCGTGATACATTACTCCGCCTGGAACCTGCCATCCAGGGTGCCCAAGACAGCCTCAATAGCACTTAGCAATGTCTTCAGACCGCTGATGCAGGAGATAGCCGATGCCGGCGGTATAACGCCGATGCTGAAATTCAACAACGGCCTCAGAAGCGGGGTATACATCTATAACGGAATCCTCACAAATGAGATCCTGGGACAAAAGTTCGGCATTCTGTCAAAGGATATCAACCTGCTGCTGGCTGCATTTTGAAAAGTTGCCAGTACCAGCAGGCAGTCAGCAGTTTGGGACTCCGGCGCAGCTGAAGTCCTGTCTTCCCCCGCCGGCGGATCAGGACTCTCCTACCTTCAGACATTCAGACATTCAGACCTTCAGACCTTCAGACTTCAGATCTTACTTACAGCCAGGTCAGCACAGCTTCCCTGCCGGACTGGCTAATCCTTGCGTTGCGGCCCAGGTAAACAGCCCTGTTATCCGGTATATGGCCTGCCGGGAAGTTAAAAAGAACCGGGTAGTCATATCCGGCAACCACATCACTTACAACCTCCTCAACGGTCTGATTAAATATATGTTCACCCTCGGTGATCTTCTCCATTCCGCCCACCACCAGGGCCGAGAGATTTTTCAGAAGTCCTGCCATCCTCATCGATACAAGCATCCGGTCAAGATGATAGAAGTGTTCCCCTATCTCTTCAATAAACAGGATGGCTCCCTCAGTATCAGGCTGTGCCGGGGTGCCGTTTAGACTGTATAATAGAGAGATGTTGCCACCGGTGAGACGGCCTGTAACTTCCAGTGAAGCCTCCGCTGGCGTGCTCCATCTTACCGGTTCAGCCTCTCCCCGGAGGGCTCCGAGCATAGTATCATAACAAGACGGAAGATATTCAGGATTGGAATAATTCAGAGGCATTTCAGCATGAAGCGAAGCGATGCCGCCTACCGTGTTAAGCCACATGTGCAGAGAGGTTATGTCGCTGTAACCCACAAACCATTTGGGGTGCCTCTTCAGGACGGAGAAATCAATGCGGTCAACGATCCTCGACATGCCGTATCCGCCGCGGGAGCAGAGGACCGCCTTTACCTCCGGGTCATCTGTGGCACGTTGTATGTCAAGAAGGCGTTCCAAGTCGGAGCCGGCAAAAGGGCCGCTGCGGGTGAATACATGTTTCCCAAGGGTGACACGGAATCCGGACCTTTCAAGCCTCTGAACCGCCATATGAACAACATCTTCCCCTATATGGCTGGCAGGGGTGATTATCTCAATGCGGTCTCCCTCCCTCAGGTACGGAGGTATGATAAGTGATTTCATTCGCCTATGTTTAGTTCAAATGAACCTGCATGATACTCTATAACCCGATTCCCTGGTCAGAGCCGGCAGGTTTCATTTTGTTGTGAAAACTGTGTCAGTACCAAAAATAATCATTTCATGAGAGAAATCGGGCAGCAGTTTCAAACAGCCTTCCGAATGTGCGGTCAGCGGCATCAGCCTTCTCCCCTGAGAGCAGCGGGAAAGGCGATTCATGAGTACATGGATAGCCCGGTTCCCACACCTCCACATCTGCTCCGCCGAGGGTCTCCCTGACAGCATCAGGAGGGATCACTGTGTCACCTGCCAGCGTCACAGCCTTGAACCTCTCACCGTAACGGCTGAATGGCATTCCCCGAAGGTCCCTCAATCTCTGCTGTGAAGTCATTGCATAGAACGCTTCCCCTTCCGGAGTGTCATTCATAAGCCTGATGAGCCTCTCCCTGCCACCATTCATGGCCCCGGCAGGCCAACCGACATAAAATGAGAGAAGCATGTCAAATGCACGGCTGTCCATTATCAGCTTTGATGTACCGTTCATCCTGTTGAAGGAGCTGCCTCCGCAGAACAGCATTACCCTGCTGTCATCAGGAAGAGGAGAGGGATCTGACAACATCATTACCTGTGTTACCAGGGCACCGATGGAATATGCAAACATATCTACCGGCCCGCCAGCAGTGATACCCGGCAGCTTACCTTCCCTTAATGCAGTGATGAGAACCCTGAGATCGTCAATGGTCTGGTAACCTGAAAGCATGAACCGTTGCGGTGAGATGGTCATTCGGGTGCTGAGCGCAACATTAACAAAGGTTGAAAGCCTGGTATCAGGAAGCAATGCAGTGCGCGCTGAAACCAGGGGCATCATTATGCGCCTGTCTATCCAGCTTCGGGGTGACCGGTTCATGTGGTAAGCCAGTGGGAAAAGCACCAAAGGCCTTCCGGTATCAGCAGCCAGCCTGACAGCCCACTGTATATATTTGCTCCAGTTCCTCTCGTTCAGTCCGTGAAGAAGTATAATGGCGCCCGGACTCTCCCCTTTTTGGCTGCCAGGCATCATAATGTAATAACTGAACTCCCTGTTGCTCTCTTCAATCTCCTTCGACCTGAAGAGAGCACGGAAGAGGCCCGGCACCTCTTTCCCCTCAGAAACAGAACTGTCAACCGCTGAACGAAACCGCTGGACAGTCAGGGTAACCCCGGTGCCGGGAATATCCCCCTCAGTCATCCCGCCCCTGAAGTGAAATGCAAGTTCTTTTTCAGTTTCTGTGTAACCCATGACTCTTTTTGGGGGCAAACAAAATCAATGAGTCGTGAGCTTCCAAAAAATAGGTGTCTCCTCCCCTGCCGCGGGCCGTAACTTCCGCATGAGGGGCGAAATTTCCGATTCAGGGGTGAAATTACCTTCGGCCCCGCCGCCAGAAAACCCGTCAGAGGAGAAATAACAGTGTGGTGAGGTGAAATTGCCAGGGGTGCCCTGCCCTGAAAACGGCAGGTCATCAAAAATATTAAATTTGCATAGTCTATTGATCAGATGAATATCGACCTTGGCAAAAAGCTTCCCGTATACCTTACGGAAAAGAGGAACATCGTTACCACGATACTCTTCACCGCAGGCTTTGCTCTGCTTTTCCTCAACCTGTATACCCCCTTCGGCGTGGCCACATGGTTTGAGGCAGAAAAGGTAACCCTACTGCTTTATGCCAGCGGGGTCATCCTTGCCGGTGTGCTGGTGGTCGCCGTAAGCAGGATCATTATGTATCACTGTGTAAAACGGGGAAAAACACTTCTTATATGGCACTACCTTGCCTGGGTTGCGGCGGAGATAACATCAATGGCTCTCTTCTTTACCTTATTTGAGGTTGTGATACTCAAAGATCAGCGCTCCTTCACTGACCTGATGGGTAGATCAGTCCAGAACACATCACTGACACTTTTGCTTCCCTATACCTTTCTCTGGCTATGGTTTGCATGGCGCGACAGCAAGACGAAGCTTTCGGTCATTGCAGGGCAACCCGATCTTGCCGGCCAGCGTCCCATGATACATCTAAGGGACGAAAAGGGAGTGCTCAGGATGTCGCTCCAGCATTCTGACCTGCTCTGGGTGCAGGCCAGCGATAACTATGTCACTGTCTGCTACCAGGCACAGGGGAAGCTCAACAGGTTCATGCTTCGCAATACCCTCAGGGCCCTGGAGGAGGAACTTAAGGAGGAGGCTGTCATCAGGTGCCATCGGTCATGGCTTGTCAACATAGGGAAAGTCAAGCTGATACGCAGGGAAAAGGAAGGACTGCTGCTCGAGCTTGAGAGCTCACCTGCCTCATCGGTGCCGGTATCGAGGACATACATGCATGATGTGCTCGCAGCCTTCGGACATGTTGAATAACAAGCCTCCCGGCGCTTTTTTAAAATCATTATCTTTGCCGGGTTAAAATCAGCAATCATTTCTTACAGATGAAGAAGTTCAAGCGCCATCTAGTCACATCCGCCCTTCCCTATGCCAACGGACCGATACACATCGGGCACCTTGCAGGGGTTTACGTGCCGTCAGATATCTACACACGATACCTCAGGATGCGCGGCGAGGACGTTATCTCAATCTGCGGATCAGACGAACATGGGGTGCCCATCACACTCAAAGCCCGCAAGGAGGGTATCACCCCCCAGGAGGTGGTTGACCGTTACCATGAGCTGAACAAGAAAGCCTTTGCTGACTTCGGCATTGCCTTTGACATCTATTCCCGCACCTCGAATAAAATACATTACGAAACAGCTTCGCAGTTCTTCCGTAAGCTGTATGACCAGGGTGAGTTCATTGAGAAGACCTCCAGCCAGTACTATGATGAGGAGGCTTCATGCTTCCTGGCTGACAGGTATATAACCGGTACATGCCCCCACTGCGGAAATGAGAATGCCTACGGCGACCAGTGCGAGAAGTGTGGCACCTCGCTCAGCCCCACCGACCTTATCAACCCGAAGTCGACTATCAGCGGCAGTGCACCGGTGATGCGCGACACACTCCACTGGTACCTGCCGCTCGACAAATATGAACCCTGGATCAGGAAATGGATACTTGAGGACCATACCGAATGGAAAACCAATGTATACGGCCAGTGCAAGTCGTGGCTCGACCAGGGGCTTCAGCCCAGGGCCGTGAGCCGTGACCTCGACTGGGGGGTTCCGGTACCTGTTGACGGAGCCGAAGGTAAGGTACTCTATGTCTGGTTTGACGCGCCCATAGGATATATCTCAGCCACCAGGGAACTGACCCCTGACTGGGAAAAATACTGGAAGGACCCAGAGACCCGCATGATACATTTTATAGGCAAGGACAACATCGTTTTTCACTGCATCATATTCCCGGCCATGCTCAAGGCAGAGGGGAGCTACATCCTTCCTGACAATGTCCCTGCCAACGAGTTCCTGAATCTCGAGAATGACAAGATTTCAACCTCCAGGAACTGGGCAGTATGGCTCCATGAATATCTTGAGGATTTCCCGGGGAAGCAGGACTCACTTCGCTACGCACTGTGCGCAAGTGCACCGGAGACAAAGGATAACGACTTCACGTGGAAGGATTTTCAGGCACGCAACAACAACGAGCTTGTGGCAATCCTCGGCAACTTCGTCAACCGTACCCTGGTGCTGACGTCAAACTACTACAAGGGTGCCGTTCCTGCCCCGGGTGAAATGACTGAATATGACAGGGAGACGCTGACAGCTGTAAAGACCTGCCGTGAGAACACAGAGAGCAACCTCGAAGCCTTCAGGTTCCGCCAGGCTCTTGCGGAGGCGATGAACCTCGCCCGCCTTGGCAACAAATACCTGGCTGATACGGAGCCCTGGAAGGTGGTTAAGACAGACCCCGGGAGGGTAAAGACAATAATGTATATCTCGCTGCAGATAACCGCCAACCTGGCAATACTGCTTGAGCCCTTCCTCCCATTCTCAATGGATAAACTGAGAGGTTGGCTGGGAATCTCTTCCCTGCACTGGGATGCCGCAGGACGCTCAGACCTGCTTTCTCCGGGTCATGCCGTTTCATCAGGGGAGCTGCTGTTCAGCAAAATAGAAGACACCCAGATTGAGAAGCAGATTCAGAAACTGCTTGACACCAAAAAAGCCAACCAGAGTGCTGCTGCGCCCGTGATGCCGCAGAAGGAGGATGTCACCTTTGACGAGTTCTCCAGGATGGATATCCGTACTGCCACAATAATTGAGGCTGAAAAGGTGGCAAAAACCACCAAACTGATCAGGCTGAAGGTGGATACGGGCATCGACGTACGAACCATAGTCTCAGGTATTGCCGAACACTTCACCACGGAAGAGCTCCCCGGAAAGAATATCTCCGTGATTGTCAACCTGGCTCCCCGTACCATCAAGGGTATTGAATCTAAAGGAATGGTCCTGCTTGCCGAAGACGAAAACGGTAAACTGGTGTTTGTCACACCCGAGAAGAAAATCAAAAACGGAAGTCCGGTAAAGTAAGGCTGAAAACCAGTCGGCAGTCGGCAGTTGGCAGCCGGCAGTTGGCAGTCGGCAGCCGGCAGCCGGCGGTTTATTTGATGTCAGCGCCTGAAATACGTTGACCGAAAAAAC
>CAYYEH010000023.1:0-27059 GCA_964470815.1 uncultured Rikenella sp.
GGATTAAGGTCTGAGGATTTGCGATTTGCGAATTGTGATTTGCGAATTTTTCGCAAAATCACAGGAAACATAGGCAGGTTAGTTTATGCGGTGTAATTTTGAGAGAATGCTGTTTACCTTCTCCCCGTCACTCATACTTCCGTCTATCCAGTTTATGGCTATGCCACGTCTTTCCATACCTCGGAACCAGGTCATCTGACGCTTGGCGAACCGGTGTATCTCAACCTCCAGCTTCTGAATCATCTCTTCACGAGAGATCCTGTTCATCAGGTAAAGGGTTATATACTTGTACTCCAGCCCGTAATAGATCAGGTCATCCGGGTGGATGCCGCCAGCCAGCAACCGCTGCACCTCCTCAATCATTCCCTCTGCGAGCCGCGTGCGAAGCCTCTCACTGATACGGTGACGCCGTGTCTCGCGGTCAACAAACACCGCCGTCACCAGCGGGTTCCTGACGGGAAAGGGCGATTCATCCACCGGATGAGAGGCATAGTAATCAGCTATCTCAATAGCACGCACCGCCCTCTTGACCGTGTCAACATCAGTACTGTTGTGCAGGCTTTTATACTTTGACAAAATTTCCGTCAGCTCCTCAAGCGACCGTCCTGCCAGCAACGCACGCAACTGTTCATTTACAGGCACCTGCACCAGCCGGTAACCGCTCACGATACTGTCGACATACATCCCGGAACCACCGCAGACTACCGGAAAGACTCCGCGCGCCGTCATCTCCTCTAAGACCTTCAGGAAATCGCGCTGGTATTCAAATACATTGTACCTGTACCCGGCATCAACGATATCCACCATATGCACCGGCACTTTACGGCCGTCAACAGTGTAATCTGACATATCCTTTCCTGTACCGATATCCATCCCACGGTAAACCTGCCTCGAATCGGCACTGATCACCTCACCTCCCAGCCGGTCTGACACCATGGCCGCCAGCCTTGTCTTGCCGGTTGCCGTCGGACCGGTTATCACCAGAATATCATAAAGCGGATCGGTCATAAACAGATTTGAGTTATCTCCAACCAACACTCCGGCTTAATTCTTACCTTTAGCGGTAATGAATACCAAAGTGATTAAAGATAGCCATTAACGAGCCAATGTATCTCATTTTTACTTAATTTTGCCGTTCGCTAACAGAAAGAGGTCATGGACTTCAGGTTTTTGTATCATAGAGCAAAATATTTCATCATCAATCCCGGCAAAGCCTGGGATGTGGTCCATCGCGAAAACAGGCCGATCCAGTTTGTCAGGGGAAGCTTCTTTATGCCGCTTATCATCCTTGTTACTATAAGCGCATTCGTGGGTTCGATGTTCTTCATCAACACCACCCTGAAACCAATGTATTCGGTGCTGGCGGCCGTCACCACCTTTCTCTTCCTCTACCTGGGTGTCTATGCATCTGCATTCGCCGTGAGGGAGATAATGAGGGCAATGGACCTCGGCCATGATTTCCTGGTGGCATTCAAGCTGGTAGCCTATTCAATGGCTCCCATCTTCCTGTCACTTACTGTCAGCCGCCTGTTTGAGTCACTGCTTTTCATAAACGTACTGGGACTATACGGCCTTTACATCTTCTGGATCGGGATGGAGGTGATGGTCAACCCGCCGGACCACAAGAAGCTCCCGATGATTATAGCCACGGTAGTCTCCATGCTGATAATATTCTTCCTGCTGCTCATAATCCTCTCAAAACTGACCGAGGCGGTTTACTTTGCCATCTTCGCCTGAGACCTCAGATGAGAAGTGATCACAGCAATATTGTCATCAAAAACCGCAGGGCGTGGCACGACTATGAATTCCTCGAAAAGCTCATTGCCGGGATCAAGCTCACCGGTACCGAGATAAAATCAATCCGGGCCGGAAAGGCAAACCTTACAGACTCATTCTGCGCTTTCCGCAATGGCGAACTTTTTGTCACCGGGATGCACATTTCGGAATACTACTGGGGAAATATTAATAACCATGACCCGCTCGCCGAGCGAAAGCTCCTGCTGACGCGTAAGGAACTGCACCGGTGGGAAAGGAAAGTCAATGAAACGGGACTGACAATCATTGTCACAAAGATTTTCATCAATGAGCGCGGGCTGGCAAAAGCCGAAATAGCTCTTGCAAAAGGCAAGAAGCAGTATGACAAGCGTGACAGTCTCAAGAAACGCGACCATGAGCGCGAGATGGATCACCACGTCAAGGAGCGAGGGAGGTAATCCAGAGGCTCATCGCCGCTGCCGGAACCCCCACGGCATAAGCAAACCATATCCGTCTCCTGAGAAATCGGTGAATGCAGCTCCCTAATTGAGCCAAATCAGAAGTTCGGGCTGAGGAGATACCTTGAGTAAAACTGGTCTATGTAGGCAACCGCATCCTCCGCCTCATCTACGATCCGAAAGATATTCATATCCTCGGGAGAGATGTTTTTTTCCTCGTTCAGCATCACATCGGTAACCCAGTCGAACAAGCCTGACCAGTACTTTTCACCAACCAGCACTATCGGGAACCGACCGATCTTTTTCGTCTGTATCAGGGTGATGGCTTCGAAAAGCTCATCAAATGTCCCGAATCCGCCGGGCAGCACTATGAAGCCCTGGGCATACTTCATGAACATCACCTTGCGGACGAAGAAATAATCAAATGTGATCAGTTTGTCACGGTCAATGTATGGATTGGCCTTCTGTTCAAATGGCAGGTCTATGTTGATGCCGGCTGATTTGCCATTGCCCCTCTTGGCACCTTTATTGGCCGCCTCCATGATACCAGGGCCGCCGCCGGTAATGACACCGTATCCCTTCTGCACAAGCCGGTAGGCTATATCCTCTGCAAGTTTGTAATACTTATTGTTGAAATGTGTGCGGGCAGACCCGAAAATGGCCACGCTGGGACCGATACGCGCGAGTTTTTCAAATCCCTCAACAAATTCAGCAATGATTTTAAAAACCCTCCAGGAATCCATTGTATGAATCTCATTCCATGGCTTCGGTTCAAACGCATCCTTTATCAGGTCCTTCTCCTTTGCTTCGTCCATAAGCATTTCTTTAGGTGTCAAATATAATCTTTTCTAGTGTTTAAGCACAGCCCTGAGGAACCTGCCGGTATAATTATCCTTAACCTTGACTATCTGTTCGGGTGTACCCGAAAAGATGATCTGGCCTCCGCCACGGCCACCCTCCTTACCGAGGTCAACAATATAGTCGGAAACCTTGATCACATCCATATTGTGCTCTATTACCATCACGGTATTCCCTCTCTCAACAAGGCGGTCAAGAACCTCGAGCAGCACCCTGACATCATCGAAATGAAGACCGGTGGTGGGTTCGTCGAGAATATACAGAGTCCTGCCGGTGTCACGCCTTGATAGTTCGGTTGCCAGCTTGACACGTTGTGACTCACCGCCTGACAGTGTTGTTGACGGCTGTCCCAGCCTTACATAGCCCAGCCCGACATCCTGCAAAGTCTTTATCTTATGATATATTGAAGGGATCCCTTTAAAGAACTCAACCGCATCGTTGATGGTCATCTCCAGGACGTCATTGATTGATCTGCCCTTGTATTTAACCTCGAGTGTCTCCCTGTTGTAACGCTTCCCCCCGCAGTCGGGACACATCACATACACATCCGGCAGGAAATTCATTTCGATGGTCTTTACGCCGGCCCCTTCGCAACCCTCGCACCTGCCTCCCTTAATGTTAAACGAAAACCTTCCTGCACCAAATCCTCTGACCTTGGCATCAGGTGTCATAGCGAACAGGTTGCGGATTTCAGTGAAGACACCGGTATAGGTAGCCGGGTTAGACCGGGGTGTGCGGCCTATGGGTGCCTGATCTACCTCGATTACCTTGTCGATATACTCCAGCCCTTCAATCGACTCATGAGGCAACGGAGTCCGGCCTGCACCGTGAAGTTTTTTTGCCAGTGCCGGATGAAGTGTCTGGTTTATCAGTGATGACTTGCCGCTGCCTGAGACGCCGGTCACGCAGATGAAGGTTCCCAGCGGCACCTTCATCGTTACCCCTTTCAGGTTATTCCCGGTGGCGCCAGTAATGATAAGACACTTGCCATTCCCCTTTCTTCTTTTCTCCGGCACATTTATCTTCCGGGTTCCGTTGAGGTAGGCTGCTGTCAGCGTGTCAGCATTCAGTATCTCTCCAGGAGTACCCTCGGCTACTATCATCCCGCCGTGCACCCCGGCTCCCGGTCCGATGTCAATGATATGGTCAGCGCTGAGGATCATATCGCGGTCGTGCTCTACCACTATCACCGAGTTGCCTGCATCGCGGAGGCTGCGAAGCGCCTCTATCAACCTGCGGTTGTCACGTTGATGCAACCCGATGCTGGGTTCATCGAGAATATAAAGTACATTGACCAGCTTCGATCCTATCTGTGTTGCCAACCTGATCCGCTGGCTCTCACCGCCGGAGAGGGTGCGGGCACCACGGTTCAGAGCCAGGTAATCAAGACCAACATCAAGGAGAAAACCAAGACGCGAGAGTATCTCCTTCAGTATCTCCGCTGCTATCTTCCTCTGCCGCTCTGACAGGTCACCGGTGACGTTTTCCAGGAAATCACGCAGTTCGTTGAGGTCCATCGCGGCAAGCTCACCTATGTTTCTTCCTCCTATCCGGAACCAGAGCGCCTCCTTCTTCAGGCGTGTCCCGTTGCATTCGGGGCAGACATGGTATTGTACATATTGTTCCTTCCCCTTGCCATTGGAGGAACGACCGTTCATGGCCTCCATGTTTCCCACGTAGTTGACCACACCCTCGAAGGTCATAAAATAATTAGAGGTGGCACCGAGAGGAGTATTTGATATTTTCAGCACTTCATCCGAACCGAAGAATATCTTGTTCTGAACCTCCTCCGGAATCTCTCCCACAGGAGTGTCAACCGTAAAGCCGTACTTCTCACCGAGGGCTTCAATCATCCAGAAGATCCATATGTTACGGTATTTGCCGAGAGGCTCTATCCCGCCCTTGCGGATACTTAGTGAACGATCAGGCATCATGCGGCTTATATCAACCTCTGAGATCTCTCCCAGACCGTTGCACTTCGGGCATGCTCCCTGCGGTGAATTGAATGAGAAACTATGCGGTGCCGGCTCATTATACGAGATCCCGGTCACCGGACACATCAGGTGCCGGCTGAAATAGCTGAGACTGCTATCATCGGCATCAAGCAGGGCCATGATACCGTCACCCTGGTCAAGAGCAAGCAGAACAGCATCATGCAGCCTCTTTTCAGTCACATGACCAACCTGGAACTTGTCAATCACCAGCTCAATGAAATGGACCTTATAACGGTCGAGCTTCAGCCCGGAAGTGATCTCCCTCACTTCGCCATTGATCCGGGCATAAAGGAATCCCTTCCTCCTGAGCTGCTCAAAGAGCTCCTTGTAATGCCCTTTCCTCCCCTTGACAAGTGGGGCGAGTATGAAAACCCTGTGCTGGTCATAGCGTTCAGATACCAGATCAAGTATCTGTTCATCAGTGTATTTAACCATCTTCTCGCCTGACTCATAAGAATATGCGTCGGCAGCGCGTGCATAGAGCAGCCTCAGAAAATCATAAATCTCTGTGATGGTCCCCACTGTTGAACGGGGATTCTTGTTGGTGGTCTTCTGCTCTATTGAGATCACCGGACTGAGACCGGTAATGCGGTCAACGTCAGGCCTCTCCATCCCTCCAAGAAACTGGCGGGCATAGGCCGAAAGTGTCTCAATGTAGCGGCGCTGCCCCTCGGCATAAATGGTATCAAAAGCAAGTGACGACTTCCCGCTGCCGCTGAGCCCGGTGACAACCACCAGTTTGTTTCGCGGCAGAGTAAGGCTTATATTGCGAAGGTTATGTACCCGCGCACCATATACTCTTATCTCATCCTTCTGATCCGGCATGGGAGGAGACTATATGCCGGCTCTGATCCTGGCATCCTTCTCGGGGACCCTGATTGTATACTCCCGCCTCTCGCTGTTTGTCAGGAAGGGTTTACGAAGCCACGGATTGAGGAATTTCAGGATCTTGTAATTGGTGTCGAATTGCCGTGCAAACTGCTCAAAGCTGGTGACGGAAGTGTCAACCTTTACCTCACGGAACGGTACCGGCTTGTACATATCATCCGGTCCTACATTGAAGCCGTATTTCAGGGGCTCCGTCATGATAAGCTTAAGAGCCGCTATGCGGAAGATGTAACGGGCAGTCTCCTCATTGAGAAGCAGATCGTAATAGTTGATCTCCTTCTGAATATCAACCTGTTCGCTCAGCCCGCTGAATCCATTGTTGTATGAGGCAGCCGCCATGGTCCAGCTCCCGTACTTCTCATATGCCTTCAGGAAGTATTTACATGCAAAACGTGTCGATTTATCAAGGTCATACCTCTCATCAATCTCCCTGTTGATGATCATGCCGCCCTCCTTGCCGGTGCCCTCCATTATCTGCCAGTAGCCTGTGGCGCCTTTGGGCGAGATTGCATTGCTCAGATCACTCTCGGCACATGCCAGGTATTTGAAATCGTCAGGGACACCGTACTCTTTCAGTATCTTTTCTATCTCCGGAAAATAGCGCCCGGCCCTTTTGATGGTAAGAAGGGTTGAACCATGCCTGTAGGCAGTAGCATTGAGCTCCCTGTCAAGGCTCTCCCGGGTATCAAAGTTCCGGAGCGGCATCTCCTCCCCCGCAAAGGTTACACCTTCCGGGATGGCCCAGGATACAGCAACAGGATTACTCTCTTCATAATCAGACATTTCCTGCTGATGGTTCCCGGCTGATACAAGTAGAGTAAAAACGAATCCTGCACTGAGCAGAACCATGATAGCAAATACTGCCTTCCCTGCGGTAATTTTCATATTATACCAATCTGATTTTGAAACTGCAAAAATAGCGAAAATATTGCGCCCGTGGAAGTAAATTAAGGACGATAATCAGCAGTGTCAGAATTGGAATAAGAGACAGAATAACCCGGGAGGGGGAACCGAGACAGGGGGATTGTCACGGCAGCCCGAGCACCTGCGGAAGAGGAAAACCAAAAGCGGCCCGGAAGTTGAAAAAGAGTGATACCATGCCAGGTGATGACTCTGAAAATGAAGGGGTATTATCCCGTGTCAGAATTTAAAGAAGAACCCGGAATAGAAACCAAGGGAGTAGGGTTTGTAGAGTGACCCGGAGATTTCACTAAGAGGGGTCACATAATACCTGAATACCGGCTCAAGGTTAAAAGTCACCTTTTGGGTGATATTGTACTCCATGCCGAACCCCAGCTGGCTGCTGAGGTTAAAGGTATTAATCCCTTCGGTGTGACCCACACGCACCAAATCGGATCCTTCACCGGTGTAGGCAGTGTTGTCAACAAGGAAGCCATAGGCAAATCCGCCGGAGAGATTCAGGTCCACCTTCCTGTCCAGAAGTTTGTATCTCAGCAACACGGGAAGTTCAAGATAACGAAATACCTGCTGTATGTCTGATCCAACCTGTTTAAGCCGGTACTTGGACGGGTCAGCCATATTGGCCTGGATGAGGGTGCCAACACGTTCCTTGCTGTCAGTGAGGTAGAGATCGGTATTACCAGCAAGAATCAGACCCGAAGCTGTCTCAACACTGTAGAGATAGTTGCTCTTGACAGCATAGAAGTCCGAAAGGCCTGCATATACATTGATATCAGTTATGGTCTGGCCGATTGATGAAAGCCCGATGCCTGAGTGGATTGTGAGGCGGTCTGATATCTTGTACCCTACTGACACTCCGGTGGAGTATGCGGGCCTCGATTTTTCGCTGCTAATCAGTTCTGCCAGCCTGATACTCTGCCCTGATTGAGAGAATCCCATTGCAGGAGACAGGGATGCACCTACCATGAAACGCTGTTCGGTCTTTACAGCAGGGAGGTCAGGCAGGGAAGTCATCAGCACCTCATCAGCTCCTGCAAAGCGGCCTGCAGCAATGACGGTTATTTCGTCAGGCAACACCTTCACCGGCCCGTTGTTTAACTCCCTTTCAACTGTCAGGTCAGATGAAGCGATAACCCCGGAAAGATCATCTGTGATGGGAGTGATTGCGGGCTGGACTTCTGGTTCAGAAGCTGCTGAAGATGAGACCAGGTTTACGACCCTTGCTCCTTCCTGCCTTGTGACCGGAGTGGCTCGGGGTATGTTAAAACCCGTATCCCTTGCGTCACGGCCCGGTGCAGATACCTCAGACATCATAACAGGAGTATTACTGTTGCGGACATACCATGTGGCAAGAAGAGTCAGGGAAACCAATGCGGCTATTCCGGCAGCAATGCCCGAAATGATCCTCAGACGGCTGTACCTTATAGGCACAGACGGGATATTATCCCACACATCTGCAGGAGGCAGAACCTCAAGGTTTTTCAGGCCGTTGCGGAATACTATATCAATATTTGGCTCCCTTTCAAACATTTACCATTCTTCTTGTGACACCTGTCAGTATCCTAACCTTCTTCTGAAGTATCTCCCTTGCCCTTGAGAGATTCGATTTGCTGGTACCTTCCGAGATACCCATCATCTCACCAATCTCCTTGTGGGAATAGCCTTCAATGGCATAGAGGTTGAAGACCATCCTGTACTTTGGAGGCAGTTCCATGATCATGTTCAGCAGATCATATGCCTCCAGGCCGGCAAAATCATCGGTATCAGGTTCCGCTTCCGGCTCATTCACCCCTCCAATGTCATCAACACGGTTAAGGTAATACCTGTTCCTGTACCGTTCAAGGGCAGTGTTGACAATAATCCTCCTCATCCATCCTTCAAAAGAACCTTCGTGACTGAAGTGCGCCAGGTTTTCAAATATCTTGATGAAACCCTCCTGCAGCACATCCCTCGCCTCTTCCGTATTGCCTGAATACTGAAGGCATACGGCATAAAGCCTGGGTGAGTATCTGCGGTAGAGCAACTCCTGGTCGCGCCTGCTGCCAGACAGGCAGCCGTCAATTATGTTCTTATCCTTCGCCAAACCCGGTTATTAGTCGAGTTATAAAGATAAGAAATAATTTCCGGCCTTATCAATAGATTGATGTTAAAAAGGGGCTGAAGGTTGCGTTAACTGTAAAATTTACACCTGTGGGCTTTTCACCAGACAGCCCTGCGGAGATATGCATCGGCCGGCTCAATGAGGCCTTGGAGTCAATGGTTGATATGGCCGGATGCTGTCCTGAAGCCATACTACCAAACTGTCCGCGCATAACAGCGCCGATGCGGCCTCCATGATGATTGCTTATCCGTGAATAGCCTCTCCAAGCGCGGCCGCTGCGGCCTCCATTATCCCTTCTGACATCGTCGGGTGGGGATGAACGCTGGTCATCAGGTCATGCGCGGTGGCTCCCATCTTACGGGCAACCACCAGTGACGAGATCATTTCAGTGACATTCATCCCTATCAGGTGACCGCCAATAAGCCTGTCGTCGGCTGCATTGAATACGAGTTTGACGAAGCCCTCGCGGGCGCCGGCAGCGCTCGCCTTACCAGAGGCCATAAACATGAACTTGCCTGTCTTTGTCTCTATACCTGCTGCCTTTGCTGCCTCTTCTGTCATGCCGCATGATGCCACCTCCGGGGAGGTATAGGTGCAACCCGGGATATTGGCATAGTCAACAGGCCGGGGTTTATGGCCTGCTATCTTCTCCACGCAGACGATGGCTTCTGCCGAGGCCACATGCGCCAGAGCAGGGCCGGGCACAATGTCACCGATGGCATAGATTCCACTGACCGAAGTACGGTAGAACTCATCAACCACCACCCTGCCCCTGTCGGTCTTGACACCGGCCTCCTCAAGTCCGATACCCTCAATATTGGGGGTAATACCAACCGCAGAGAGTACAACATCCGTCTCAACGGTCTCTTCGCCTTTTGGCGTTTTTATTGTTACAATGCACTTTTCACCTGCGGTGTCAACCTTTTCAACGGTTGAGTTGACCATTATCTTCATCTTCGACTTCCTGAACGAGCGCTCCAGGGTACGTGACACTTCCTCGTCCTCTATCGGAAGGATGCGCGGCATGAACTCAACCAGGGTCACCTCGGTGCCCATCGACCTGTAGAAGCCTGCAAACTCACTGCCGATGGCGCCTGAACCAACCACCACCATCGATGCAGGCAGTGCCGGCAGGCTCATTGCCTCACGGTAGCCGATTATCTTCCTGCCATCCTGCCGGAGGTTCGGCAGTTCCCTGGATCTTGCCCCCGTAGCAATGATAATATGTTTCGCACTGTATGTCTCCCTGGTCCCCCCGGCTGCCTCCACCTCCACGGCGCCGGCGCCCTTCAGCCGGCCAAACCCGCTGATAACAGGGATATTGTACTTCTTGAACAGGTACTGCACCCCTTTGCTCATCGCCTCAGCCACCCCCCGGCTGCGGGCAACCACCGCCCCGAAATCGGGCACCGGCGCCTCTCCGGCATTGATGCCGTAGTCGGCAGCATGCCGCGCATAATCCAGTACCTGTGCACTCTTCAGCAATGCTTTCGTTGGTATACACCCCCAGTTCAGGCATATGCCACCCGTCTCCGCCTTCTCCACAACCGCTGCCTTCATACCGAGCTGTGATGCCCTGACGGCAGCAACATATCCTCCGGGTCCGCTGCCAATAATTATAAGATCATATTCATTCATATAGTGGTCCTTTTAAGTTTCTCTATACTGCTGCTCCGCTTCAGGGTTCTGACACCACGAGCCACCAGCCAGAACAACACCAGCACCGCAACAATTGTTGCCCCTGTCGGGAGATTGGTGAACCATGACAGGGCAAAACCGGCGCTTATCCCTGCAAAACTGACTACCGTGGAGAGCACGATAATCCGCAGGTACCTGCGTGTAAAAAGCATCACAATATTAGCCGGTATGGTGAGCAGTGCAATGATCATTATCACCCCGGCCATCCTGATGTTGAGAACAATAGCCAACCCTGTCAGCCCGACAGAAATGTACCTGAACAGATCCACATGCCTTGTAAAGGTTCGGGCATAATTCTCATCAAATGAGATATAAAGAAGGATTCTGTAAAATACTGCCGTGTAGATTATCAGCACAGCCGAGATTATCCCCAGCGCTATAAGGTCGCCGTCAGTTACTGTAAGTATGCTGCCAAACAGGTAGCTCATCAGGTTGGGCGCATACCCTGGCGTCAGGTAAATAAAGATGATGCCCACTGCCATCCCCAGAGCCCACAGTATACCTATGGCACTGTCTTCGCGCATCTTTCCCCGGGCTGACATGTACTCCATCCCAAGGGCTGATCCCAGGCCGAAAACTGCAGCACCTATCACCGGGCTGATACCGAGATAATATCCCAGACCGATTCCTCCGAAAGAAGCATGCGTCACTCCCCCACTCAGGAAAACCAGCCTCTTTGATACAATATAGGTTCCGGCCAGCCCTGCAGTTATACTGGCAAAGAACGCACCCAGAAGCGACCTGGTTACAAATGAGTATTCAAAGAAGCTTTCCATCAGTCATGTTTGTGAAGGACCACATGCGGCACATCACCATGGGTTACAAGCTGTATCGGGCATCCGTACAACCGCAGATCATCCTGTGTTATCTTGCTGTGCGGGTGATAGTATACCTTCTCGCTTACGCAGGCAAATGACTTCACCCATGCGGAAATGGTTCCGACATCGTGTGAAACCATCATAATAGTCATACGGTTGTTGAGCATCTTCAGCTTCTCATAAAAATCGGCCTCAAAGGAAGCGTCAACAAATGTAGCCGGCTCATCAAGCAGCAGGAGCCTCGGTGACCCTGACACGGCCCGTGCCAGGTATACCCGCTGCAACTGCCCGCCCGAGAGCTCGTTAAGAGCCTGGTGCGCAAGCGCAGTGAGCCCAAGCTCGTCCATCACCTCCGCCGCCCGTTTTTTTTCACTTCGGCCCATACGGCCGGTAGCACCCTTGTGATGCATCATGCCTGAAAGAACCACATCCTCCACCGTCACCGGGAAAAGAGCATCACCCTGCGCAACCTGTGGCATGTACCCTATCTGATTCAGTTTCAGGCTACCGGGAGAATAATCAACCCTCCCTGAGAGGGGTCTCAGTAACCCAAGAATAACCTTCAGAAGCGTGGTTTTGCCTCCACCGTTAGGTCCGATAATACCAATGAAATCATGCTCCTCAACATCCATCGAAACATCACGAAGAACTATCTTTTCCTCGTAACCTGCGGTCATTGATTCTATACTGAAAAGAGTACTCACTTGAGATTTGCGATTTGGAATTTGCGATTTGCGGTAATTAAATTCACCTGCCCCTCTTATATATCAGGTTATCTGCACATACCAACCGTCTGCTGCCTGTTGCTAATGCCTGCTGCCTA
The DNA here is from genome assembly GCA_964470815.1 of uncultured Rikenella sp. Taxonomy (GTDB): domain Bacteria; phylum Bacteroidota; class Bacteroidia; order Bacteroidales; family VadinHA17; genus SR-FBR-E99. Next base: position 12,315 of record CAYYEH010000023.1, read on the forward strand.
ATGCATGAGCCACCTCAATAACAGCCTCCGGCCAGTCAGTGTTCATCGGATTGATGACAACAAGCCTTGCGCCTGTCTCACGTGAAAGCGACTGGGCATTGCGGACATCATATTCAGCCTGTATGAAGATAATCTTTATTTCCTTTTCCCTGGCAAGATCAATCAACTCTTTCATCCGTGCAGGTGAAGGGTTCTTACCCTCATCCTCAAAGGAGACCTGCTCAAAACCGTAATCACGCCCCATATATGCCAGCGCCGGGTGATATATCAGCACTGTTCTGTGAGGATCATCCCCCAGGGAGACACGTACCAGTGAATCGACCTGTGATATCCTCCTTTCAAGGATTGACAGGTTTGCATTATACTTTTCAGCTCCGGCCGGATTCAGACCGGCAAGAAAGTCCTGTATATCCTTTGCCATAACCATTGCGGCAACCGGAGACATCCAGTAATGAGGGTCAGGCCCGACGTGAGAATGTGAATGACCATGGTCATCGTGATCATGAGAATGCCCTTCAGACCCTATAAGCTGAATATTCCGTGACAGGTCAAGGACCTTCATTTCAGGGTTGACCTGCAGGAACCGGTCCATCCAGGCATGTTCAAAACTGAGCTGACCGTTGATTATGAACCCCTCCGAACCTGAGAGTGCACTTATCTGCGCCGGCAGTGGCTCCCAGATATGATGATCGGCCCCTGGCGGAAGAAGCACATTGACCCTGAAATCCTCACCGGCAATCTGCTGAACAAACCACGCATACGGAGGGATGGTTACCGTTACAGTCATCTCCTCCCCTTTTGAGGAATTCCGCGGACCGCATGAAACGGCAGCCAGAGCAATTAATGCCATCCATACTGATAGTTTTTTCATGTCATGTTTTTTGTGTAGTGCAAAATTAACAATTTATGGTATCACATGATTAAACCAATTTCCGGTTAAACAGTTCAGCTGACGCATGCCTCCGCCGCCAGGGAAGTAAGAAACCTGGCTGTAGCCGTCATCTGGATCAGAAAAGCGGGAAGCCGGCTCCACCTCCGCAATATTTTTTCTTATAAAAAAAAAAGCAGAGACAGATATCAGGTCTGTCTCCGCTCAGGGATCCGGGGGAATCGCCATCTGTCCGTGACCGGACCCCTGATCCGAACCAATAAAAAGCAGAAAACCAAAAATCAGTAAGAGTTCAATGAAATACGAAGGTTCCCCGTTGCGCTTTTTGCCTTAATCCTGAATGTCCATTTGCCGTTCTTCCATCCGTTCCCCTCTCCGGCCTCAAAATTCTTCCTCCAGTTGAGACTGCCGTTCTCATCAAGAATGACTTCAGAGAGCTGCTTTCCATCTGGCATAATGATAGTCACAGCAATTGACCCCTCTGCACAGTCGCCTGACACTGTGAGGTTTACGTTATCATTGTCATCGGCACTCATAGTGAGTTCATTGGTGAATGTGGCTTCCATGACCTGGCGTGAGTAATTCCATGATGACCCCGGCTTGCTTTTGTAACCCCGTCCATCGAAGAGATAGATGTTGCCGTTGTAATTGTGTGCCCCATAAGCCGGAAGGTCTGGAACTTCAGGAACCTCAGGCATGACAATCACAGGCATATTCCTTGAAATATCTCGGGCCTGCCTGCTTATCTCCTCAAAGTTCTTGAATGCCCATTCATAATCCTTGCCCTTATCACTGCTCTGTGCCTCAATCTCAGCAATTTTCTCCTGTAATTCCTTCCTCTTGGCTTCCAGTTCAGCATGCTTCAGCTTCATCTCCTCATTCAGGGCCTGCTGCTTCTGAAATTCGGCTTTCTTCTGAAGCTCTGCCTGCTTCTGCTTCTGAAGTTCTTCCTGCTTCTGTTTCTCGTCACCACTTTTGGGTGCTGTCTCCTGGGCTCTGACAACTGTTGAAGTGAGCATAAGTGCCAGGAGAGTAAATGTGATTGTGTAAACTGTTCTTTTCATGACTGCCCTTTTATAAAGTTTGACATTGTAAAATTACACCCTGTAACGGCAGGTCAAGGTTAATGAGAGGTTAATGGAAGGTTAATCTTCTTCTTGATCGGTACTTAATTATTAATTTTGAAGAAAAGTCAAAGGAATGAAGCGTAAACTCCCTCTGGTTGTTTCCCTTGCAGCACTGCTTCTCTTCCTTGCCGTACAGGTTTTTATGATTGACAGTACCTGGCGGCTGAAGGAAGAGATTCTGCTTATGAGGTACAGGAACCTTTCGCGGGAGGGACTCTCTCTTCTCATCTCCAAGAAGAAGAGCTATGGCTTTGAAAAAGCTATGGATGTTACCGATAAGTTTGCAGGGTACCTTATATCGGAAGAGGTAAGTAAACTGGAGACATCATATGATACGGCCGCACTGGGAAGAGTAGCCCTCAAGGAGACTTATTCCATCATGCGCAAGAATGAGATGCTCACATCGTTCCTGAGGTCTTATATGAAAAATGCCGGCTATGACAGTGAGTTTGAAAGCATTATTGCCATTGCAAAACTTGAACTGATAACCCCTTCCGGTAACCTGAAACTGGCTGATACCGTTTATTCACAGCCCAAAAAGAACCTGATTGTGGTGAACACCTTCAGGGAAGAGCACAACCATTTCACCGTTGAATATCATTACCTGATAGACCTGACTCATAAAAACGAGCTTGTATTGAAGGAGGCGCTGTTTTCCTTTATCCTTATAATCGGGAGCATTCTGATAGTTTTTCTCGTCTTTGGTGTTACCTGGCGGAACCTGGTGGAGGAGAGAAGGCTCTCGGAACTTAAGAGCGATTTCATAAACAATATGACCCATGAGCTCAAGACCCCTCTGTCAACCATTACCGTGGCAGGGAGAACACTGGAGAAGGAACAGGTTATTACAGATAAGGAGAAGGTGCTTGAAACCGCCCGCCTTATAGGGAAGCAGAGCGTTCACCTCAACCAGCTTATAAACACTATCCTCGAGGTTAGTTTCCTGGAACGCCAGGAATTCGAGCTTGACAGGTCAGGAGTGATAATGGATGAGCTCGTCCACCAGATTGTATCTTCCTTCCTTACATCGTGTGACGGATGCGCTGAAATAACAGAGGACTACCGCACTGAAGGGCTGAAAGTTCATGTAGACATTGTTTACTTCACCACCATGGTGAGCAACCTCCTGACAAATGCAGTCAAATATTGTGACCGGGAGCCCCGTATCACTGTTACCACAAACGTCTCCTGCGACGATCTGGAGATAACCATCGCCGATAACGGCGTAGGGATATCCGGTGAACACCTCGCACATGTCTTTGAAAAGTTCTACAGGGTGCCACAGGGTAACATCCACAAGACCAAGGGACTGGGGCTTGGACTCTACTATGTCAGGCGCATAGCCGTGGCACACGGGGGAGATGTTTCTGTTACAAGCAAACCAGGCCGGGGTACCACATTCAGAATCAAAATACCAATACAGAACTCAATATGAAACTCCTGCTTGCCGAAGACGATATCGATTTCGGAAACATCCTTTCTCAGTATCTCGCCATGAGCGGGTTCGAAGTTACACTGGCACGCAACGGACGCGAAGCATGGGAAAAATTCAATTCAGCCCTGCCTGATATATGCGTTCTCGACATAATGATGCCCGAGATGGACGGCTTTACTCTTGCAGAAAAACTCAGGGCAAAGGAACCTGGAATTCCATTTATCTTCCTCACTGCGAAAAGCATGAAGGAGGATATGATAAGAGGACTGAAACTGGGGGCAGATGACTATATTACGAAGCCGTTTGACCCGGAGCTGCTTCTTCTACGCATCAACAACATCCTTCGAAGGGTTTACACCGTTGCTGAGGATGAATGCCATATCTCACATACCGTTCTGAAATACAATGCACTGGAACTCATCACCCCTTCCGGGAAGGAAAAACTTACCCTCCGCGAAGCACAGCTGCTGAGGCACCTGATGATGAACCGCAACAAGGCACTGACACGGGAACAGATACTCACTGAAATCTGGGGAGAAGACGATTATTTCCTGGGCCGCAGCATGGATGTATTTATCAGCCGCCTTCGCAAATACCTTGCCTCTGACCACGGTGTCAGCCTTCGCACTCTCAGGGGAATGGGATTCATCCTGGAAGAAATACGACAGTAAAACTCCTTTCAGCCCTATCTTCCTTCATAACAGGGCATAGATACCCTCCTCGTTCCCGATCAGAATTACCACAGACGCCTGCATGTAATAAGCGCCTCCCGGAAAATCAGATATCATTGCTCTCCGCCTCCCGGATAAGAAACTCTGTCAGATTGACATCATGACTCAGACTGAGCTTGGTCCGCAGCCTGTAACGGGCGATTTCCACTGCACGCGTGGATATGTTCGAGAGATTGGCTATCTCCTTTGTGGTGAAATTCATCCGCAGATATGAACAGAGCCTCAGGTCATTGGTGGTAAGAGCCGGGTATTTCTTTTTAAGCTTGCTGAAGAATCCTTCCTGCGAAAGCTTCAGGTTTTTCATTACGTTCTGCCACTCCTCAGTCTGGGTGTCAAGTCCGTGATCAATGATCTGCTCCATCTCCCTGATGAAACGGGCCGGCATCTTTGCAGAGCTCTCCTTTGCTGTCTCCAGCTTGTCGCGAAGCTCCTTCAGAGTGTCAGTTTTCCTGATCAGGTATCTCATGGTAAGCATCAGCTCATAACTCTTGTAATCAAGTTCACTTTCCAGGCGGTTTTTACCTACCTCATACTCGATCATCCGCCGGTGACTCTCAAGCTTTGAGCGGAAGAACACAACACCTGCAAAAGTAAGCCCGGCGACTGCCAGAAAATACAGGACCAGTGCCCCTCCGCTCAGCGCAAAAGGTCTTTTTATCGTAAAACGGGCTTCAGCAGTGCCGGATCCTGCAACTTCCCTGACCTGAAGATGATATTCACCGTGCTTCAGGTTTAACAATGAAAAGTTATCGGTTGCCGTACGGTACCATTTTTCACCCAGCTCGGTGATCCTGTAGAGATACTCACGAACCTCACGGTCAAAGCCTGAAGGGTTTGCAATGAACACGGTAAGGTTGTTCTCCCTGCTCGGGACAGGCTTTTCATCACCCGGGCCCGGAAAAATGGTAGTGCTTCTGTTGCCACCGCTGAAGACCAGCCGGCTGACTGCCAGTGCGGATGACTCGGCACGGCCAACCAGCCTGTCCAGGTCATAGATGCTGAATGCCTGCCTGGTAGGTATCAGCAGCATACCCGGATCAAGAGACATAATCTGCTGCTCACGCCACGGCAGGTCAGCATACTCATGCACAAATTCCATCACCTTCTCAGCCTGCAGGTCACGAGTTATATTGAAAAGTGCTATCCTGTTGTCAAGAACAAACCAGTAGCTGTTCTTCTCAAACGGGAGTACCTGTGTTGCCCTGACAAACTCACCAAGACCAGGCTCAAGCGATGTCACCGGGAACAGGTTCTTCTTTTCATAATCAAAGGTATAGATATGGTCAGAGGCAATGAATACCATCTGGTTGTTTACCACTGCCATTGAAATAATCCTTGCACTGTCACCTGCCTGGTTGAAATAGAGAGAACTGGTGACCGAATCAGCCTCCTCGTTCAGTTCCAGCCGGTAAACCCCTTTCTGGGGATGAAGGGCCCAAACATATCCCAGGTAATCTATCTCCACGAATCTTGTAGGCTCGGCATAACCTTCAACCCTGGAGCTGAACTCCCATTTTCCCGTTGAACCCTTCCTGAAGGAGACAATCCCGGTATAAGTACCCTGAACCAGGTACCCGCCAAACGGCCTGACAGACCACCCTCCGGTGATATCCGAAATCCTTACGGCACTAAGTCCGTCAATAAGGAATGTGCCGTCATTATGGCCGCAAAGTATCTGACCGTCATACTGTGACAGCTTCCAGACCTGACCCTGGGTCCCCCGGATAATCCTGAGGTTGGTAAAGCGATACGAACCACCGCTGTTTTCTATGTCCGTTGCAAATAACCCGTGGTTTGTTCCAAGGAAGAGATGATCACGGTCACGTATGACGGTATAGATGGTTCCCAGGTCACCGCCGGAGTTTTCATAATACGCCACAGGTGAAGAAGTCTCAAGATAATTCGCACCATCGTCAAGCCCTGCCCACAGACCATTGCCCGAATCCAGGTAGAGAGACAACACCGTATTATTGTTCAGCCCGTTGGAGTAATCATAGGTTTGAATGATCCTTCCAACCCGGTCACAGAGAACAAGTCCTCTTTGAATGGTCCCAAAGACAATGAGAGAATCGTTAACAGCCAGCCCGGCATTGCAGGTTGCCTCCTTCAGGTACTCCGAGACCTCGCTGCCGACAGGTGCAAAGCTGCTTCCGTCGAAAAAGAAGATGCCGTTATTGGCAGTGCATACCCACATCTCCTGCTGGCCAAAATCAATAAGCGCATGTATCTTGTGCTCAGCAAAGATTTCGCTTCCCACGATAAAACTGTAACCGGTGCCGTCAAACCAGTAAAGCCCCTCATCTATCGCCTGCGCAATAAACTTGTCGCCAACCCTGAAGAGGAAGAGCAGCGAAGAAGGCGCCTGAATCCTCTTAACTCCGTTGTAATCATAAACATAGACAGAAGTGAATGACTGGAAGTAAAGCGTGCGGCCTATCTCGAAAATGTTCCATATTTCGTCATTCTGGAAAACTTCAACCGATGTGGCCAGGGATGTGTAGGAGAGAACCCCCGAGCGATCCTTTCTCCAGAATCCGAAATCCTCATATGAGCCTGTGAATATAACCCCGTCACCGTTGACATAAACTGACCTCACACCCTGGCGGTACGGCACCGGATAACTCCTTGCCGTAATACCGTTATACTCTATCAGTCCGGCAGAATTGGCAAAATAGATGTAGCCGCTTACAGGGTCACGGCATATTTCCCAGTTCTGGCTTCTTACAGGAATCTGACCCGGGATGAAATTGCTTATCTCATCCTGCCGGTTGCCAAACTGACCATTCAGAATGCCATGACCTGCAACAATACAGATAATCAGAAATATGGGTCTCATGAACCCATTTGTACGGCCTGCAGACATACAAGGGAGTTGTTGCGCAATTTCCTCACAATGACTGTAAATATACAAAAATAAGACCCTGTAACAAAAAATTACAATGCTGGTTCAGCAGGAAAGCACAGGCGATACTGTTTTCACAGACCTCAGCCCGGAAAATGAAAATCATCTGATTAAGGATTTTATTCCGCCTTCACAACCGGATGAGGGGCGCCAACACCATTTTCATTTATGGCCTCAATGCTGAAGTAATATGTCTTGCGGGAATCCATAGCCTTAAACCAGTATTCATTCGCACCGTAAACCATAATCGAGTTGTAAAGCTTATCAGGTTCCGTACCTATATAAATGTTGTACGCATAGGCATTATCAACCGGACTCCATTTAATCCAGGCACTGCGCCTGTCCTTGTCAGTGTGCAATACCAGAAACTCTCTGACAGCAGATGGCTTCTCTCCCCTGCCATGACCGAATACCCTGATTCCGCTTATGGCAAATTTCCCGGTCGGCATCCTGATCCGCATAATTTATCTGAATCGCATATACGTCTGACAGATCCCCCAGGTCAGTCTGAATCCATTCATTCTCATTGCCTGTCTGTGCCGACCAGTAGGTTCGGATGTCTTCATCCACGGCATAATTAGGCAGATATCCTCCCAATACTGATGATACTGTTACCGGTTTGTTGTAATTAAGCAGCATCCAGCCGGTAAACCGGCCTTTCAGGTGATCACCCGTGCTGTCAGGAAGCCATGCGGGGTAATCACCGAATGCCGTATTACAGTACATGATTCCATCCTCATCAAATCCGGCTGGCCAGATACCTATCCTGCGCTCGAAGTTATTCTTTACAGAAACCGAGATTGTCGATACATGCCAGTAATTGCCATAATTGTCCCTGAAGGTTGATCCGTGGCCGGCACCGCGGGCAAAACCTCCCGTTGTGCTTCGTCATCCAGGCACCCTCAATAAAGGGATCAAGAAACGTGTTGTCCATGTGCTCCCCGAAACGGTGCCATCCGTATCTCCATGGTTCAAGAAGATACAACTCTTTCCTCGTACCTGACGGTTCCATTGTCTTTCGGTCAAGCTCGATCCCATAAATCGGATACTTGTTGCTGCTGCCGCTGTACATGTACACCCACCCGTCATCATCAGTGAAGAAAGCCGGATCCTATCCGCCGATACTGAAAGAATCAACCAGTGGTTTCCACTCATTGGCTTTGGGATCAGTACTCATCCAAATGGTAAAATCAGTTGCGTAGGTTGATCCGAATACAAGCATTGTGTCACCTATGATACCTACAGCCGGCGCACACAGTTCATCGTATCCCTCATTCCAGGGTCTTAGAAACTATCCGGGGATGAAGTTCCAGCTGCACATGTCACTGCTCTACCAATACCCCCACTGATTGGTGGAAAAAAGATAGTATTCTCCCTTATAGTTGACTATCACCGGGTCAGCAGTAGCTCTGTGCCGGCCCCAACCCGAGAAATCTGGTATGGGGGTATAGCCGTAGTCGATGTTCAGCGGATTACAGTGGCTCCTTTGCTGGGACTCAGCTCCCAGTGAGAAAAAGAAGAGCAAAATGACTGCGGTATATTTCAGGAACGCGTTCATTGTTTCCAGGCTTAACTTAAGAAAGGTTTCGTTATAAAATGACTGTAATAAGATTATCCATGCGTAACATGGAAGCAAGCTGGTCAGCGTCGATGACTGCTCCCCCCTTTCGGTATATGTTTTCCTCACGGCTGAACGGGACCTTCTGGCCGCCAATAACTATATCCTCAGGCCCAAAGGAGCTGGTCTTCAATGAGTATCGTATTTTAACCGGCTGATTCATTATCGTGACGGAAATGGTTATTCCGTCAAGAGAAAGAGGCATAACCGGATCGATTATTATTTTACCGTAAACATTTCGAAGCCCGAAGAGCCTCGTTATGACAATGGCACTGAAAATCCCCGGTCCGCTGGAATAAACACGCCACCCTCCCCTGACCGTTCTCTCTCCGGCGATGATTTCATCATACAGTTCATCTGCTTCATACCGGCTTCTGAATATAACGTCAGAGCTGCTGTAGTAGCAGTTGGACTGCCTTATGTCACCACAGGGGACCACATCCCGGTAAGCAACAGGGACTACCTGGCGCAATGCCTTCAGGAATTCATCTGCTCTGCCTGTAAGAGAAAGTGACTCCGCATACCGGATGTGTTCATGCACATACATCAGTCCGATCTCCCTGCCGAAAAAGGTACTGCTTTCGGCCCGCCTGAAAAGCTTTTCAATTCCCCCGCTATATCCAAGGGGACGGTCCATCAGCCTCACACCGTCAGGACCTGTGAGGTACATGCCGATCAGCTCAAGGTGGCGTGATGCCTGTTCAGGGGTGAAAATGCTACTGACTATCCCGCGCTCCATCGGCAGAAGGCTGTACCGTATTCCTGTAACGGCATCTGAGGGATGAAGAAGCAGGGTAATGCTGCCATCATCACCGGCCAGTCCGTAGCCGGCTACAACCCCGTCACTGACAAGATACCTGTTGAAATCATCCCTGATCATCTCAGAGTACCGGTTCAATTCTTCCGCACGATCATGGTCACCTGCCATCGTGCAAACCTCGGCATACTGCCTGAATGCCTGGTAATTCATCTCAACCGTCCATGATGAGACAAGCCTGTCTGCCAGTTCCCGGCTTACGGGCTGCAAAGAGTCATTCCAGTCTCCGCCTCCGTAGCTGACAAGTGATTTACCGGAAATAAATGATTCAACTACTTTCCTAACCAGTTGGTCAACATGCTCCCTGAGTGGTTTAATGAGGTTATCAGACCTTTTGCCATTTTGATAATATGGCAGTTTTTCATCAAGAATCCCAAAATCTCCGGTTGCCCTGATATAAACAGCAAGGGCAATCAGGCACCAGTAAATGACATCTCCATGGGCGCTGTCTGCACGGATGTCATTGTAGCTGTCAAACATCCACCATTGAGGCCATCCGCCGTCAGGCTCCTGGTTGGAAAAGATGATGCACAGCACCTTTTTTGCCTCATCATACTTCCCCATTGCAACGAGCAGTTCGACCGGTCCCTGGGAAACATCGCGTGTGCCCCATGCCGCACCGCTGAATTGCTCAAGGCCGTAAGGAGTGAGAAAATGAGTGAGAGCATTCATGCCGAACCATGGAAGTATCTCTGAAATGGCCCTGACAGCTTCATCATTACTTTCCACTGACAGGCTGCGGCTCATCTCATTCCAGCCTTCAAGGGCATCATGGGTGTCTGATGCAAACTGCCTTCCGGCATCGTCAACGAAGACCGGATTACTCCCTTCCGCAACGCAACCCGTAAAGCTGATGTAAAATCCTGACAACGGTTCTGTTTCAACCACAAAGAGAGGAGCTTCATGCGGTACATGATTGTTCCGCGGAAGCCCTTTTCCTGAGGCATGGTACCTGTTGCCGGTACACTGGATTGCTATCCTGAACCGCGCATCCGGAAACTTACGGCTGATGATGCTTTCTGCTGCAGGCAGGGCAATGTATTCGCCGTCAGCTTCCCCATGCTTTATATTCCATCCGTTCAGTTCATCAAAATCATGTGTGACCACCAGCGCCGCAGGATCCCCCTCCAGAACCCGGAAGTCCATGTTTATCCGGGGCATCCTTCCGGATGTCCATGTACGCACCTGGTAAAGATTCCGGCCATAACGGTAGAGCCACCTGCAATGATTGAGCCCCATCTCCCAGGCAGACGGCACTCCGAGAAGCATCCGTTGTCCGCCGGCAACAATGAAAATACGCTGCCCGGAGACCGGATTGATATTAAACTGACTGTTGCACACCGAAAGAAGGGTGTTGAAGTTGGTATTGCCCTGGGTTATGTGAGAATTGAATACCCCGTATGCAAAGGCCGTTGTTGACATTATGGCCTCATCCGGCACCAGTCGGGACCTGGTATGCATGATGTGACCGTGCGGACGGTCAACAAGAATTTCCTTCCATCGGAGCATAACATGCCGGTTCTCGTCATAAAAAAATGAAACCAACCGGTTTCCGATGTATTCGGGATACCTGCGAGGCCCGGGAAAATAGAAATCAATCTCATTATCAGATAATTCTGCCGAATCCAACATCACCGGAACACTGAACAGGTTAAGCACCGGCTCCCTGAATCCAGTCAGCCCGGAAACAGTGCCACGCCTGCTCAACAGATTGAGGAGCTCCTCATGCCGGTGGCGCTCCCCTGCTCCTTCATGTTCTAGGATATCCTCATGCCGGTGGCGCTCCCCTGCTCCCCGGTGGACATGGCTGAACTCAACAGCAAGGCCCTTGAGTCTGTCAAGGTCTGCTTCAGAGGTTGCGGGGGGATGATCATGCAGAAATGTTGCTGCAAACCTTACTGTACGCGTCTCTCCCGCCTGAAGCACGAAGGGCTCCTCCTGGAGGGCAACGACAGATGACTCCCCGGCATACTCCCCGCCAAGGGTCTCAGCAAGCAATCCTTCGGGAATACCGGTTGCCCGATAACTTCTGCCGTAAAACTGCATCCCGTCAGTACAGCCTGATACGGCCCGGCCGAGAGAGGCCATCATCAGCCACGGATGACCGCCGGACTCCTTCATGTTCTGACGGCAAAAAACCACCTTGCCGGCTGCAGGGTCATCCAGTATCCTCCGTTCTGTATACTGGCTCACATAGTACTCATTTACAAGCCCCTGTGAAACACTCTTCAATCCTGCATCCTGGAGACAGACAAGGTCAAGGGTGACTCCCCTTCCGCTGTTGTTCTGAAGGTCAATCATCCATTCCCAGCTCAGGCTCCTTCCGGCAAGCCTCAGAGTGCATATGTATCCGATATCCTCCCACTTGCCGGCAGCAGTGAATGTACCCCTGTCAACCCGGAACAGACTGTTACTGCCGGGACCGGTCAAAGGATGGAATTCCGTAGCTGAACCCGGCTTCCTCAGCCATACCCCTGCATATGCACCTGTATAAACAGTAGCGCGACGGAGACTGACCATTATGGTGTCAGTCTGGATGCATGCCACAGCTCCGTTCTCAAGGATATCAACCGTAAGTCCTGCACTGTTACTGATCTTCATTACATTATTGTTTTTCTTATTCCCTGAAGTCGGATATCAATAATCGCTATTGCCTGCCTGTCTCTGGTTAACCGCATTCCTGGCACAGCTTAATCAAGGGTGATCTTAAGCACAAGCTCCTTCTCGTGTATGTGGCTGTATGTAATCACCTTACGACCATGTATGAGATTAAGCTCAACTGGTATGCCGCTTACCTCTGCCCTGCTGATCCTTCCTGTATGAGGTCCCTCAAGCACAGTTTCACCCTGAAGATCACGGTCGCCGCTGAGGGTCAGAAGTATCTCATTTCCATCCCTCCTCCATGCCAGTAAGTCTGAAGTGGTGTGGAGCATAGTCACTCCCTCTGCCAGATTAAGGCAGACCGGAGTCAGTATTGCCTTAAGAGGCGGCCACAAAATCTCCCTTCCGTCAAGAGGCATGCTGACCGTCTCACCTCTGGCAGGATGAGTATAAGTGACACTGCCTGTCAATTCCTCATTGTAGTAGTTTGCCACAAAAAGCAATCCCCTTCCGTCATCGGAGAATCTCTGTCGTACGATAATGAATCCGTTGTCAGATGTGGCATTCCTCAGTCTTGTTACCGGGCTCTCCAGCAGCTTTTCATAAAATGCCCTGTGTGCTTCCGTGTCGAAACCTGTCCATGTGCCTATGAATGTAACCCTGCCTTTCCCCACATTTTTTTGAAAGCCGCATGGTGTACCGTTGATTGTCCGGGCTATAACCTCAGCACTGCCAAGTGATTCCGGCGTGAATACTACCTGCGGGTTACTGCATTTGATGTCACGCAGGTCAAAAAGGTCGATAAGGGGTGAATCGATCACCTCGGTCCCTGAGGGATTCACCCCTATAGCGTCACGAAGGAGCGTGCAGGGCTGCTGCGATGGTTCACGGTCTGGGAGGTAAGGATAAATAACTGCATGGCCTCCGCCGGTTAAATAACCGGCAACAGTAGCCTGGGCCTGTTCATCCATTTCGTCTGTCGCAAAGACCCATATCTGTTTGTACCTTGACAGTGATTCAGGTGAGGCGCTGCCCAGGTCAGACACGTCATAATCGACATTCAGAACCTGCAGCGCCTTCAGCAGGCCGTCAAAGTATGCTGGGCGCCTGACAGCCGACGGCAGGAAGGTTAGTCCCGCAGCCTCACCAGCCGGTCGTTCAAGTTCGGTTGCATACCAGTGGGAGTAAAACAGAACGCAGACTTCAGACCTGCGGCCGGCATTTACAATAATGTCTTCTGACAACCCAGTCATACGGCTCATTTTATGCACGACAGGCCAGGCGCTGCTGCGCTTCCCTCTGGCATCAAGCGGAGTGAACCAGTAGAAGGTATCTCCCGAGTAACCCCTGCGACTTACATTCCGGCCCTGGGAAAACATGTAGAAGTTCCATCCCTTCAGCCCGTTGGCTATGCTTGCCTTGTAGAACAGCTCCATCTCGCGCGGGTTTGTCACCACATGGTACTCACGCGATCCGCTCTGGAATTCTGCTGCAAAGAGCGGTCCTCCTCCCTGCATGGCCAGGGTAATGTCATTTATGATCCTGTCGTCATGCAGGTTCCTGTAAGAGACAAACTCAGGTATATGGTCAACACCGAAGATGATCTCGCTCCTGCCCCTGAAAAGATCTTCATACATCGTAATATTCACGGGGAATTCATAGCCGTTGCCATAGATCCATCCCGGGAGGTTATGGTACAGCGGAACTGTTATTCCCCGCTCCCTTATCATGGAGCTCAGAATCCGCAGGTAGTCGCCGTAATATTGTCGCCAGAAGATGTGCCACGCATTATCCCGGGCACGGTCAGCCTGTGATGCATAAGGGTCATGACCGTCAGGAGGAAGCTCAATATCATCAAGGGTGCTATATGCAGTGCCCCATAACCTGTTTACCTCACTGACAGTACCGTACTTAATCCTTACCCATGAGATGAATCTTTTCCTGACCTCATTGCCATAGTCAGCCTGCCTTGCCAGCCATGAGAAGACTCCTATCTCATTGCATACCTGCATCATTATAACCGGCCCGCCGGCCGGAAGCTCATGGTCCCTGATGACCGGCATGACCTTATCATACCACAATCTGACCTTGTTAAGGTAATTCTCATTGAAGAGGCTTACACCGTCACTGAGCACCCTTGTTCCACGGCGAGTCCTCATCCTGGCTGCCTCACCGTACCTCTCCAGGAACCAGTCGGGCAGCCCCGCACCCCTGAACTCGGCAAGGATGAACGGACCCGGCTTGACTATTGCATGCAGACCGTGCTCTTTGCACCTGCGGAGCCAGCCGTTAAGATCCTTTTCAGAACAGGTACTGCCGTCGAAATCAAAAACCCCCTCCTCCTCTTCATGCCAGGCCCATGGAACATAGGTGCTGACCGCCTTCAGCCCTGCACTTACAGCTTCATCAAGATGCCTGTCCCACAGCTCCCTCCTGATCCTGAAGTAGTGTATCTCCCCCGAATTGAGAAAGACCTTTTTGTCGTCAATATAAAAGTTGTTTTCCCTGACGCTGAATTTCATCACTGATTATTTTAAATCTTTCCATCCCATTTTCTTCATTATCATACTGTCAGCCTCCGATCACCATATCCTGCCGCTGAGGCTCCAGGTTCATCATTGTGAA
>CAYYEH010000023.1:27159-34163 GCA_964470815.1 uncultured Rikenella sp.
CTCATCAGACTGCTGAGGCTCCAGGTTCATCATTGTGAACTCATCAGACTGCTGAGGCTCCAGGTTCATCATTGTGAACTCATCAGACTGCTGATTCTCTCTTCTTCCTGAGCAACTCCTTTATCTCCAGTGTCCTGTTTTCAGTCAGCGCATAACGGAAGGCAAAGACGAGTGCCAGCAGGCACAGGAGCACCGGCAGGCCGATTTCCACGACACGCATCATCAGAAGGGTGTAAGGCGACTGTTTTTTTAGCGGTTCGATGTTTCCGCCAATTGCTGCAAGACGGGTTTCCATGTCATCGAGCGGAGACCCGTACTCCATGGCATATATCATATTATTCATCTCCGTCACGCTGCCTGTCAGTTGCTCGGTGTGGGCACGGCTTTTCTGCTGTTCATTTGACCTGGAGCGGAGATGAACCAGCAGGTCGAAGGAGCTGATCCTTGCTCTTGTGAGTTTTGACTGCATGATCAAAGGAATCGTAGCCCTTATTAGGCTGTCTCCTGCTGCAGAGGGCATACCGGCGGTCGCAGAGGCGAGGGCAGCACTGTGCCTCTCAAGAGCCTCAATGTTGTTCCTCGTGACAGCCGTTGCATTCATGAGCACATTCTTCCTTTGGGCTTCAATGTCTGAAGGAATGGTTATCTTCCGTCCCGGTTTCTTAACAGCCTCACTCTCAAGGTATGTAAGATAACCCTTCGATTCCCTCAGGGCATCTGCAGCCTGCGACTGTGCATTTTTCAGCCAGGTGCCGGCGGCAGCGGCATCACCGGTGTAACCTTTCCAGTAGGTCACCTTAGCCTGCAATTCACGAATGCTTCCCTGCAGGCTGTCAACCTTGGTGACCTGCGTCTCATCAAAGAGTGTAAGGGTGATAAGTACCCCAGCCACGAAGCTGGCGAATGCCGTACCAAGTTTTATGAACCACCAGTAGATTGAGTAATAGCTCCCCTCGGTGCGGTGACCGGTACGAAGCTCATCCTCATCGCAGATGTCTCCAACCATCGAGGAACCCAGGGTGAAAAAGAAGAGCATTCCGGCAGATAGCAGAATGGTTGGAATTATGACCAGGTAAGGATGCTCTGGATTATAGCAGACAATCTTGGAGAGCTGAGCTAATGTCATCAGAATCATCGAGATAATGAGCGTGTTCCTTTTACCCAGTCTTGGGCTTATCCAGTTGAGCGGGAATACGGCAAGCACCCCGGTGATTGCCCAGATGGTGCCGTTTATCCCCAGAAGCTGGGCACCGGCAACTTTGTCGCCCCCAAAGACATAAAAGATCGGAATATATGAACCGAGGAGGTTGACGAAGTTGAATCCCATTGCCAGTGTGAAGATTGTGAGTACCAGATAGATAAAGTTCCTGTTGGTGCCGACAATCTTCATATCGTTCCAGAAATGGGTCTTCTCCTGCTTCGCCACCCTGACAAATCCAGGCTCACGAAGCTTTGCCGTCCACCAGAAGGAGAGCGGTATCAGGATAGCCGCCACCATCAGGGAGACGTACCGCATTCCGTCAGCCTCGTTGCCTCCCGGTCCCCGGAATGCTTCCATGTTGGCAAGTGCGAAGAGCCAGGGTGTGCTCATCGCAAACAGATTCCCGATGAAACTCTTGCCGCTGAACAGCCGTGTGCGTTCATGCGGATCTGACGTCATCTCCATTCCCAGTGCCCCGTGAGGTATCTCGAAAATAGTAGTGGCAGTGAAGAAGAGAAGAAGAGAGAACAGGATATAGACAAGCTGGAAGCTGCGGAACCCCGTTTCACTGGGGAATAGGGCATGAACCGTTTCACCCTTGGGTATCCACCACATGACCACAAAAAATATTGCCACGGCTATGCCACCGATAAGGAGGAATGGCCTGCGCCGGCCAAACCTGGTCCGGGTGTTGTCGGAAAGATGCCCGACTATCGGATCCGAGAAGGCATCCCAGAGCCTGGGAATGATCATTATGAGACCCAGCCAGAATGCGCTGAGGCCCAGGCTTATATTACCCATCAGCCCCACAAGCTGCCCGGCAATATTAAACAGTGCCACGGGTATGATCCCCCCTGCGGAATAGGCTGCAAGCTGACCGAACGTTATCCGTTCATAGCCCTGTACAACCTTTCTGTGACTCGTCTTCGTATCTTCCATCAGATTACCTGTTAAGAGCTCCTAATACCGTATTACAACTTCTGCCGGGACCTCTGTAATGCCAATATTTCTCCCGGTGAAACCTGTTACTTCCTTTCCGTTTACGATCACCTGTGACGGTATTGCCCCGCCGTTGAAGTTCCTTATCCTTATGCCACCTGCAGGCAAATTCAGTTCACCCTCAATGATAAACCGGTATTGAGTCCCCTCCTTCCTTACAGAATAGGAAATGTCTCCGTAATAGGTGGGCATATTGCTGACCGACATGCCTCCCGGGGCGTCTATCCAGTCCTGGTACAGTGCCGGGGCCAGAACCAGGGTGTGGTCATACTCATTCTCATAAACGAACATTGACCGGATTGCATTGATGAAGTCACTTCCGCACCATGTGTGTGGCATGTCACCTATAAATCCGGGATAGCGTGGATCACGCCAGACCACTTCAGCCCAGTGATTCCAGTTGTGCGGCCGCTGATCATCAAGGAGGAAATCAATAAGTTCATGTGCCCTCTCAGGCTGGTCAAGCATGATAAATGAACCTATAAGCCTGTTCTCATAGGGTGTGTAGTTGATCCACTCCAGGAGTCCGGCCCTCCTGTTTTTGAAGAACTCGTAATACTTCTCAAAAGTGTTGTAAACCTGGGGGACAGGAAGGTTGCCAAGCTCATTGCACGGAGTGAGTGCAATTGTGGTGGAGGTGGCATCAAAATCTCCGAGCTCAACGCAGCCCGGAATATAGTCTATGCCTCTTACCTTCATCGCGAGATCGATCGAGTTGTAAAGGTTCACCCGGAACTTATCACGCATCAGCGAAATCCTTTCGCGACTCTCATCCTCACCAAGTATGGCCTGTATCTCAACCGCATCCTTCAGACCCTTCATGATGAAGAAATTGTCCCAGTATGAGTGCATAGGTTTCGCCGAATAACCCTCATGACTGATCGATTCGGGCACAAGCCCGTAATAGGCGCGAATGCTGTCATTCCCGTTCCTGAAATGGTCCGTGGATCTCTCTGCCACAATTGACCCGATGTAATCAACGGCTTTGATCACATGCGGATTCATGGCCCGCAGGAAAGCTGTATCGCCGGTGAAATTGAAATACTCGCGGATCAGGTAAATGAGCTGCCCGTGGCTGTCATGCTCAGGAACCGGATCCGGTCCCCGGGAGTCAACCACACATGGCACCTTGCCGTTTTCATACTGATACCCGGCATACCATTCAATAAACTCCTTAACCTCACTGACAATGCCTGATTTGAGCAGGGCAGAAGAGGTAAGTGAACCGTCACGTATCCAGCTCCTGTCATATGAACGCGAGCCCGGCTGAATACCGGACCTGTCCCTGTTGATCAGGATGTAGGCCAGGTTGGACCTCCATGTGTCAATCAACCTGTCAGCCGAAGGCGGAAGATCAAACCGGATGTGGCCGGTCCTTCTGTCCCAGTAATCTGCAGAGGCAAAAAATCTCTCCCTGACTGCTGCTCCGGTCACGGCGTCAATGGTGGACATTCCCGGTCCGATAACCCTGGCGGGTGCCACAGCTTCAGCGGCCACTGTCTCAGACAGTATCCCGTGATAAGGGAGAACGGCAAAGAACTCCTTTGACTCACCGGCATTCAGTTTAATCCGGTACCTGATGACACCGCCAGCCAATCCGGACGGGTCCGTCACACTCAAAGAGACAGGCAGCTGCCCGTTGCGGATCATTTCAACAATGTTGCCTTCATCAAACCTGGCAGCCCCGAAAGATTCATACTCTTCAGTGAGGCGGACCGGCTTGCCGTCAACAGAAATCAGACCTTTGCTTATTTCTTCTATTTTCCTTATCCTTCCGACTCCGCCGACAGTATTCAGGAACTGGTAATAAGGATTCACCTGGAACGGGCGTAGCAGAAGGTAAAATTCAAATTCCAGAGGCACAGTCGTCAGGTTTTCAAACCAGTACCCAATATAAAGCTCCGAGTCGTCATTGGGTTTGCCGC
Source organism: uncultured Rikenella sp. (assembly GCA_964470815.1). GTDB lineage: Bacteria > Bacteroidota > Bacteroidia > Bacteroidales > VadinHA17 > SR-FBR-E99. The sequence continues at coordinate 31,285 of CAYYEH010000023.1, forward strand.
CCGATGAAACTCCTGTCACAAACCTGATCCCGCTGTGCTGCCACTCAACGGAAGGCAATAAAACAAAATCACCGGAGTATCCCGGGAAGCCCATCCTCTGCACAGGCTCGACATTACTGTGATTTACAACGGTGTTCCCTATTTTCAGCATGGGCTCAACAGAGAAGCGAGCCTTCTCCGCCTCCACCATACCGTCCTCGCTGATCAGCGCTTCCTTTGTGTCACTGCTCACCCCGGTGACAGTCCAGTACGAGGCATGTCTGCTGAAATAATCCGGATAGCTGCCTGCGGGTGAGTTATTTGCAGCATACATTATGAAATCATTCAGGGTCAGCGTGCTTTTCACGTCAGGTATCTTTATCTCCCGTATTCCGTATGTCCTTCCGCCGGCCGTCTTCAGGAGATCAATTCTCAGGTATCCGGCTTCGGCTTCGGGCAGTCTGATGAAACTGGTTGTGCCATGGCTGGAATTCACCGAATATGCTTTCTCCCATGTGCTTCCGTCAGACGATAGCATTACCTCCCATGCTTCGGCATGACTTCCTTCAAGCCATTCTATGTGCAACCCTCCAAACTCTCTCCTGCCCCTGAAGTCCAGGGTGATACTCTGCCTCCCTCCCTTCCTGCTCTGCCAGAAGGTCTCTCCGGAACTGTCTGCTGCCAGCAGCGGCCCGTGAAGCCTGGCTGAGGACGAAGCTCTGAGAGCCGGTTCCGGCCATATGTCTGTCTCGGGCGGCAGCGGTTCGAACCGCAGGTCATCAAGCCAGATAGTTCCCTTGCCGCCCACAAAGGAAGCCACCGTGAACTCAATCCAGTCAATCCTGCTCATATCCCGGTCCTCTGTAGGTCCCCAGGCAAAACTTATATGCCTCCTTTTGATGCGTATCTTCGTCCATTCCCCGGGAAAATCATAGTTGCGGTTGTTAACCCACCATACATTGTTCCCGGTGCTGTCAATGAATTTTATTTCGAAATTATTCGAAGGTGATTCGGCTCTGAGCCAGAATGTGAACTCGTAATTTTCAGGCAGGTCAATGGGGAAAAGCTTCTGTATGCCTCCGTATCCGGTTCCCTCAGTGAAGTCATAATCTATCCTCACCGCATTGCCCGTCACCCCCTTATCAGTGGAGATACTCAGGGTAACACCGTCTGATATATTGTATGTCCATCCTGAGGACTGTTCAAAGGTCTCCAGTGTCCTTTGCTGGGCTGTTGCAGCGACTGATGTCATAGCAAGGAGCATCAGCCAGGCTGCCGTTTTTCTGAATCGGTTTTTCATGACCCCGGGTATCGGTTAACGATTAACAATGGAAAACACACGTAAACAAGCTACAGGTATGAGAAGCCAAGTGCCTCAAGGCCTTCCTGAATGATCGGATCTTTCATCACATAATTCCATACCAGTCCGGTCCTGAAGTTTTCAATCATTATGAGCATTGGCCCCTGGTCAATGCCGATGAAATCATCATTGACCCACTGAGCTGTCAGGTTAAAGGAATCATAGTAACCATATTTGCCCCACAGCCTGTCTCCCATTTTTTCATTAATTGACCTGATGGTCGGGATTACTATCTCGGGCGCAAAGGGCAGTGAAGACAGAGGCCCGTAAGGAGCAATCGTGCCGTCATCGAAATAGTTATAATCAGGTCCGCTGGTGCCTCTTCCGGCATAGCCCAGGAACTCCCTGTTGTCAAAATTATACTTGTCACCCGGCCCGTCGCTTGCCGTGATCCCCCAGCAGAGCGAATCATAACCGACCCACCCGTGAGGATTATCAATTGCATACTGCCGCTGAACATATGTCGCCCGGCGTGAATTCTCAAAATAGTCAATACCCTTATCCCGCATATACTCATCGGCCAGTCCCCTGAAATCTATGAAGCAGTGCGAGAACTGGTGTCCGAATAGCGGGGGAAAGGCCACATGCGACATACCTTCATAGGGTGTCTGCCATTTATAGCTGCTGAGCCACGACCTGTAGCTCTCCTTCGCATTATCGAGCCCGGTGCCGGCAGCAAGGATGTAGAGAAAGAGCGCCTCATTGTAACCGCTCCATCCCATATGATGAAGGCCCGATTCGGGGTGCCAGCCCATGGATATCTGCCGGGCATAGTCTCCTGTGTCAGGCATCATCATGAAGTCCCATTCTATGTTACCTAGCAGTCGTGACGCCTGTGCACGGATCTGCGTCTCCGTTTCATTTTCCCGGTCATAGTAGTTTCTGGCAAACAGAATACCCATCATCAGCAGGCCTGTATCCACCGAGGAAAGCTCACACCGCCATTCCCTGAGGCCGGTGTCCATCCGGAGAAAATGATAATAAAATCCCTTGTAACCTGTTGCGAGGGTATCAGGGCTTTGAAGTGAGTTAACGAAGAAATTCAGCATGTTATGGGTAATCTGTGCTGCCTCCTCACGGGTGATCCATCCCCTTTCTGCACCTATCGCAAATGATGCTATCCCGAAGCCGGTGGAAGCAATACTGGCCGGAGCCCACTCCTTTGTGCGGTCCTTTACTATTCCCCATTCAGGGTGATGTTCTCCCATGAAAAACAGAAAGGTCTTTTGCTGGATGGAGTCAAGCATTGACTCATCATCAGCTGTCAGGGGATAGCTTACCCCGCCGTTTGAGCGGAAGGCAGGCTGTTGTGTCTGACTGCATGCGACCAGTACAAGAACCGCTGTCAAAATGAAGTATGTCTTTTTCATAGGCTTTCAGTATGTAAATCCTAGTTTGTCAAGGCCGGCTATGACCTCCGGGGCTGACATGAAGAGATCCCAGAGCAACCCGGTGCGATGATTCTCAATCATGCAGATAATCGGCCCCTGGTCAATGGCCAGGTAAGAGGTTGCCCACCATCCTGCCGTTACATTGAACG
>CAYYEH010000024.1:0-28476 GCA_964470815.1 uncultured Rikenella sp.
TACTGCCGACTGCCGACTTAGCAAAACTCCCTGTCTATCACGCTTTCATCTGCCTCCTCGGGCATTGTGACAACCAGCCCGGGGGTCCGTTCCATCTCTCTTGTTATTGCTGCGATGGCTCCTCTGTTTCTTGCCCAGCTGCGGCGGGCAATGCCGTTGTTGACATCCCACAGGAGCATTGACCTGATGCGCCGTGCCGTGTCAGCACTGCCGTCAAGCACCATCCCGAAACCTCCGTTTATAACCTCACCCCAGCCAACACCACCACCGTTGTGAAGCGAGACCCAGGTCGCACCGCGGAAGGCGTCACCGATCACATTCTGAACTGCCATATCAGCAGTGAAACGGGACCCGTCATAGATATTGGATGTCTCACGGAACGGCGAGTCAGTGCCTGATACATCATGATGATCACGACCGATAACTATCGGGCCGGATATATGTCCCGCGGCGATGGCTTCGTTGAAGGCACCGGCTATCTTCATCCTGCCTGCGGCATCGGCATAAAGAATGCGTGCCTGTGATCCGACCACAAGCCTGTTTCGCCCTGCTTCATGAATCCAATGAATATTGTCTGACATCTGCTGGCGGATATCTGCGGGTGACTCTTTAACAAGACGCTCAAGGGTGGCAGTTGCAATGGCATCACTTTTCTCAAGGTCATCAGGGTTGCCCGAGCAGCATACCCAGCGGAAGGGCCCGAAACCGTAATCAAAACAGATCGGCCCCATAATATCTTCAACATAAGACGGATACCGAAATCCTCCCCTGCCGTTGCCGATGTCAGCACCGGCACGTGAAGACTCAAGCAGGAATGCATTGCCATAATCGAAGAAGTAGGTTCCGTGGGCAGTATGGCGGTTGATCGCTTCAACCTGGCGACGCAGCGATGCCTGAACCAGAGCTCGGAATTTATCCGGATCTTCAGCCATGAGTGTGTTTGCCTCTTCAAAGCTTATCCCTGCAGGGTAGTAACCCCCCGACCACGGATTATGCAGCGAGGTCTGGTCTGATCCCAGGTCAGCCCAGAGCCCCTCATCGGCAAACCGTTCCCACAGGTCAACGATGTTGCCGTGGTAAGCGAGTGACACCACCTCACCGTCAGCGCAGGCCCTGCGTACGCGTGACACCAGTGAACCGAGGTCTCCGTGCACCTCATCAACCCATCCCTGTGAGTGCCGGGTGTTTATTGCCTTCAGGTTAACCTCAGCCGTCACAGAAACCACACCGGCTATATTTCCAGCCTTGGGCTGAGCCCCTGACATGCCTCCCAGTCCCGATGAGACGAAGAGTCTGCTTTTACGCTCAGCAGGTGCCACAGGGGCTGCCCTGCGTGTTGCGTTCAGAAGGGTGATGGTAGTGCCGTGTACAATCCCCTGGGGACCTATATACATATAAGAACCGGCGGTCATCTGGCCATACTGTGAGACGCCAAGAGCATTAAACCTCTCCCAGTGATCCTGAGATGAGTAGTTCGGGATGACCATGCCGTTGGTAACAACCACGCGCGGAGCATCCCTGTGTGACGGGAAGAGGCCCAGCGGATGGCCGGAGTAGACCACCAGGGTCTGCTCATCAGTCATCTCCGAAAGATACTTCATTGTGAGCCTGTACTGTGCCCAGTTCTGAAAGACAGCCCCGTTGCCTCCATAGGTGATAAGCTCATGGGGGTGCTGGGCCACAACAGGGTCAAGATTGTTGGTTATCATCAGCATGATGGCTGCTGCCTGGACAGAGCGGTGAGGATACTCTTCAATGGGACGGGCCTTCATCTCGTACTCAGGCCTGTAACGGTACATGTATATGCGCCCCCTTTCCCTCAGTTCGGCGGAGAACTCCGGTGCAAGCACACCATGCAGTGATGCCGGGAAATACCTCAATGCATTTCGAAGTGCAAGCTTCTTTTCCTCCGTGGTCAGCAGATCGCGCCTGCGAGGTGCATGGTTAACCGAAGAATCCCAGGGCTTCGGCTGCGGCAGGTATGCGGGAATGCCTTCCCTGACCTGTGATTTGAAATCGTTTATCATGTTGGCCTTTGATCAGAAATCAAATATACACAAAACAGACAGAGACGCTGGTCACAACGTCTCTGCATATAACTGAAAATGGTTCGCGGTTACTGTCTGGCCTCGCCAACAATCTCATCGTCAACGAGTATGCGTCCGCAGTATTCGCAGACGATGATCTTTTTCCTTGACCTGATGTCAAGCTGACGCTGCGGAGGGATCTGGTTAAAGCAACCGCCGCATGCATCCCTCTGGACTGATACTACTGCAAGGCCGTTACGGGCATTGGAACGGATACGCTTGTATGCCGTAAGAAGCCTCTCCTCAATCCTCGTCTGCAGCTCTGTTGACTTGTCAGCAAGCTGCTCCTCCTCCTTCTGGGTGTCACGTGTAATGTCCTCCAGTTCAGATTTTTTGCTCTCCAGGTCACGCTTTCTTTCATCGAGGGAGGTCTGTGCCTCTGCCATCACCTCCTTTTTCTCAGCCACCTGGGCAGTAAACTCACGTATCTTCTTGTTACAGAGTTCAATTTCCAGTGTCTGGAATTCGATCTCTTTGGAGAGTGAATCATACTCCCGGTTGTTCCGGACATTGTTCTGCTGTTCCTCGTATTTCTTTATGAGTGCCTGTGATGCGGTTATCTCATTGTTCTTGCCAACCATGGACTTCTCAAGCTCGTTGATCTCATTCTTAAGATTGCCTATCCTGGTTTCGAGTCCAGCCACCTCATCCTCAAGGTCCTGCACCTCAAGAGGCAGTTCACCGCGCAGAGTGCGGATTTTATCTATCTCTGAATCAACGAGCTGAAGTGAATATAATGCCCTCAGTTTTTCTTCTATTGTAAGTTCGGTTTCAGCTGATTTAGTCTGTTTTGTCATACCCGTAGTAATTAATGGGATTGGTTTTTATCCCGGAAAACCGGAGTGCAAAGTTAGGAAATTTTTTCTGAATCAGGTTGCAGAGAACTTCCAAAGAGAATTTTTCACTTTCATAATGTCCTATGTCAGCCACGAGCATATTTTTCGGTGCTTCGGCAAAGGCATGGTATTTAATGTCTCCTGTGATGAAGGCATCGGCGCCGGCGCGTGCGGCGCTGCTGATGAGGTATGCCCCTGCACCACCGCAAACGGCCACCGTGGTGATGGTGCGGGAGGGGTCACCGCTGTAGCGGATGACGGGCAGGCCTGTCAGCTCCCTGAGCCGTTGCAGCAGCGCCGCGCCAGCCAGCGGAGCCGGCAGGGTGCCTATGGCACCCGCGCCGGCACCCGTGTACTCATTCTCAAGTGAAATAAGATCCCACGCAACCTCTTCATAAGGATGAGCTGCCAGCATGGCCTTTACACAGGCTCCCTTCAGATGCGCCTGAAGTACAACCTCAATCCTTATCTCCGGTTCAGAATGATGTTCCCCCACCCTTCCGGCAAAAGGTTCTGCACCTTCACCTGCACGGTAGGTACCCTCTCCATGCAGGTTGTAGCTGCACCTGTCATAATTGCCTATCTGCCCTGCCCCTGCATCAAAGAGTGCATCGCGCACAATACCTGCATGTGACTCCGGCACAAATGTAACAAGCTTCATCAACCTGCCCTTCATCGGCTCAAGCACGTGTATCCCTTCAAGCCCGATCTTCTTTGCCAGTATATGGCTGACACCATTTCCGGAGTTGTCAAAACTGGTATGCGCAGAATATATGGCTATTCCCTTCTTCAGTGCTTCAGCAATGCAGACCTCGCTGTTGCTGCCATAAGCCAGACGCCTTAACGGACTGAAGATAACCGGGTGATGTGACAGCACCATGTCGCAGCCGGTGCGGGCCGCCTCTTCAATTACCTCAGGCGTCACGTCAACTGTCAGCAGTACTGATCCTATTGATGCACACGGATCACCCGCCTGCAGACCACTGTTATCATAATCTTCCTGGAAAGAAGCGGGAATCAGACCTTCAAACCACCCGACGAAATCCGCAAGCGTAACAGCCATAAAATCAATTTATTTCATCACGAATCTCTATGAGCATCGCCCTGATATTCCTGAGCGTATCAGCTATCTCAAGCCTGTAATCGGCGTCACTGCGATTCTCTTTGAGATATTTCTTTGCCCCCTCGATTGTCATACCCCTGTTTCGGAGCAGATGGTGTATGAGCTTGAGATTTTTGATATCCTCCTGCATAAAGAGCCTGTTACCCTTGTTGTTCTTCCTCGGCCGGAGGATATCAAACTCCTTTTCCCAGAAACGGATTGTTGAGACAGGTTCTGAAAACATTTCGGAGACCTCCCCTATCTGGTAGAAGAGCTTTTCCACTTTCTTTTCCCTGTAAGGCATGTCAGGCAGATTCTATCAATCGAAGGTTTGTCCGCTCTTGCTTGAGATCTCAAGCATCCTTTCATACTCCTCGGGAGTAAGGTCATTGAAGTAATACATCGCAGGATCAACAGGCCTGCCGTTCACATGTACCTCATAATGCAGGTGCGGAGCAGTGGAGAGCCCTGTGCTTCCAACAAAACCTATGATATCTCCTCTCTTTACCTTCTGTCCCACCCTCACGTTGAACCGGTCAAGATGGGCATAGACGGTCTGGTAGCCAAAACCGTGGTCTATAATAATATGGTTACCCAGTTCACGGCGTGCCGATTTGACCTCCCTGACCACACCGTTGCCGGTTGAGTAGACATCCGTCCCTGTGGGAGCCGTGAAGTCCATTCCCGAATGAAACTTCGATATCTTGTAAATAGGGTGAATACGGTATCCGAAACCGGAGGCTGTACGCTTAAGGTCAGAGTTCGAGACGGGCTGTATGGCAGGGATGCTGCTAAGCATCTCTTCCTTTTCCCTGGCATAGGCTATAAGCTCATCAAATGACTCCGACTGAACATAGATTTTTTTCCTGATCCTGTCAAGCCTCCTGGCGGTTTCAATCACCAGTTCGGAGTTTGAAAACCCTTCAAGCTCCTCATACCTGTTAACACCTCCGATACCTCCCTCGCGGAACGAAGAGGCCACCGGTTCGGTTTCGAAAATGGTCCTGTACAGGTTATCATCGGTTTCCTGGAGGTGGAGAAGCACCTTTTCCACATTCTCCATCTCCTTGTTCATCAGCTCATACTGAAGTGTAAGCTGGGCAATCTCCCTTTTCAGAGCCTTTTCCTGAGGGGAGTCAAAGATGAATGCAAAGATGAATCCGTAAATGCCGGCAAGAAACAGGGATGCGATGAAATACCCGAAAAGCCGAAGGAAGGTTTGTCTGAGACCCAGCCTTATCTTGTCAAAGCTGAGTGTCTCATGATTGAACTTGTACTTTGTCTTTGGCATCTTCTGAGATGGCATGCTGTCTGCCCTGCAAACATAAGAAATTATAAAACAAATACAAAAACAGTCCTCATTGCTGAATTTGTTAAAGATAACTTAAAAAATCCAGGTCAGGGTCAGGGTCAGGGTCCGGGTCCGGGTCCGGCAACAACCTCTCAGCGCAGCGGCACTAGCGACGGCCGGGATTGGATGCTGCTGTGGCCGGAGGCAGCTCAGATCCGTGTCTGTTCATTGCAGCAGGCCGGACACCTGACCGGCCGGAATCACTATGGCCTTGTAAGATAGTCAAGCATCCTGAAATACTCCTCTTCGGTTAGGTCGTCTTCAAAATACCACAACGGGTTCACATGTTCGCCAAAAAGGTCAATCTGGTAATGGAGGTGAGGGCCGGTAGAGGTGCCTGTGTTGCCTGAAAGTCCTATGAAATCGCCACGTGAGACTTTCTGTCCCCTTTTTACATTGTATTCACTGAGATGGCCGTAAATAGTCCTGTAACCGTAACCATGCTCGATTACCACCTTTATCCCGAAACCATCCCTCTGGTTTCCGGCATAGGCCACCACGCCGGCACCGGTTGCATAGACTTCGGTGCCTGCCGGACAGGCAAAATCCTGCCCGAAATGCCAGCGGGGTGATCCGTGAACCGGATGTTTTTCGCGGAACTTAAGTCCGTCACCCAGCCTCATCGTAACATTTACCGGCCTTATGTACGGAAGATGCTCCCACATCTCCTTCCACTCATCTGCCCTTGCAGTAAGCTCTGTCAGTGAATTATACTGGATATTTGTCTGCGTCTTCAGGTCGTCAAACTTTGACCTTACCCGCATCATGAGATCAGAATTCAGATAGCCTGTCAGGTCTGCCATCCGGTTGGTACCTCCCGCACCTCCTTCAGAGATGTCAGAGGGTATCTGAGGCAGGTCAAGGACAGAACGGTAAGTAGAATTGTCGGTTGACCTCAGTTCGGCAACTGATCCCGTGTAATGATCGATTTTCCTTTCAAGAAGCGAATAGTTCAGCCTGAGTTCCTCAACCTGCTGCCGGAGAAGTTCTTCCTTGGGCGATCCGAACAAACGGTGAAAAACAAGACTGTAAAAAAGCGTTATAACTATAGAAACTGCAAGCCCGACAGCAAACCTCACAAGCCTTTCTCTCCCGTTGTGCCTGTGTTGCCGGAACTGAAGACTGGTATGGTCAAAAACGTACTTCTTCCTTTTAAACATCAGATCTCCCGTGGCTCACCCACCATTTTAAGACGACAATTCTTCAAACGTGAAATATTTGATTTAATTTTACGCACCCGAAAGGAAATAGTTTCAAAACAGGGCAGGTAGTTGAAAATGAAGGCTAACGAGATTAGGGAGGAATTCCTCAGTTTTTTCAGGTCGAAGGAACACAAAATAGTGCCGTCGGCACCTATGGTGATCAAGAATGACCCCACACTGATGTTCACCAATGCAGGGATGAACCAGTTCAAGGATATATTCCTCGGCAACCAGCAGGCAAAATACAGCAGGATAGCCAACTCTCAGAAGTGTCTGCGGGTCTCGGGCAAGCACAATGACCTCGAGGAGGTGGGACTTGACACCTACCACCACACGATGTTTGAGATGCTTGGCAACTGGTCGTTCGGCGATTACTTCAAGAAGGAAGCCATAGAATGGGCCTGGGAGTTCCTGACCGGCAGGCTTGGTATCCCCCAGGAAAGGATTTACGCCACGGTATTTGAAGGTGACCCGGTGGAGGACGTGCCCCGTGACGAGGAGGCTGCATCACACTGGCAGAAATGCTTCACCAGTCCTGAAAACCATATCCTTGACGGATCAAAGAAAGACAACTTCTGGGAAATGGGTGAAACCGGGCCATGCGGTCCGTGCTCCGAAATTCATGTTGACATAAGATCAGACAGCGAGAGAGCTGTCACACCCGGTCATCAACTGGTAAACACGGGCCATCCCCAGGTGATTGAGATTTGGAACCTGGTATTTATACAGTATAACCGCCGCGCCGGAGGAGAACTGGAACTCCTTCCTGACAGACATGTTGATACAGGCATGGGATTCGAACGGCTATGCATGGTGATACAGGGGAAAAAATCAAATTATGATACAGATATTTTCCGGCCGCTGCTGGCAGCATCGGCAGAGGTGACAGGCAAGCCATACGGAGAGAAGAACGATTGGGATATTGCACACAGGGTGATAGCTGACCATCTACGGACAGTTGCCTTTTCGGTGGCTGACGGCCAGCTGCCGTCAAACAACAGGGCAGGTTATGTCATAAGAAGGATTCTGCGCCGCGCCGTCAGGTACGGATACACGTCACTTGGAATGAGTGAGCCCTTCATATACAGGCTTCTGCCTGCACTGGTTGAGTCAATGGGCTCACATTACCCGGAGCTACATGCCCAGAAAGAGATAATTACCAGGGTAATTCACGAAGAGGAAATCTCATTCCTTAAAACCCTGGGCAAAGGACTGCGAATGATTGAACGGAGGATAGAGACACTCAGGCCGGAAGGAAAAAATCTCTTTCCCGGCAGGGATGCCTTTGAACTGTTTGACACCTACGGCTTCCCTGTTGACCTTACTCAGCTCATCCTCAGGGAGAACGGTATGACACTCGATGAAGAGGCTTTCAGGAACGAGCTAAACACCCAGAAGGAGAGGTCAAGGGATGATGCTGCCATTACGGCCGGAGACTGGGTGACAATACGCGATACCGACAGCACCCAATTCACAGGTTATGACCGTACGGAAGACAATGTAAGGATCGCCCGGCACCGAAGGGTAACCTCCCGGGGCCGCGAAGCAGTACACCTTGTTTTTGACCGTACCCCCTTCTATGCAGAATCAGGAGGACAGGCAGGCGACCGGGGTTATATTGAAGGCGGAGGAGAGAAACTCACCATCACCGACACGGTGAAGGAGAATAACCTTATCATCCATATCACCGATTCTGTACCGGCCGATCCCTCCCTGACCTTTCATGCAGTGGTTGATGCCCGCGCAAGACAGGATACTGCCAACAACCACACTGCAACACACCTGATGCACCATGCCCTCAGGGAAGTGCTTGGCAAACATGTGGAACAAAAGGGTTCACTGGTAACAGCTGACAAGCTGAGATTTGACTTCAGCCACTTCAGGCAGGTAACACCTGAAGAGATAAAAACCGTTGAAGAGAAGGTAAATGAATTGATCATGCAGAATATCGCCTCGGTGGTCCATGACAACACACCCATGGAAGAAGCCCTCTCCATGGGCGCCATGGCTCTCTTCGGGGAAAAATACGGCGAGAATGTCAGGGTGGTGTCTTTCGGAGACTCCGTTGAACTATGCGGAGGCACCCACGTTGACCATACCTCCCGGATAGGACTATTCAAAATCATCTCCGAAGGGGCTGTGGCCGCAGGGGTAAGAAGGATCGAAGCAATAACCGGAAGGCATGCATTCAGCTATATAAGCGAAAAACTCAGGCTGCTCGATGAAATAACATCACTGCTCCGCAGCACAGGAAATCCGGTGGCCAATATCTCAAGGCTTATGGCTGAGAACTCTGCCCTGAAAGGCACCATTGAAAAGCTGCAGCAGGCCTCCGCTGCAACTGCCCGCAATGACCTTGCCTCACGGGCTGAAACAGCGGGCAAATGTCGCATATACTCAGGAATTCTCGAAGAGACACAACCGGATACCCTTAAAAATATCGCTCACCAGATAAGACTGGCAGACGAAAACAGCATAATAATCATCGGTTCGGAAAACGAAGGCAGGGCTGCCCTGGTCATAGGCCTAGGAGAAAAGGCCGCAAAGGAAACCCGTCTCAATGCCGTAGAGATCATTAAGGCCATCTCAGGTGAGATCAGCGGTGGCGGAGGAGGTCAACCATTCCTGGCTACTGCAGGGGGTAAAAAACCGGAAGGCCTTCATAACGCGGTAAATAAAGCCAGGGAAATGGCCAAAAAGATGCTGTAAAACAGCTGCCCCCCGCCGTTCGAAACGAAACCGGGATACGCTAATTTTTACTGGCTTACAAATCAGTTAATTATACTATCACTGACCTGCAGGTCGGTGCATTTGTTTTTTTTGTTCGAAATTCTTAATCTTGTATCGCTAATCCAAAAACCTATCTTTGATGGAAGTTACCAGAACCTTTGACCTGATAGACTATGGATACAGGGTCTGTCCGCGGGAGGTCATGTTCGGTGGCAAGCACGGCAACGAGTGGGTCACATACTCAACGGAAGCCGTCAGGGAACTGACTGATCTGTTCTCATGCGGCCTGATGGCACTCGGATACCGGAAGGGAGATCACATCGCCACCATCACCCCCAATAAGGCTGAGTGGAATATAGTTGACCACGGCCTCGCCCAGGCAGGGATGATACACGTTCCAGTATATCCCACCATCGGACATGAGGAGTACTCATACATCCTCGATCACTCTGAAGCGAAAGCGGTGATAACGGGCAATAAACAGATTTACAACAAGATTTCTTCAGTCGTATCAAAAATACCGGCCATCAGGGCGGTTTACACCTTCGACCCCGTCAACGGTCTCACCACTGTGAATGATATCATCGAAGAGGGAAGAAAACACCGTGACAAATATACCGGTGAATTGTCAGCCGTAAGGGACTCTGTCACCCCCAATGATATGGTAACCATCATTTACACTTCGGGAACCACGGGGAATCCCAAGGGGGTAATGCTTTCCCACAATAACCTTGTCACCAATGCCATAGCAACAAGCACCGCACATGAGTTCGGACTGGGATACAGGGCCCTCAGCTTTCTTCCGCTGTGCCATGTGTATGAAAGGATGATGAATTATCACTTCCAGTATAAGGGCACAAGCATTTACTACCTTGAAAACATGGGCATAATTGCTGATACCATGAGGGAAATAAAGCCTCACATAGCAAATACGGTGCCCAGGCTTCTGGAAAAGATCTATGACAACATCATCAACAAGGGGAAGAACCTTCCATGGCTGAAAAAGCAGATCTTCTTCTGGGCTGTCAATCTGGGACTCAAGTTCAGGCTTACCGGCAACACGAAGTTCTACAAATTCAGACTGGGCATAGCCCGGAAACTGGTATTCAACAAATGGAAGGAAGCCCTGGGAGGGGAGCTTCGTGTACTCGTTTCAGGCGGCGCTGCCCTGCAGTCGCGCCTTGAGCGTATCTTCTGGGCCGCAGGCATCCCGGTGCTCCAGGGCTATGGCCTTACGGAGACATCCCCGGTAATAGCCGTCAACCCCCTGCGCATACCTGATATCAGATTTGAAACCGTGGGTCCCATACTTGACGGCGTTCAGGTGAAAATTGCCGGTGACGGGGAGATTCTCTGCAAGGGCCCCAATGTTATGATGGGTTACTACAAGGAGCCTGAAATGACATCTGAGGTGATTGATGCTGAAGGATGGTTCCACACCGGTGATATAGGAAGAATAGAGGATGGCAGGTTCCTGAGGATCACTGACCGCAAAAAAGAGATGTTCAAACTATCTGCAGGAAAGTACATCTCTCCCCAGGTGATCGAAAACAAACTGAAGGAATCGTTTTTTATTGAACAGGCTATGGTCATAGGTGAAAATGAAAAGTTTGCCAGTGCCCTTATCTCCCCAAACTTCACCTTCCTCCATGACTGGTGCTCCATTCACAAAATTCAGTATCGCGACAACACAGACCTGGTTGAGATACCGGAAGTGATTGAACGGTTTGCCCGTGAGGTCCGCGAGGTCAATAAAAACCTCGGCGAGTTTGAACAGATAAAACGGTTCAGGCTGGTAACCGAGGAGTGGACCCCCCAGACAGGAGAGCTTTCACCAACTCTGAAACTGAGGCGAAACATCCTCACAGACAGGTACCATGACACCATCAACGAAATCTATTCAGTAAAGGAGAAAAGTAATGTGGTTGACAGGGTTGTTGATGTCATCCGCAACGGCGTCAGCGGGATCCTCAGGAACCTTCCCAAATTCTGAATTAACACGAACGCTCTTATCAGGAGGTTGCTGCACACAACGCATAACCTCCTGATTATTTTTATACCTTTGTCATCCGTTATGAAGAGGCTCAGTCATATACTCCTGCCGGTTATGATGACGGCAATTTGTCTCGCTTCCTGTTCAGACCAGCCATGCTATGAAGAGACAGATCCCCTGATGAATACCGTCCTGCTTGTCAGTGGTACAGGGGAGCTGGCAAAGGCTGACTCACTCAGGGTTTATACCTACCGTGAAACTGACACCCTGAAGTTTGTGAAAGTCACCGGAGCATCATCCTTTTCAGTACCGCTTGACCCTGCCAGCGATGAATCACGCTTCCTGATAACCCTGAACGGGGTGACCGATACTGCCTGGATAATGTACAACCGAAGGCCCCACCTTGTCTCTCCTGAATGCGGATACACCATTGTGAGTGAAATAACCGGGCTGAGGACAACACACAACATAATAGACACTCTGATCATAGAAAATAAAAGCGTAAACCTCGATGGGCAGAAGAACCTGCATCTTTTTTATTAGCCTTATCATACTGGCAGTGCCCGTTGGCAAGTCACAGGATACAGTGACAGTACCGCTGCATGTCAGGGCAGGTTTTGACCTGGCAGGTCCGGTCATGAAACTTGTAAGCAGGGATCTTATAAGCTATGGAGTCGTTGCATCGGCCGACATAAACTCATCACTAGCTGTTACGGCAGGGTTCAGATACTCATCCTTCAGCTCCTCGGAGGTTATTTATGATTTCCGGAGCCGCGGTCTGAGCTTCACCGCCGGTACTGACTACAACTTCATCAAGGCAAACGTGTCCAAAGGCAAGTACTATGCAGGCATAGGTTTGAGATACGGTCTAAGCTTCTACAGCGAGGAGGCCCCGATGATAAGATATACGAATGAATGGGGTGCCGGGGAAACCACCGTTCCCATGGAGCGTCACACCGGCCATTACCTTGAGATCACCCCCGGAGTCCGTACCGACCTCTTTCCGGGGGTGACGGTCGGCTGGAACCTTTATATGAGACTGCTGATCAGTGCGGGGGCAGGAAAGGATCTCAAACCGGTCTGGATGCCCGGATATGGCCCGGGTACGGCAGGAATGTCAACGGGGGCAGAATATTATGTGTCATTTTCAATACCTTACAGGAAGATAAAGGTTCATATCAAACCTAAAATCCGGGAGACTGAAGATGAAGATACTACAGGAGACCAGACAAACACCGGAAATGTCACATCAGGCTCCGGAATCAGGTTTTAAACCCTTCCTGCTGAAAACCAGCAATCCCATAAAGGTCAGAAACCCGTTGACCAGCAAAAGCTCAAACCCGAACTTGTAGCCATTGAACAGCTCTTCAGAATAATGGCTCAGGAAGTAACACAGAACCGGTGACAGTATTGCTATCCACGGTGTGTAACGGTCATTGACGCTCCTCTTCGTAAAAAGGCCGAATGTATATAACCCCAGCAGGGGTCCGTATGTATAGCCGGCTATGGTGAAGAGCTTGTCAATTATCGCCCTGTCATTCATCTGCCTGAATACCAGGATGCATATAAAGAAAATTATGGCAAATGAGAAATGGACAGAATACCTAATCCTGGTCTTTTTGCCATCATCCATCACCTTATTCTTTTCCAGGCCGAGGAAGTCGATGCTGAACGAGGTGGTCAGCGAAGTAAGAGCCCCGTCCGCACTTGGAAAGGCGGCTGAAATGAGTCCGATAAGGAAAACAACCCCGGCAGCCGGCCCCAGGTACCGAAAGGCGATGGTCGGGAAAAGGTCATCCGTCATGGCTACATTAACATTCTGTGCCGTGGCATAAAAGACAAGGAAAGCACCCAGAACCAGGAACATGAATACAACAACAAGGTTAATGGTGCTGAAGGTGAACATATTCTTTTGCGCATCCTTGAGATGCCTGATACTGAGGTTCTTCTGCATCATCTCCTGATCAAGACCAGTCATGGTTATGGTAATGAACATGCCGCTGAAGAACTGCTTTATGAAATGTCTCGGATGATCCCAGTCAGTGATCACCATCCGTGACATCTCACTGTCAAATATGTCACCCATAAGGGTAAACAGCGGCGCTCCCAGTTCCCTGCTGATGTAATAAACCGAAAGGATCACCGCAAGAAGCATGAAGGTGGTCTGAAGGGTGTCAGTCCAGATGATGGTACGGATCCCTCCCTTCAGAGTGTAGATTATTATAAGCGCTATGAATATCAAAACGTTTACCCAGAACGGAACGTTCCAGGCATCGAATACGAATATTTGCAGAACGTTGATTACAAGGAACATGCGCAATGAGGCGCCAAGCACCCTCGAGATAATAAAGAACCCGGCACCGGTCTTGTATGACCAGAATCCGAACCGTTGTTCAAGGTACCCGTAGATTGAGGTGAGCTTCATCCTGTAATAGAGCGGCAGCAGTATGAGGGCGATTACCACATACCCGAAGAAATAGCCGAAGGCCACCATCATGTATGAAAACTGCGTTTCCCCAACCCAACCGGGAACTGACATGAAGGTAACCCCTGAAAGGGAGGCTCCTATCATTCCGTAAGCCACTACAAACCATGGCGAGACTTTGTTGCCGATATAGAATGACTGATGGTTAGCCCTGCGTGCAGTAACATAGGTAACTGCAAAAAGAAGCAGTGTATAGGCTATGAATATTAAAAGGATGAGGGCAGGTGTCATAACGCCGGATGCAAGTATGCAAGATTAGTAAAAAGATCGCAGATAAAAGTCAATTACACATCACGATTGCGGGAAATAATGATTTATTTTGCCCCAAAGTCGCGATATGGCAACACGTTTCCCTTCAAGATTGCTGGAGGAGGCAGTAAATGAATTTGCATCACTTCCGGGTATAGGCCGCAAGACGGCTTTCAGGCTGGTGATGCACCTGCTCAGGCGCGATGGCGGGGAGGTTCGCCGTTTCGGCGAAACTGTAATAAGACTGCGTGAGGATGTCTGTTACTGCAGTGTATGCCACGGCATCAGTGATACGCCAGTCTGTGAGATCTGCGGTGACACTTCCAGGGATATTTCTCTCATCTGCGTGGTTGAAAGTGTTCAGGACGTGATGGCCGTGGAGAACACCAGGCAGTTCAGGGGGTTGTACCATGTTCTCGGAGGTATTATCTCACCCGTTGACGGTATCGGACCCTCTGACCTGACTATCACCGGTCTTGAAGAGAGGGTTCGCAGCGGCAGCGTGAAGGAGGTTATCCTGGCCCTGAGTACAACAATGGAGGGAGACACAACAAACTTCTATATCTTCAAAAGGCTCTCCGGTTTTGATATCAGGATTACCACCCTCGCCCGGGGTGTGGCTATCGGTGACGTACTGGAGTATACAGATGAGATCACCCTGGGTCAGTCTATCATCAACCGCCGCATTTTCTCGCTGCCGTCACAGGGATGACCCTGACCATGTCACCTCACTCAGTGACGATATGCCGGTCCCGTGAATAATGGAATTGAATCATGGCCCTGTCTGTTCCAGGCTTCGTGGTCATTCCCGTTACGTACTTCCAGATCCTGTACTTTCCGGCATCGTCCCCCAATCTTTTGCCTAAATCATTTTTTAGTTTGTAAAATCTTGCTTAATTTGATACAAATCGATTGATAATGGCTGACACATTTGAAAGATTCTTTTCGGATGCATCGCAAATGATGAAGAAATCGGCAATCAGGGAGATCCTGAAGCTTACGCAGAAGCCGGAGATGATCTCTTTTGCCGGCGGTCTCCCCTCGCCTGACTCCTTCCCTATTGAGGATATAAAGAGAGTCACCGCAGAGGTACTTGAGCAGGAAGGCAAAGCCGCCCTCCAGTACGGAACCACCGAAGGAGACGTAAAGCTCCGGACACTTCTTGCCGAACGCCACAGGAAAGACGGACTGAACCTGGCACTTGAAAACATCATCATAACCACCGGGTCACAACAGGCTCTCGATCTTTGCGGAAAGATATTCATCAACCGGGGCGATGTTGTGCTGTGCGGATTGCCATCATACCTGGGAGGATTAAACGCCTTTTCAAATTACGGAGCTGTGCTGAAGGGGATTCAACTTGACGACCAGGGGATGCGGCCTGACCTGCTTGAAAAGGCCATTACAGCTCTTAAAAAAGAAGGGAGGACCATCAAGTTCATATACATTATTCCTGACTTTCAGAATCCCACCGGTGTCACTCTCCCCCGTGCACGCCGTCTGGAAATTATCCGCATCGCAGAGCGGCATGACCTCATAATTGTTGAGGACAGTCCATACCGCGATGTCCGTTTTGCAGGCACTCCCGAACCGCTCATGTCTTCACTGGACACCCAGGGGAGGGTTCTGACGCTTAACACCTTCTCGAAGATTCTTGCCCCCGGTTTCCGCCTTGCATGGGTTACAGGGCACAGGGAGATCATTGACAAGATGGTCACCGCAAAACAGGCATCCGACCTCTGCACTCCTCCCTTTGTTCAGAAGATCACGGCAAGGTATATTGAACAGGGGCTGCTTGAGTTAAATCTCAGGAAGACCATTGAACTCTACCACCATCGTCGTGATCACATGCTCAGGTGCTTCCGTGAACAGATGCCTGAAGGGGTGAAATGGACGGAGCCTGACGGCGGGCTGTTCCTTTTCGTGACTCTGCCCCCTGCCATGGATGCAGCAAGACTCCTCGAAAAAGCCATACGGAAAAATGTTGCATTTGTCTGTGGGTCAGTATTCTATTGCAACAACGAAGGGCATAATACAATGCGGATCAATTTCTCCTTTGCAGATGAAAAGGATACCAGTGAAGGTGTCCGGAGGCTGGCTGAGGTGATAAGGGAGGAAATGGCCACCTCCTGAAGCGATGGAGCTCTCGGTGATCATCGTCTCATACAATGTTTGCGGCCTCCTCCGCCAGGCGTTGCAGTCTCTTGCTGTGGCAGCTGAATCGACGGTCCATGAAATAATTGTTGTTGACAACAACTCAGGAGACAACTCTGCATCAATGGTCAGGGAGGAGTTCCCTTCGGTTAAGCTGATCATCTCACACGCAAATGAAGGCTACCCTGCAGCCTGCAACAAAGGCATCGCAGTTTCATCGGGTGAATATATCCTTATCCTCAACCCTGACACCATAGTATCACCCGATGCCCTGTCTAATGCACTGAGATTCATGAAATCGCATCCAGACGCCGGGGCTGCCGGGGCACACATGAGAGACGGTAACGGAAGGTTTCTGCCCGAATCCAGGAGAGGATTCCCTTCCCCCACGGCATCTCTCTTCAGGTTCACAGGCCTCGGAAAACTCTTTCCCCGGTCATCATTCTTCAATGCATATTATATGGGCAATCCTCCCGAGAATGAAACCTGCCGTGCTGACATACTGACCGGCGCTTTCATGCTTCTGCGCAGGGAGGTTCTTAATATTACAGGGCCATTTGATACTGACTACTTCATGTACGGCGAAGATATCGACCTCAGCTGGCGAATAAGAAAGGCAGGTTATTTCAATTATTACCTTCATGATGTCAGCATAACTCATTTCAAGGGTGCAAGTTCCTCGCAGGACAAGGTGTCAGCCGTGAAACATTTCCATGATGCCATGAACATATTTGCGGTCAAGCATCTGAAGAGGGGCTGGCGCCTTCCGGTAAGGATTGCCGTGGGTCTGATGAAGACCTTTTCTCTTGCCCGCCTGAGGTCAGAACAGCTGATTAAAATTGGCATCTGTCGTTAAAAAGGGGCATCTCCCACATAATCTTATTGTGTTTTTTGAGTTATATTAGTGACTTTAAGAAAATTAATCATCCTGATGAGAATGGCTAAATACATCCTCTGTATGACCCTCATGGTTCATGCCGTATCTCTTGCAGGCCAGTCAAGAAGCGATATGCGCGAGCTTTTCGTTTCTGCCGAGGGAGATATGCTCTTTGAGGATTATGCGGAGGCTCTGCCGAAATATCTCAGCCTTCTCCAGATATTTCCGGAAAACTATAATCTCTATTACCGGATCGGCCAGTGTTACCTCAATACCCCGGGAGAAAAGGACAAATCGATCACCTGGCTTGAAACTGCCGCAGGCCACATCAACCCAGGATACCGTGGCGGACGACTGCACGAAACGGGGGCACCGTATGATGTACTCTACCTGCTTGCCAACGCATACCGTATTGCAAATGACTTTGACAGGGCTGTCACAACCTATGACAAGTTCCTCAGGGATGTCGATACGGAAAAGTATGACACAGCCCTGGTGCGGTTCCAGATGCAGACCTGCCACAATGCCCGGATAATGATGAGAAAACCGGTGTCAGTTGTTGACACTAATCTTGGCAGCACTGTCAATGAGAGATTCTCGGAGTTTAACCCTGTCATCTCGGCAGACGAAAAAACCCTGCTGTTCACCCGTGAACTGCAATTCTATGATGCCATCTTCTGGACGAGAAAAATAAACGGAAAATGGACTGAACCGGTGAACCTGACACCCCAGCTCGGAGTAGACCAGGATTACTACACCTCCTCCCTCTCGGCTGACGGCCGGACACTTCTGATGTACCGGGTAGACACATATGACGGCAACATTTACATGAGCAGGCTTCAGGGCGATAAATGGAGCGAGGTGGAAAGGCTAAACGGAAATATCAATACCAGGTTCTGGGAGTCACACGCCACCATCAGCAACGACGGGAAAAAGATCTATTTCACCAGCAACCGGAAGGAAAGCCTAGGAGGGCTGGATATATTTGTATCTGTACGTGACAGCTCAGGACACTGGGGCCCGGCTGTGAATCTCGGGCCTGACATCAACACGGTATATAATGAGGAAACACCCTTCCTCGCCAGGAATGACAGTACCCTCTTCTTCAGCTCACGCGGCCATTTCAATATGGGCGGATATGATATCTTCAGGTCTGACCTCGGCAGGAACGGTAAATGGAGTACCCCTGTAAATGTCGGGTATCCGCTGAACACAACTGATGATGACCTCTTCTTTAATCCCGTTGGAAGAGGCAACAGGGGCTTCTATGCAAGATTTGCGGATGACGGCTTCGGACGGATGGATCTGTTCTGCTGTGACATCTATTCTGATCTTAACCCCCGGAAATTCATCGTAACAGGAAGAGCTGCCGTCAACAACCTCCTTGATGAATTTCCGCAGCCTGTGAAAATTACCGCAGTGAACAGCGCCGATGCCGGAAGAATGATAAACTCTCTTACCAACCCGGTGACAGGTCTCTATTCAATGTTTCTTCCTCATGGCACCTATAATATTAATTATGATTCAGAGGAGGCTCTTTCCAAATCACTTGAAATTGAGCTTTTGCCTGACAGACAGGGTGATACTGTAAGGATTAAGCCGGTAATACTGGAGGAAACAGATTTTTCTGCTTACCTAAGGCTTGTCTCTGACACCCTCATTAAGGTGAATGGTCCTGATCGTGTAAGCATTGAACTTGTTGCCGAGGAGAAATCACTGCTTGACCTAGAGGTACTCACGCCTGATTCAGTGATTGTCACTGAACAATTCCGGATTACCGATACAGCCTTTACCTACACGTACCTGCCAGAAAAAGGTGACAATCGGGTTTCGATGCTGCTTACTGACCGCTTCGGCAATGATACGTCTGTCGCGGTTACGGTTCGCCGGACGGATTCCAGGGCACGGGCTGAAAAACCGTTATATCGGGAAATCCCGGTCAGACCGGCGGGTAAAAGGGTTGTGACAACCGCGACAGACGGTGCAGTTGCCGGAGCGGCAAATGCCACAGATGCCGGCAAAGTATCTGCAGGAAGCGCTGAGGCAGGCAGCACTTCACCTCTCCCTGCAAATGACGGCCAGGAAAATGAAGGAGACGGCAGGAAAAACTGCAAATGGTGGTGGCTGATTATTGCCGCTCCATTATTGCTCTTCCTGATGCTCAGGAGGAGAAGAAAAAGAGATAAAAAGGAAACGGAACAATAAGATGAACACAATGAAGAGACTTGCCTTTTTGCTGATAATTCTTGCTGCATCTCTTACCTGCAGGTCACAGGATAACATCAGGCTGCAGGAGGCATTTTATGATGCCGAATATTTTCTGATGAGGGGTGACTATTCCGATGCACTTCCATATTACCAGGGTATTTTTGTTGCCATGCCGGACAATGCAAGCATCGCTTTCAGGCTGGGACTATGCTACCTGAATATTGAAGGGAGCAAGAACCTGGCGATCGAGTATCTTGAAAAAGCCTCACAGAAACTCACAGGTAAGTACCGCGAAGGATCACTCAGGCAGACGGAGGCACCCTACGAAGCCCTCTTTTTCCTCGGCGATGCCTACCGAATAAACTACATGTTCGAAAAAGCAAAGGATGCCTATTCACGATACCGCCAGACGATTTTGCCTTCAGATATCGGTAACCTGATGTTCGTAGACCAGCAGATAGCTTCATGCAACAATGCCCCGGCACTGATGGCTGAACCCGTAAGGTTCACGGTTGAAGAAGTTGATGATATTCTCAACGACGTCAATGACAACTTCTTTCCGGTGGTTTCGCCGGATGGAAAAGCAATTGTCTTCATGACCTCCATGAAATTCTATGATGCCATCATGTTTTCAAGGTTCATGAGAAATGAATGGACCCCGCCGGTGAATATTACCCCTGAACTCCAGTCTGACGGTGACCACTACGTCTCCTGCCTTACAGCAGACAATACCATGATGCTCCTTTCCAAGGATGACAACATAAACAGCGATATCTGGATGAGCCGTTTTGACGGCATGCGCTGGGAACCGGCACGTAAACTGAAAAAGGAAATCAACACAAAATACTGGGAGGCTCACGGTTTCATTACCGAAGACGGATCAACCCTGATATTTGCCAGTGACAGGCCCGGAGGCTTCGGCGGCCTCGATCTGTATACATCAAAACTGGGAACTGACGGGGAGTGGGGCATACCGGTAAATATGGGACCCGAGATTAACTCCCCCTTCAACGAGGACAGGCCTTTCCTGATCAACGGAGGAAAAACGCTTTTCTTCGCTTCGCAGGGACATCGTAACATGGGCGGTTATGATATCTTCCGCAGCCAGATACAGTACAACGGACTTTGGGGTACCCCGGAAAACATCGGATATCCGCTGAACACACCTGATGACAACATCTTCTTCTGCCCTGCTGATAACGGGAAGGCAGGTTACATCTCCATCTACGCCAGGGATGGCGGTTCAGGCAAAGCGGATATTTATCGTATCAGGTTTAAATAATGCCTCCTGAAAAGGTGAAAGTGCAGCGAATAATTTAATTTTACAGCAAACGGAAAAATGAGATTAAGGGGAATAGCTTTTCTGACACTGCTTTTAATGCTTGTTCCGCTGCGGGGGCAGAAGAACAAAGAGCTGAAGGAGATCTGGATGGAGGCCGAATCACATTACCTCTACGGCGAGTATGAACTGGCCAATCCGCTCTACCTCATGCTTAATGAACTCATCCCCGGCAACCATAACATCAAGTACAAAATCGGCAACTGCTATCTTAATATCTTTGATGAGAAACCAAAAGCAATCCCTTTCCTCGAGGATGCCGTAAGAAGCACAAGCTACGACTCAAAAACCGGCAAACTCAAGGAAAAAAGGGCTCCTCTTGATGCCTATTTCTCCCTTGCCAACGCTTACCGCATTACCAACAGGCTTGACAGCGCACTGAATACCTACAGGTTCTTCCAGCAACTGATAACCGCATCATCAGAGATGCAGAACGCTGATTTCATCAACCAGCAGATGCAGGCCTGCAACGTTGCTGCGGAACAGATGAATAAACCGGTAAATGTGCTGATACAACCTCTGAAGGAGTATATCAACCAGGGCTCGGTTAATGACAGACCTGTTGTCAGCTTTGACGGAAGCACCATGGCATATACAGAAAGACGGGGCCTTGAAAGCGTTGTTTATGTCACCCGCAGGGAAGGAACATCATGGGGAGCACCGGTGGATATAACCCTTGAGGCATCCATGGGTACCGACTGCCACACCACCTCACTGAACAGCGACGGCACAGAACTATACCTTTTTAAAAATGATAACTATGACGGCAACATCTATGTGACAAGATTTGCTGACGGCAGATGGTCTCAGGTTGAAAAGCTCAATAAAAACATAAACACCAGGTTCTACGAATCACATGCATCTGTTTCCGCTGACGGAAAAAAGCTTTACTTCACTTCCAACCGCGATGGAGGCCTTGGTGAACTTGACCTGTGGGTTTCGGAAATTGATGCCACAGGAGACTGGGGTATCGCCTCCAACCTCGGCAACGTGGTAAATACCCCGTACAACGAGGAGACACCGTTCATTTCAGGAGACGGCATTACACTCACCTTCAGCTCTGAAGGTCACGGATCAATGGGTGGATATGACATCTTCCTGTCAAAACTGTCAGACGGAAAGTGGTCAGGCCCGGTGAACATAGGATACCCGGTCAGCACAACAGATGACAATATTGCTTTCCAGCCATTTGCCCGGGGGAACTTCGGTTATTACTCGGTAATGACAGCCTACAAGAAGAAAGAGATAGCCCTGGTAACATTCAATCCTCCGGCTGAAGAGGAAAGAGACACAGTAACCATCAGCTTCAATCCGGCCGACCTGCCTTACCTGACTGAGGTTGATTCATCACTGCTTATTACAGACCTTGTTGTCAGGGACGTCAAGGATACCGACAAGGAGCTTGATCCTGATGTGCTCTATTACACGGTACAGGTTATGGCTCTGTATAACCCGGTAGACCCTGCCTATTTTGAGTATGCTGAAATAAATGTCTTCTTTAACCGGGAAGATCTGTTCTACAGGTATACCACAGGCAGGTTTGAGACAAGGGCAAAGGCATACGAAGAGAAGGAAAGACTCCTCCGGCTCGGATACCCGGCTGACATCTTCGTAAAGAAAGTTTACAGGAATGATTCTGGAAAATGACGGTATCAGGCTCAGGGCAGTAGAGCCCGAGGACCTGGAACTGCTCTACCGGTGGGAAAATGATGAAGCCAACTGGAAGCTCAGCAATACCCTTGTGCCCTATTCCAGGTATATCCTGAAGAAATATATCGCCGGATCAGGAAGGAGTATTTACGAGACCGGACAGTTAAGACTCATGATTGAGGTACTCCCCGATGAACGGACTGTGGGTACCATAGACCTGTACGACTTCGACCACTTTCACAACCGTGCTGGTGTTGGCATCCTGATTGCCGATCCGGCAGACAGGAAAAAGGGATATGCTTCAGCCGCGCTTGTATGCCTTACCGGTTATGCCTTTGAAACAATAGGTCTCCATCAGTTGTGGTGCAATATCCTGGAAAACAACTCCGAAAGCTTACATCTGTTCACACATCACGGCTTTGTAATCTGCGGCACCAGGAAAGAATGGATACGGATGGGCAACGGTTACGAGACAGAAATTAACCTCCAGCTGATCAACCCTAAAAAATAAATACTGCCCAGGGGGTTGGGCAGTATTATTTTTCTCGCCGGCTTAAAAAATGAAGTACCATTCTGAACCGGAGAGAGGAAACGGGGAATCTAAAAAACACTAATCCTTAAACTCCTCTGTTATTCCGCTTGCATTACAAAACTAGCCGGACCTGATGTTTCATACAATACCTATTAATGGGTATTTTTTAGATGATGCCGTTGGTGGCAGCATATATCAGCATATCCACCAGGTTCCGGGTGCCTGTCTTCCTCATGATGTTCTTACGGTGAGTATTGACTGTGTACTCACTGATATTTAACTCATAAGCAATTCTCCTGCTGGTATACCCCTGTGAAATGTGATAGATGATCTCCTGTTCCCTTCTCGAAATTGACGGGCCCTCGCCATGTACCTCAGGTAACTCCCTGAAAGGCCTGCCGCCCAGCAATGAAAAAGAAACCTTCGTGCCGCAATGAATATGGGAAATATCCCTGATAACTGCCAGTTCATATATTCCTCCCTCCGGATCAATATGGCGTGAGACCGTGAGGGAAATCCTCGTATACCTGCCATTGCTCCTTGCTGCCCTGTAGGTCATGTATAATACCACGTGCCTGTTTGAGACTCCGGATATATAATTCATCTCCCTGTTCAGTACCATCTTCCCTATTTCGAAGACTGCTTTACGGTCATCCGGATGAATTATTTCAAAATGATTTGTGAAGTCATATGCCGTTGGTTTGTAACCGAGTACCTGTTCAACATTCCGACTCACATACAGCATCCTGAGCGTGGAATAATCAGCCAGGAAGAAAAACTGGTTGGCGCTGTCAAAAAGTTCCAGAACCTGGTCATTAACCTTTAATGTTCCACTGAAGGGTACACGCAATGATTTCCTGAACGTCTCTGTGAAGAGTTTCTCCCATGGTTCGACACCGGTTGTCCTGAGGTTATTGTTTTCAGATTCCATTCAGGTACGATTTGTGGTTCATATTAGCCAATATCTCAGCAGGGTACATCATTCTGCACGTCCCCTTGAATTACGGTAATCACCTTTAAAATAGTTTATCCCCATGATGTCATACCTCTTCCCAAGCACATCCAGCCTTGACAGAAACTCTTCAAAGTCCTTCTTCATTTCAGGTGTCCAGCCTGTCTCAGCTACGGCAAAGGCCCTCGGGAATGCCATGTATTCAAGATGTGACAGGGTTGATATATATTCTGTCCAGACATTGCCCTGCACTCCGAGGATATATTTTTGTTCCTCAGGGGTCAGCTCCTCCGGCAGGGGTTCAAATGAATAGACCAGTTCAAGAGGCAGATAGCCCCCGATGGCCAGCGGTTCGCTCTGCGGTTCACCCTGGTAATAATCGAGATACATATGCGTGGTTGGGGTCATTATAACATCATGCTTCATTCTTGCAGCCTCAATGCCACCCTTTATGCCGCGCCATGACATAACGGTGGCCCCGGGAGCCAGACCCCCTTCAAGGATTTCATCCCACCCTATGATCCTTTTACCGTGTGTGCTGAGGTATTTCTCCATCGTGGTTATAAACCAGCTCTGGAGCTCATGTTCATCCTTAAGCCCCTCCTCTTTCATCCTCTTCTGGCATGCAGGACAGTTCTCCCACCTCACCTTCGGGCACTCGTCGCCACCGATATGGATATACTGCGACGGGAAAATGGCAGCCACCTCATCCAGAACACCCTTCAGGAAGGTAAACACCGTATCACGCCCGGCGCAAAAGACATCGTCAAAAACGCCCCACCTGGTCTGCACCTCCAGGTCATTTCCGGTACATGACAACCAAGGACAGGATGCGATTGCCGCCACAGCGTGACCCGGCATCTCTATCTCAGGGATGACGGTAATGAACCTGTCAGCAGCATACCTGACTATCTCCCTTGCCTGTTCCTGTGTGTAATATCCGCCATGGGGTGTTCCGTCAAAGGTGAAGGGAGGACGGCCGCCATGTCCGATGAGTGTCTCTTTTCTCCATGATCCCACGTCCGTAAGCTCCGGGTATCTCTTTATCTCTATCCTCCAGCCCTGGTCATCCGTCAGATGCCAGTGGAAGACATTGAACTTGTGAAGGGCCATGATATCGAGGTACCGCTTTACCTCCTCCACACTAAAAAAGTGACGGCTGACATCAAGGTGCAATCCACGGTAGCCGAAACGCGGAGCATCGGTTATGTAGCAGGCAGGTACTGCCGCTGCGACCTCCCCTGCCAACCCTCCTGCCATCTCCGCCTGCGGCGGAAGCAGCTGCCTCAGCGTCTGGACCCCCCGGAAGAGTCCTGCCGCTGAAGGTGATTTCAGCACAATGTATCTGGAAGTCACCGAGAGTGTGTACCCCTCCTCATTATCAGATGCTGATGTATCAATGGCAACCATTATCCTGTTCCTTTCTACTTTTGACCCCTCCTTCACCGGCAGCGGCACTGACGCGCTCTTTCTGAGCATTTCGGCAAGAAATCCTGCCGATAGCATTGTTTCATCATTGAGGGGTGATACGCTTATTCCGGTTTTCCCGTCAATTATGAAGCTCCCTCTTGCAATGACCAGCTGTGCGGGCTTTGGAACAATTGAATATCTTTCAGGCATATTCACCTCCTTCTTGTTGCAGGCGGATAACGCCATGGTAATCATCAGCACTGCAATTTTTGTTCTTGTCATTTATCCTCTGTTTTGTCCGTTTCCGCAAACCGCCCCTTCCTTTTTGCCGCCAGCATTCCGCAGGCGGCATTTATGTCAGATCCCCTTGATCTCCTGACTGATGCTCCGATTCCGGATACCACAAGCTCATGCTTGAACTTCATCATCACATCCTGGCCCGGGCTGCAAAGATCATCGCCGTCAACCTGGTGGCAGGGAAGAAGATTCACCCTGATACCCGTTCCGGCCAGTAATCGATGTAATTCCTTAAGGTGCCGGTCAGTATCATTCTTCCCCTTTATCATTACATAAGCGACGGTAAAGCGTCTTTTCCTCCGGTTGTCATACTCTTTCAAAAGCTTCAGGGTCTCTGAGAAGGGCCACCCAGATTCAGCAGGTATCACCTCCCTGCGCTCCTCCGGAAAGGGAGAATGGAGACTGAGGGTGATATTGCATTCCGTCTCCTCAAGCAGCCTGATGACAGATGGTGTCACCCCAACGGTAGATACCGTCACCTTGCTTCTTCCTGCAGCAAGGCCCCACCCGGCAGTGAGGATGTGGCAGGCGCGTATCACCTCATTGATATTGTCTCCCGGCTCACCCATGCCCATCATTACAATATGCGTGACATCATGGGGTACACTTATAACCTGGTTGATAATCTCGCCGGCACTCAGATCGCCTCCCCACCCGTTCTTACCCGTGGCACAGAAGCGGCAGCCCATACGGCATCCTGACTGCACAGAAACACAAACGGTGCGCCGCTTTCCTTCAGGGAGCCAGACAGTCTCATGGTGAAGGCCGGAGGATGTGGTGAAAAGGTACTTGACTGACCCGTCTGATGATACTTCTGAGGCAATGGGAGAGCTTAGCCCGGTAACAGCTTTTTCCGACAAAATACGAAGGACCTTTACCGGGATGTCATTGATTTCTGAAAAAGAGTGTATACCTCTCCTGTAAATCCAGCGGAGCAACCTGAGGGAATAACGTTTATCAATGCCCAGACAGGCGAGGAACTCCTCAAATTCTTTCAGATCCGACCCTGCAACCCTGTAATAGTCCATATAGTTCCTGTCTCCTTTAAAGATATTAAATTCCTGCTTTCATGGATTTTTTTTACATCTTTATCATGAAATAAGGTAAAAACACACCATAAATCATATGTCATAATGGGGAAAGCTGCTTCAGGACGAAAATTCGGAACAGCGCCAGTGTACTTCACTGCAATATCAACCATCCTGGGAGCAATTTTATTCCTTCGCTTCGGGTATGCGGTGGGCACATTGGGATTCTGGGGAACCCTCCTCCTCATACTTATGGGTCATGCTGTGACAATACCCACTGCTTTGGCCATCTCAGAACTGGCCACCAACAAGAGGGTTGAAGGAGGAGGCGAATATTTCATAATATCACGGTCATTCGGGCTCAACACAGGAGCAACCATAGGCATCGCACTGTTCCTCTCCCAGGCAATAAGTGTTGCATTTTACATAATTGCCTTTACTGAAGCATTTGAGTTTTTCTTCAAATACGCGGCAGAGCGCCTCCCGGTCATCGTACCCAGGCAGGTAATAAGCCTGCCGGTAACTGTGATACTGGGTGCAATGATACTTCGTAAAGGGTCAGGCACAGGGATGAAAATGCTGTATGCAGTGGTTGCCATCCTTTTCATAACTCTACTGCTCTTTTTTCTTGGTCGCCCTGCAGCAGGCAGCATGGCACCGGGTGAAATGCCAGCCAGGGATATTCGTAACATGAGTGATTTCTTCATGGTTTTTGCTATCTGCTTCCCTGCTTTTACCGGCATGACAGCGGGTGTGGGGCTGTCAGGCGACCTGCGTAATCCGGCAAGGGCGATCCCTGCCGGGACAATCCTTGCGACAACCACAGGATTGATCATTTATATATTTGTGATCTGGAAACTTGCAGTTTCTGCTTCTCCTGAAGAGATGCTGGAAAACCAGCTGGTAATGGGAAAAATCGCCATAGGAGGCGCCGTGATAGTACCCCTGGGGCTGGCAGCCTCAACATTATCATCAGCGCTCGGCTCGGTCCTCGTCGCACCTCGGACTCTTCAGGCACTGGCCAATGATACATCCTTTCCCTCCATGAGGATGAACAGGTGGCTGGCTGCGGCAAGAAGCAACGACGGCGAACCGGTGAATGCCACAATAGTGACACTTGTCATCGCATTCGTCTTCGTCGCACTCGGAAATGTCAACGCCGTAGCCGAGATCATCTCCATGTTCTTCCTTGTCACATACGGGTCTCTCTGCCTCATATCTTTCCTGAATCACTTCGGAGCTTCTCCGTCATACCGGCCGTCATTCAGGTCAAAATGGTACCTCTCCCTGACAGGATTTGCCGTTGCAGTTATCGTAATGTTCAGGATTAATACGCTCTATGCTCTTACCGCGATTATCCTGATTGTCATAATATATTCATACATAAACCATTATCATAAAAACAGAACGGGTCTCGAGTCACTTTTTGCAAACACCCTCTTTCAGATCAACCGTAACCTGCAGGTATACCTGCAAAAATCAGAAAGCAAACGCAAGCAGAAGGAATGGAGACCTGGCGTGATTTGCATATCCAAGGACTCATTCAGGAGGGAAAGGGCTTTCAGGCTCCTAAACTGGCTGTCATACAGCTACGGCTTCGGAACCTATCTGCACAGGATAGACGGTTACTACTCCAGGGCAACCAGCAAACAGGCTGCAGAAGAACTGGAGAAGCTTATTGAGCTGTATGAGACCTCTCATAATCACGTCTATGTTGACACGATCATATCACCTTCATATACCTCTGCCATTGTGCAGGCTATACAGGTGCCAGGCATATCCGGGATGGAAAACAACATGGTGGTTTTTGAGTATGACAAGGAGAACCCGGAAAACCTGGGTGAAATAATCGAAAATATCAGGCTGATCAAAGCCGGGAACTTCGATATCTGTCTCCTTGCTTCTGCCTCAAAGGATATGAACTACAACAAGGGGATACATGTCTGGATCGACTTCAACGAACCTGAAAATGCCAGCCTTCTTATCCTCCTGAG
>CAYYEH010000024.1:28576-30019 GCA_964470815.1 uncultured Rikenella sp.
GGCTAACGGAAAGGGGGTAAAAAAATTTTGTTGATAACTTGTTAAAGTTTGAAACATTTAACCCCTTCGCGGAGTATAAAGTGCAGTCGTATCACTTAAATTTGATGCGATGATGACTAACCTCGCAAAAATTTGAACAGGTGCCTATGAAAAAACATCTACCCGGAATTGTCTTGTCATCAATCACTTTTATCCTTCTGGTCATTTCACTGACCAGTGTGTCGGGACAGACAGGAACAGGCCAGCCGGCTGACGGCAAGTCTGCAGTCCCGGATTCAGTTGCACATAATCTGGCTGAAAGGATAAAAATCTATCCCATTCCGGTCAAGAGTGAACTTATTGCCGACAATATTGATGGGGTAACAATGATCGAGATCTTTGATGTAACGGGTAACAAGTGCATCAATGAAGTATGTGACAACCACAACCAGGTTATCATCGAGGTATCTCAGTTGCGGAAGGGTATTTATTTCATAAGGTTCATATCGCCCCGCGCAACGATTATGAAGAGGTTTATAAAGGAATAACCGGCACGTTCTTTTTTTATACACTAACCGCCCTGGATATTCCGGGCGGTTTTTTTATGCTTCCCGGTCTTATTAAAGACCTCCAGGAGCAGTCCCGGTCATTTACCTGAAGTCTCAAGTATCATTTTAATCACATCATTACCAACAGCATCAAACATTATTTCAATGTTCTCCGTGTAATCTGAATTGTGACTCATGATGGCGTCTTTAACCAGGAAAGCCCTGTAATCATGGTTCATTGCTCCGATATGCGTGGCAAGGACGCACCCGACCGCACTCAGCCCTGTAAGAAACAGCGTATTGCAACCGAGATCCTTCAGCACCTTGTCAAGGTCTGTCTTGTTGAATCCGTCAGCGTAGGTTTTGATGATTCTGGGATCCTCAGGTTTAATCAGAACAGATTCAGGGAATTCAAAAATTTCAGTACCCGGATTTACACCATATTCCTTCCCGTGGTGGTAAACGAGTATCACAGGATATCCGTGTGCCCTGAACAGGGAGATATAATAGTTGATATTGGCCATTGCGCTCTCCCTCTCAGCATCAGGGACCATCGGCAGAAAGGCGTTCTGAATATCGATCACCAGCAGTGCCGGTTTAACAGGGGCAACAGGCGCCTGACCCTCTGAGGTCAGTGTTACGGCACCCAGCGCAATCATCACCAGGAAAGGAAGAATCTTTGCTTTCATTTGCTTAACGGATTAGTATCGGATTAAATAACAGAAAACTTCATCCAAGTTATCAAATAGTTGTGACATAAACAGAGGTTTTGCACCGCCTAAATCATCCGGACAAAATCATTCAGGGCATGTGATATCTCAACAATTTTGCGGCAGTCGGTGATCTCAGGCCTGTCCTTTGGAGTATGGGTGACATCCTGGCGCTCCATGTTGTCAATGAACCACTTTGAAGTCAC
>CAYYEH010000024.1:30119-33843 GCA_964470815.1 uncultured Rikenella sp.
GAGTATGGGTGACATCCTGGCGCTCCATGTTGTCAATGAACCACTTTGAAGTCACTGCAACGGCAGGCACACCGAACTGAACAAAAATGCTGTGGTCACCCTGCGGCCACTGAGGACCGGTCGTTATTCCCGGGTACCTGTCAATTGTCTCCTTCACCTTTCGGGAAAGTTCCTCCGGGAGGTTGAACTCCGAAAAGGCAGACAGCCCCTCATGATAGCCGGCACCGTCAATATTGATATCAAGGATCATGTTACTGAACCTGTCCTGGTTTGCCGCAATATAATTCATCTGGCCAGGGACAGCATAATAATCCTCCCCGTTGAATGCCACCAGTTCCACCTGTCTCGGGCCGTCATAATCCCTGAGCAGTTCCGCCAGAAGCAACAGGGTAACCACACCCGTGGCGTTGTCGATGGCGCCAGGGGTTCCTTTTTTCGCATCGATATGTGCAGTGATTACAATCCTGTCAGCATCGTCCGGTCCCTTTACCGCAATAATGTTATAACCCCTGCCTGGAATCCTCTCTGATAATGAAGTGATGGTAACAATGTTGCCGGTCAGGGAGAGTAGCCTCATACCCTCCTCCTCTGTCATAAACACCGATGGTATGTCAAAATCTCCGTCCTCAATGAGCGGAAAAGGATATACGCCTCCTGCGAGGGCTGAATTTCTGCCTGTTGCACCTATCACGGCCGCCGGTTTACCCTTTTCAAGAAGCGCTATTATCTTCTGATGTTCCTCGGGGTTATAGAAGACGAAGTTCTTTGGCATCAGCTGTTCCCGGGCTATCTCACCGTGAAGCAGGATGATCT
This sequence comes from uncultured Rikenella sp., assembly GCA_964470815.1. Classification (GTDB taxonomy): domain Bacteria; phylum Bacteroidota; class Bacteroidia; order Bacteroidales; family VadinHA17; genus SR-FBR-E99. Next base: position 30,933 of record CAYYEH010000024.1, read on the forward strand.
TTCCCTCCATTCCGGAGCACTCCAGTTCTCCGATCGTTGATACTGCCAGCAGTTCCGCGCTGCCGCGGAAAGGAAGTGAATACGGCCCGGTGAAGACTTCAAAGGCTTTACCGCCGGACTCCAGGGAGGCTCCGCCGTCATTCCAGTCGATGGCTTCGAATTCCGCAGCCGAGGTTTTCCATCCCGCCTTCTGAAACTCATCCACCAGAAAACGCGTTGCCTCCCGGTTCCCCTCGCTGCCGACAGACCTCTCCTCTATCCTGTTGCACAGGACATCAAGGTAATAAAGACTTTTCTTGTAAAGATTCCCGTTCATTACTCACATATGGTTTTTTATTAGAACATCTTCATTGATAATCAGTTCCCCGGATGCAAACAGAGGCCGATCATGACTCATGAATTAAAATGCCCGGGCTGTCCCAATCCGGATATTACAAATCGCAAATCTCAATTCCAGTCATTCCTCCCGGTTCTTCATCTTTAACCTGTAATAATTCTTCACCATCTTTCCGAAATGCTTGTCTCTTCTCCGCTTCTCAGCGATCGTGATGTTGAACCTTTCCTGCTCCTTATGCATTTTAAGATAGTTTTCGTATGACTCCCTGTTGACGGTGCCATTCTCAACTGCTTCAATAACTGCGCAACCATGTTCATTAATATGAAGACAATCGGGAAACCTGCACTTGCCGGCCAGCTGGCTTATATTCCCAAAGGTGGTGTTCAATCCTTCGGAATCATCTGTCAGGCCAAGCTCCTTCATTCCTGGAGTGTCAATTATGATTGCACCATTATCGAGAACAAACAGTTCCCTGTGTTCGGTGACATGCTTTCCCTTGTTTGTGCTGCTGCTTAATTCACCTGTCCTCAGGGCTTCTCTTTTAAGAAGAGAGTTAATCAGGGTTGATTTGCCAACTCCTGACGAACCTATCACACAGTATGTTCGGCCTATCTGAATCAGCTTCATCATCTGGTCAGATCCTTCTCCTGTAACATTGCTGAGCAGGACATACTTCACCTGACTGTCACGCATTTGAAGGACCCTGACAGCTTCGCTTATCTCATCCCGGCTGACTATGTCGGTCTTGCTAAGGATCAGGATCGGTTCGATACCTGCCGAGTAACATATAGTAAGGTACCTTTCAAGCCTGTTTATATTGAAATTGTTGCTTAACGCCTGAACTATAAATGCAGAGTCGATATTGGCAGAGATGATCTGTATCTCTCCGGGTTTCCCGACTGCCTGGCGGGCAAGGATAGATTTCCGCGGCAGGATTGAATTTATTATCGCCTGGTCAGGACCGTAAGTGATCATTGTAACCCAGTCGCCCACAGCAGGAAAATCCTTTCTTGATGCCGCTGAATACCTCATGTTGCCTGTTATCTCAGCATCATATTCATTATCCCCGTCTGAAACCGCGTATCTTTCACGGTGCTCCCTGATGACCCTGCCGATCTGTGTCCCTGGTGACAGGTTTTCTTTGACATATCCTTCAAGCTCAGGAGTCAGGCCCAGTGCCTGAAGACTGCTGTACTGATGTTCTGATCCGTCTTTCATTATGTTCATTTGCTTACCGCAAGTGACCGGGTATGTATAAGCAATTCCGGGCCGCCGTAAGATCCGTGCCCCGGAATGACAATCTTCGCATCCGGGAACTTCCGGATAATCCAATCCACTGTCCCCTGATACGCAGATGTGTCGCCGTCAGCCGTGTTACCAAGATTACGGGCATCAATGCTCTTGCAGATACAGCCGGGAAAGAGGATTCTTTCAGACGGAATCCAGACAACAATATTGTCCTTTGAATGAGCAGCACCCGGGAAATAGCACCACATCTCCCCTCTTCCGTGGTTCAGGACAAGTGAATCACTGAATCCCTCGTCCGGTACAGGAAGTCCTTTTTCCCGTGCAATTTCACAGGTCTGGTTGCCGGCGTATGACCTGATATGCATACTTTTCAGATATCCCAGCCCCCCCATGCAATCTTCGTGCCAGTGGTTGGGAACAAATCCCTTTACCTTAAGTCCCATCTCCTTTTCAATGTAGGTTACGAGAATTTCGGTCTGAACGTCGTTCCACGGGGTATCAAACAGATATGCCTTATGCCTGTCTGTGTATATCAGTCCGTTTGCTGATACCCGCCCGTAATCCGGCAACATGGCGGAAGAAACATGCAACAGTGCATTTTCAGATATTCTTATAAGTACAAGGTCACCGGATATTTTAATTGTATCCTGCGGCCTGACAGGCTGCCAGGCATACATCACAAACAGAAATAGCAGGAGCTTTTTCATGGCGTGTCGGATTCGCGGGCCAAATTACGAAAAAAGCCGCTTTTGATGCGGCTTTTTGAATGTTTACCTGAAACCAACCAAGGGAGATTTTTGATCATCTCTAATAATAAAGACGGCCAATCGGAAGGAAAGTTTACAATCAGCGGAAATTTTTTTTCAGATCCCGGGTCCGGGCTTATTAAGTTTCTGATAACCTGGCCGAAAACAATTCACGGTTTTCGTTTCTGTAGTTTCGGGTGTATTTCCAGCAGGACTGGCATTGCGGCTGTACCGTACCACTGGTACATCTCTGTAAGAAAAATCCCGCTTGTGACAGTCGGATCTCCCATGACAAGTTGCTCTGCTTCCTCTATTGTCGGGACATCAAAGAGAAAAAGTCCGCGATACTGGTTTTCATTGTCATAGAATGGCCCTGCTGTCAGCAGTTTACCTGCGGAGGCAAGTTTATCCATGTTTGAGAAGTGGCCCCTGAAGAGACTGTCGCGCAACTCCTTGTCCTCTATTTTAGCAGGACCTGACTTGAGAATTACCAGCACATATGTTTTCATCCCCAGGTCATCAGCACCCAGTTTTGCTGCAAGGGTTGAGTCATATTCCGGTGTTTTCTCCTGTGCCCCGG
>CAYYEH010000025.1:0-18961 GCA_964470815.1 uncultured Rikenella sp.
GTCTACGGCAACATGCTTGCTGCCATGAATGTGAAATAATGTTGAGTACATCAATATATCTGCTAACGTCTAAACTATCCGCAAATGGCTAAGGGAAAAGAAACCCCGCGGCAAAAGATGATCGGGATGATGTACCTCATCCTGACAGCGATGCTTGCTCTTAACGTTTCAAAGGAGGCGGTCGAGGCTTTCAAGAAAGTTGACATAAGCCTGACCAAGACCACCGCCAACTATATCAAAAAGAATGATATAACCTATGCGGCTTTTGATGCGGCGGCAAATGATAATGCTGAGAAGGCAGGACCGTGGAGAACGAAGGCCTACGAAGTCAAGGCACGTGCTGATGAAATCTATAATTACATCCAGGATCTGAAGGTTGAAATCATTACCACGGCTGAGGGCCCTGACGCGGAAGCTCTCCTTCCGGACGGCCAGATAGATATCACCAAAGTAAAGAAGATTGACGAGAATAACGTTCCCTCAGAAATACTTGTAGGTGCCAACCAGGGAGGCAAGGGCAATGACCTCAAAGCCCAGATAGAGGATTACCGCTCATTCCTTATTGAATTGCTGGAAGGGGCAGATCCGTCTGCAGAGCGCTCAATAATGGATATTCTCAACACTGACGATCCCCAGAACCTTGAAGGGACCGGAACAGAAAACTGGGTAAATGCCAACTTCCAGACCCTCCCGCTGGTGGCAGTGATAACCATCCTTTCAAAGATGCAGGTTGACGTGCGCAATGCCGAGACTGACGTGCTCAACTTCCTCTATACACAGATTGACGCCGGCTCATTCAGGTTCAACTATATTGTTCCTACCGTCACTACCAATACCTCTTACGTGATGCAGGGCAATACCTACGATGCACGCGTTTTCGTGGCTGCCACTGACACCACCCAGGACCTGGAAATCTTCGTCGGGCCATATACAACAAAGGACAATCCTGACGGAAGCAAGACATATGAACCGGCCAGCAATGCACAGAAGCTTGACATCGATCAGTCTGGCCGTGGTATCTATAGTGTCAGGGCAACATCGGTAGGCGAGAAATCATGGGGTGGAGTCATCCGTATGAAAGCTCCTGACGGCACCCAGCGTACCTTCAAATTCGATCAGAAGTACTCCGTGGGAATGCCTAATGTTGTGGTCTCTCCTACTGCAATGAACGTCCTCTACCAGGGGATCCAGAACCCGCTTGACATATCTGTCCCGGGCGTAGGATCGGACAAACTCACCGTCCGCATGACCAATGGTGACATCAAGAGGGGCAAATACAAGGATTACCGCGGTGAATACATCGCACAACCCAGAACAGTGGGCCAGAATGCAGAGATTATCGTATCTGCCAATATTGACGGCAAAGTACAGACCTTCCCGCCGGTGGAATTCAGGGTAAGGCGACTACCTGACCCGGAGGCAAGATTTGCCAACATGAAGGAAGGAACCGTGCTGAAAAGCGTAGCCTCCGCCCAGCAGGTGGTGACGGCAGTACTTGAAAACTTTGAATTCGACCTTACCTATACGGTAACCGGATTTACGGTCTCTGTCAACGACAAGGGATTTGAGATCACGGCCGAATCAAACAACAACAGGCTTACCGACAAGCAGAAGGGCCTTATAGCCAACCTGCGTGCCGGACAGAAACTTATCATTGAAAAGATCAAGGCAGTAGGCCCCGACGGCAGGACCAGGGACCTCAACCCGATCATTCTTAAGATTAACTAACAACAGAAGATACAAACACCATGAACAGGAGAATTCTGGCAGGCCTCGCAGGCCTCCTGATCTGTACAGGCGCAATGGCCCAGTCGTTCGGAGACATCTATACAAAGCAGATGCCCGATAACCAGAAGATCAATTATACTTACCTGGGAGAGTCAGACGTGATATGGTCAAAGAGACTATACCGGATCATCGACCTGAGGGAAAAGATGAACCTGAACCTCTACTACCCGTCACTGAGGTATGATGAGGCAACCAACCGTTTCACATCTGAGATGTCTGACGGAAGAATGAACATATCAGGCATCCTCCTGAATGAGATTTTGTCGGGAAGGGTCTCAGCCACCGACGGTGACGCCATGACCGTTCCGACAACATACAATGACATAGCCGCCAAAATGAACCGCGATACCCTTACCATCGCGGTAATCGGTGCTGATGGCATGGAACGTGACTCAACCGTGACCAACATGGAGAACCCCGCCGACATCAAACAGCTGATGGTGCTCGAGGAGTGGTTCTTTGACAAGAAGCATTCACGCCTTGATGTCCGCATCATCGGCATATGCCCCATCTACATGGGATATGACCAGATAACATCCAGGCTGGTAAAAAGACGCCTCTTCTGGATCAGGTATGAGGATGTGAGACAGGCTTTTGCACAGCATGAGGCATTCAACTCATTCAATGATGCACAGCGTATCTCCTTTGAGGACCTCATGCTCCAGCGCCGGTTCAACGGATATATTGTCGCCGAATCAAACGTCTATGATGACAGGTCTATAAACCAGTACAAAATGGGCCCGGCCCAGATCTATGAAGCGGAAAGGATCAAGAACGAGATCTTTAACTTTGAACAGGACCTCTGGGAATACTAGGCAGGTAATCTGCATTCTTGCAAAAAAGCGGCAGGTCTCTGATCTGCCGCTTTTTGCATGGTATCCTGAAGATTATGCCTGAAATCCGCAGACTACCATCACCTGCATAACTACCATTTCCTGCAGGCGCAGGCCTTGCCCCGGATGATCATAGGTATCTCTCACCCGCCTCCCTGCCTACCTCCTCCAGGTAACGCTTGATGTTCTGCTCCTGATCACGCGAGACAATCAGCAAGACGTCACCTGTATCGATGATGATATAGTCATCAAGACCCTGTATCACCGCAATCTTGTCTTTGGGAAGGCTGATGATGTTTCCTTCTGAATTATAGGTGAACGCCCTGGAGTTGAGTACGGCATTGTCGTTTTTGTCATGCAGGGAATGGAGATACAGCGAACCCCAGGTGCCGAGATCAGACCATCCCAGGTCAGTGCAGATCACATAAACATTGTCAGCCTTCTCCATGATGCCGTAATCAACCGAAATGCTGCTGCACTGGGCATATGCCCTGATGATGAACTCCTTCTCCGATGGTTTGCTGAAGAGATCTTTCCCCTCATTGAATGTATGGAAGATGTCAGGCAGATGCCTGTTGTATGATTCCAGTATGGTTGATCCCTTCCAGATGAAAATCCCGCTGTTCCAGTAGAAATCCCCGCTCTCAAGGAAGATCTTTGCCATTGCCAGCTCCGGCTTCTCGGTAAAGGCCTTGACCTTGTGAAGGTTGTCATATCCGATTACGGGTTGCATGGTGTTGGCCTGGATGTAACCATATCCTGTCTCCGGCCTGTCAGGCCTGATGCCAAGGGTCAGCAATGCATCATGCTCACCGGCAAACCTGAAGGCTTCATCCATCACCATCCTGAATTCATCCTCTTTTTTTATGAGGTGATCCGACGGGGCTACCGCTATTATGGCATCCGGGTTCTCCGCCATAATCCGGAACACACCATAGGCAATGCACGGAGCCGTGTTTCGCCTCAGTGGCTCGGCCAGTACATGTCCGGCATCTATCCCAAGCTGGCTGACAACAATATCACTGCTGTCCTCGCTTGTAACCACATAAATGTTCTCCTGAGGCACTATATTCCGGAATCTGCGGTATGTCATCTGAAGCAGGGTTTCTCCCGTGCCCAGTATGTCAAGGAACTGCTTAGGCGTATCCTTCCTGCTCATGGGCCAGAACCGGCTTCCTACACCTCCGGCCATGATCAGCAAATAGCGGTCTTTCTTCTTCATCCCGAATATTTATCGACTGCTGCAAATATATAAAAACCTTGCCGGAAACGAGGCGCTGATGCAGGTCCGGCGAATTATTGTTACATTTGGGCTGATAATTGCATTTAATGTTCAGATTTCTGTCAGGATTCGGGTCTTACTGGATGTTGCTGGGACGGGTCTTCGCGAAGCCGGAGAAGCATTCGATCTACTACCGCCAGACAATGAAGGAACTGGTGAGCCTCGGGCTACGCTCGATAGGCATAGTCACCATCGTCTCCTTCTTCATGGGAGCCGTGATCACCCTGCAGACAGCATATAACACCGAAAACCCGATCTACCCGACCTACCTGATAGGACTGGGCGCCAGAGACTCCATTATACTTGAGTTCTCATCAACCATTGTGGCGCTCATCCTGGCAGGCAAGGTGGGCTCCAACATAGCATCCGAGATCGGTACCATGAGAGTGACCGAACAAATAGACGCCCTCGAGCTTATGGGCGTCAACTCAGCCTCCTACATCATCCTCCCCAAAGTGGTCGCCTCCGTCCTCTTCAACCCCTTCCTCACCCTCATAAGCATTATCACCGGAATAATGGGCGGATGGATAGTGGGAACAAGCGCCGGTGTTATCACATCACAGGATTATATATACGGGATTCAGTACGCCTTCATCCCTTACTATATCACCTATTCACTTATAAAGACCGTCGTCTTTGCCTTTATCATAACCACCGTCTCCGCACACCAGGGATACAACGTTGAAGGCGGCTCACTTGAGGTGGGACGCGCCAGCACGAAAGCCGTGGTATACAGCAGCGTGACAATACTGCTCTTCAATGTCATACTCACACAGATGCTCCTCTCATGATAAGGGCTGAACGGATATCCAAATCATTTGGCGGCAGACGCGTGCTGACTGACATATCCGCCGTCTTTGAACCCGGAAAAACCAACCTGATCATTGGAAAAAGCGGCTCCGGAAAAACCGTTTTCCTGAAATGCCTCGTGGGCCTGCTGGAAGTTGATGAGGGAGAAATATTCTATGACAATGTGCTTTTCACCGGACTCGACTTCCGGGGGAAAAAGGAGATACGCCAGCAAATGGGTATGCTCTTCCAGGGCAGCGCACTGTTTGACTCAATGACAGTTGAAGAAAATGTAAGGTTCCCGCTTGACATGTTCACAACCATGTCATACCAGGAAAAACTTGACAGGGTCAACTTCTGCCTTGACCGGGTACATATTGTCAATTCCAACAGGCTTTTTCCCTCAGAACTGTCAGGAGGGATGAAAAAACGTGTGGCAATAGCCCGCGCCATTGCCCTTAAGCCAAGGTTTCTGTTCTGCGATGAACCCAACTCCGGGCTTGACCCCAAAACATCAATTGTCATCGACGAACTGATCAGGGAGATCACCGTTGAACTCAACATGACCACAATTGTCAATACCCATGACATGAACTCGGTTATGGAAAACGGCGAAAAGATCATCTTCATTGAGGAAGGAGAAAAATGCTGGGAAGGCAACAGGAATGAAATCCTGAAGTCAGAGTGCAGGATACTAAATGAATTTGTCTTTGCAAATGCCCTGGCAAGGCAGCTGAAGGATACTTCCGGGTAATACCAAACCTCCCCGTGGCCTGGGTTTGATACACCCCCCGGATGAGAAACAGCCGGGCACTTCACCTCGCCCAGGGATCCTTCCCTACATCACCGGAAGAATCTCCTCCCTCTCCCTGTTGCCGAATACCAGGTTAAGCCCTATCCTTGCATGTACCGTGTTCCAGTGCTCCGGCATCCTGAAGGTGCCTTCGCCGCTGGTCACCCTGGTCCATTTCACAGGAACATTGTCAACAAGCACAAAGAATTGCGTAAAGCCTCCCCTGAATGCCAGCCCGAAACCGAGATTGTCATATCGCCTGTTGGCTATAGTATAAGCAACCGTTGTGGAAAAGGAATTCCCGAAATTCAGGTTGCCAGAGAAAGTCACTGCCTGGTGAGCCTGTTTACCCACAAAACGTGTCTGTGACAGCAACCCTGCGGTGAAAAACTTCACGGGTGTGTAGCTGAATCCGGCTGTCAGCGTCGCAGGCAGGTAAGTGATGTATGGTTCGGGGGCCTCCTTAATCTCCATGACCTGTTGCAGGGAGTCAAAAGTCCAGTTTAGAAGCTCTTCAAAGTCAAGGCTTTCATCGTACACATCCTGCATTGTCAGACCGTTGAAGTCAAAGGTTGCGTCTATTGAAAGCTGTGTCAGGTCTCTCTTCCACCTGATGAACCCGAAATCAGTCAGCGCTGCCGAAACTGCCAACAAATCATTGAACCGGTATTCCGCTCCCAGGTCAATGCCAAAGCCGGGATTGGACATTCCGGCCAGGTATGAGATTACGTTATGGGCACCATCAAACCTCGATTCATCAAATTCAGCGCCGTGAATGGTGCCGTCATCCTCGGTTATGAAAGTGAGGGGTGCACTGAAGTTAAATGCCATGTCAGCATCAATGGTGTGCGTGAAATCATCATTCACCGTAAGTGTGGCGCCATTGTTCCGAAGGTAGCCCGAAGCCACCCCTGAAAGAATGAGGGCCCTTCCTCCCACACGGAGCTTATCGGTAATGTTGCCGGATGCCCCAATTCCGATCTCATGGTAGTATGTCAGGTCTGTCCGTAAAGAGGAGAAGTCCAGCGACTTGCCGATGAAATCCTCGTTGCCTCCTATTCCAAGCCTCAGGATGTCACCAGGAAACACAACATTGGCATTTGCACGCTCGGTGAGGTCAAGGCTGAACCTGAGGTTGTCATTGACCGTAAAGGCAAGACCGAAGAGCCTGACGCCGACCTTAGGCTCAACAGAGTTGTTGTTACCCAACCCTGCAAGGAAGTCGTCGAGCCATGGACCCCTCTCCAGGAATGTCATCGTGGAATCAGAGATGACACCTCCGGCAAAGAGGTCTGAAAAACTCAGGAAGTTATTGTCAATCCTCACTGAGATATCAGATATGCCTGGCAACCCCAGGTAGAATCGTCCTGAGGGCTTTAATGCCGGGTTCAGGGTGGTTCTCTGAGGCAGGTTCATGAAGTAGAGAGCCTGGCTGTTCTGCCCGTATGTGGCTGCAGCTGAAGACAACAGCAGGAGCAACGTTAAGATTTTTCTTTTCATAGGGATAAGAATTATTTTGAAACAGGAACCATCTCGTAATTGCACAGGTAGTTGCCTTCCTCGCTTACTATCAGGTTCCAGGTACTTTTATTGGTTATTCTCCCGATATTGAAACCAGGTCCTGACCTGCGCGGAAATCCGCTCAGGCTGGTTCCGTTTCTGCCGAGGAGATGAAGCATTCCGTTACCGGTATCATAAAGGGCTGTCCTTCTCTCACCTGAACCGGTATTTAAGATGAACGGGCCGTCGACCTTCCCGCTGCCGGCACCGTAAGTCCACATTCTCCTTCCGTTCCCGTCAAGAGCCGTGAGCACTGAACCGTCAAGGTACAGCCGGTCTGTCAGATCATCACCGTCAATGTCTGCAAAGTCAGACCTGTGTGAAGCGGAGATGCCTGACAGGGTATCTCTGTTGAAGGTGCCGTCGAAGAGAAGCCTGATGGTTGCTCCGTCGGGAGCTGAGAAGATAACAGCCGGTTCGTCACCCGATGTAAGCCTGGCAGCTGATCCATGAGCCTTTGCAAGGGGCTCCTGGTGGGCCACCCTGATGTTCCCGGTACGGTCAAGCACATAAACAGCCTGGTCGTCAGCAACAAAGAGATAATCCTTGCCCCTTACCCTGAAGAAGTGAACAGGATCAGTCACCCTGCCCCTTGTGGTGAAGAGGTTCCACCCCCTTACCGGAGCGCCTGAGCGGTCATATGCATAGATCCTCCGGTCTTCACCGGCGATGAAAAGCCTGTAATCCTTGTTGTTCTCGTAGTCAAAAAGGGCCAGCGTATTTGATGCCGGTGATCTCAACTTTACCGGATACCTGTCCACATAATTGCCGTTGCGGTCAATCAGATGAAGATAATCATGCCCGGCAAAGAGCAGTTGCCACTTTCCGTTTTTGTAGTAATCGATCATGAAAATGTCACCGGTGATCTTTTCACGGATGGCAGCCTTCCACAGTATTTTGCCTGACGGACTTATAAGGTATATATTATTGTTCCGGTCCTGGATGAAGATCTCGGTAGCCCCTGTGTTATGGTTGGTAAAGAACCCTGGTTTTATTGAGGGTTCAGCATCCAGCTTCACCCTCCACAGCAGTTTCAGTGATGATGTATCACTTTCGGAAGTTGCCGTGATTGATGAACCTGCGGCAGCCGCGGAGCCTGTTGTCTGCTCTCCGCGGTCGCTGTACCTGACTGACAGGCTGGTATAAATCATTTCGTTGCTGGGAGTGAGACTCACACCTATGCCACCGATGCCCGCAAGGGCAGCGTTACCAAGGGCAGTGGCTGCCGCCGGCGTCAGATATCCGGAAACCAGTGACCTGATGGCACTGCCTGATACATAAAAGAGATAAGAGCTCTTTGTTGGCATGGTCTTCTCCATCTCCCTGAATTCCGGATCATTAATAAGGGTATTCTCACTGCCAGACTCCCGCAGTACCGTAGCGAGTGTTTCCGGTGATCCGGAAAAAAGCATGTATGACCTTGAAAATGCCACCCATTCATCCCCTTCAGCCCTGCCCCTGTCTGAACCTGCAAGCATCGAGGCCACGCCCGTGAATGGCATTCGGTAAATCGACTCCTCAACACCGGCATCATCCCTGGCCGAGGCCACAAAGTGACTCTCTCTCATACCAATAGACCTGTACCTGGCAGTAAGCCTCTGCCGTAGAACCTCTTCAGCTGACCTGGGGTCAGTCATCCTGAAGAGTCTTATAGTCTGGATGCCGTCACCGGCCGCAATCACTGCATCTGTTACTTCAGAGCCCGTGAAGGGACTGAGGATCAATGCAAGGTCGGTGGCATTTATTGAAGCCGGGTCTGAAGCTGTCTCTCCGGAGAGTGAGGCACGACGCATAATTGTATTATAGCTCAGGGTGTTGCCCGGAAGTATCTCATGCACGCCGCATTCTGCGGGTGGCACATCAGCCAGGCGGTCAGCACCGGCACCGGCACCTGCCGTGGTCAGGAAACCGCTGATGAACAGGCCCTCCTCGGCCGTGGTGAGATCTCCTCCCCCGGCTATGGCAACCGACGACAGCGAGGCAATCTTCTCAGGATCAGTGAACGATTTCAGGAAACCGGGCAGATTCCTGAAGAGAATAAAAATGTTATCAGCCTCCTTCCCGGCAGCACTGATTACAGGTGCAAAACCCTGCTGTTGCCTTATGTCAGCACCGGCACTCCTGTTGTCAAGCGCCGCCGTCAGCAGGCTCTCAGACGGCGTAACAGCCATTATTCCCGCAGTGAGAGCCACATAAACGGCCTTCTGACCGGCCCCTCTCCTGTAGGTCAGGGTGAAAGTCCGCGTCCCTCCCAGGTCACGCCTGTCGGTCACCGTCGCCCCCGAGGCCTCACACAATGATACCAGCTTCCTTGCCGTAAGCAAAGGACCTGTGCTCATAACTGCAAGGGGGACAGCACGTCCCTGCCCGGCCACATGAAAAGAGATGAGGACCCGGCTGTTGCTGATCAGTTCCCTCACATCCCTCCCCCCGGTCAGGCTGTCAATGACTGATGCGGATTTTACTAGTGAGGAAGCCCAGTTCATCCCGGTCAGACCGGGTAACAGTCCGGCCGGATCAGTAATACTGGTCAGCAGTTCAGGGAAATCCCGGGTTTCAACAATGAAAAAAGCATCGGCAGGAACCGCTTCCCACGGATCGATCAGAACCACCTGCTTCTCCTTGCGGATCAAGTAAGCCGCCACAGCCAGAGCTGCGGCAAGAACTCCAACGAGGATGATGCCTGTCCTTTTCCGCACAATTGCTAATTTTGATATGCAACATCAAAAATATAAAATAATAGGTTGCCCCGGACAGGCAGTTTGACAGACAGGCCCCCGTATGCCGGTAAACATACCCGGCGGGTTTATGAATGGAATGGTTTTTGTGTATCGTGGCATGGCATTTAACACAGGTCCTATGAAGAAACCAATCCTTTTCCTGCTAATTCTGTTACCGTTTTTCAGTCTTGATGCGCAGACAGTTACTGTTGTCAGCGCCGACGAAGGAAAGCCTGTATCCGATGTTGCCGTATACAATGAAGCCAGGACCCAGTTCGGCTATACAAATCCGTCAGGCAAGGCAAGCCTTTCCGGTTTCAGGGCAGGTCAGCCGGTATTCTTCCAGCATTTTTCGTACGAGAGAGTCTCCTATACCCCGGAAGAACTGAAGGCGGCCGGCTGGATCGTAAGACTGGAGACTAAGACCTTTGAGGTGGAGGAGTTCATTGTCTCGGCAAACCGATGGGAGCAGAAATCTGAAGAGGTACCGAATCATATCACGGTTGTGGCTCAGCCTGCCGTAAGAATGATGAATCCCCAGACAGCTGCTGACCTTGTCTCCATGGGTGATGTCTTCGTGCAGAAGAGCCAGCTGGGCGGAGGCAGCCCGATGATCAGAGGCTTCGCCACCAACAGGGTGCTGATAAACGTTGACGGAGTGCGGATGAACAATGCCATTTACCGCGAGGGGAACATACAGAACGTCATTTCCCTTGATCCGAACATCATTGAAAGAACCGAGATCATCTTCGGGCCGGGTGCCACAATGTACGGCAGTGACGCACTCGGCGGAGTGATGGACTTCCATACAAAGAGGGCGCTCTTCTCAACGGGTGACTCCCTCTATCTCAAAGCCGAGGGGATGACGCGCTGGTCATCAGCCTCCTCCGAACAGACATACCATGCAGATATTAACCTTGGAGGCAGGCGCGTCGCATTCCTCTCCTCGGTGACCTGGTCAAAGTTCGGTGACCTGGTCATGGGATCGGTATCCCATCCGGAATACCTGCGCAATGAATACCAGATGCGCATCGGAAACAGGGACAGCATAATAATGAACCGCAATCCCCGCAAACAGGTAGCTACCGGCTACTCCCAGCTTAATACCCTGAACAAGATCCGGTTTAAGGCCGGAAGAAACTTCGACATCGACCTCGCTCATCATTACTCTCACCTCTCTGATGTCCCGCGTTACGACAGGCTTATCCAGACGAGGAACAATACCCTGAGATACGGTGACTGGTATTACGGGCCGCAGGTATGGATGATGACCAATGCCTCAGGACGATACAACAGGCCTACCGCCATCTTTGACGAGGCCCGGCTGACCGTGGCACGGCAGGACTACCGCGAAAGCCGCCATGACAGGGCGCTGAACAAAACAGCCCTTAACGAACAGTTTGAAAAAGTGGGGATCTGGTCAGCAAATATCGATCTTGACAAAAAAACCGGCAACAATGATAACCTCGTTTATTACGGTGCTGAATATGTATGGAATAATATACACAGCTCCGCCGATGTGAAAAATATCAACACCGGTGAGACCGTTCCCGCAGGCTCAAGATATCCCAACGGTAAAAACAGATACAACAGCGTCTCGGCATACGCCGGCTATAAGTTCAACCTCACCGCAAGGCTGACTGTAAGCACCGGGGCCAGGTACAACTACGTAAGCCTGAACTCGGAAATAGCAGACAATTCATTCTATAACTTCCCCTTCACCACTATAGAATCAGGCAACGGGGCGCTGACCGGAGCCGCAGGTGCAGTCTTCCGCCCGGACGACCGGACCGAACTTACCCTTAACCTCTCCACCGGATTCAGGGCTCCAAACCTTGATGACCTTGGCAAGGTGTTTGAATCAGCACCCGGAGTCCTGGTTGTACCAAACCCTGACCTGAAATCAGAATACCTGTACAACATTGACCTGGGGATAACCAGGGAGTTTGGAAAACTGCTGCTCGCAGAAGCCACTCTCTTTTACTCATATCTTGATAACGCCATGGTTCGCCGGGAATTCCTCTTCAACGGCCTGCCCGTCATTGAATTCCAGGGTGAAGAGAGCCAGGTTTACGCCATGGTCAACGCCGGCTATGCAATTGTCTACGGAACCCAGCTCAAGGGAGAAATGCGACCGTTATCATCCGTCAGGATAAAATCATCGCTATCCCTCACAAGGGGCTATGACGACGAAGAAGCCCCGCTCAGGCACGTGCCACCGTTGTTCGGTGCCACACATATCATTTTCGAACGGTCAATAGTCAAGGCAGACCTGTATGCAATCTACAACGGAAGCATAACCAACGACAGGATGGCACCAAGCGAGAAGGATAAACCATACCTCTACGCCGAAGACGAAAACGGTAACCCCTGGTCACCCGGATGGTTTACACTCAGCTTCAAGAGCTCATTCAACATCAGCAACCGACTGGAACTGACAGCAGGGGTGGAGAATATCCTGGACCTGAGGTACCGACCCTACTCATCAGGAATAGCTGCACCGGGAAGGAATTTCATCATCTCGGCAAGGATAAAGGTCTGACAGCCCACTCCGTAGGTTCATATCATTTGGATTTCCAAAATGATTGAGTAATTTTCAGAAATTTTGGTTATTCCGAGGGTAATGAACTGCGGCTACAGGCTTGCCGTATTAAACGGCAAAAGGGATGTCAGGGACTTCCATGAACTTCCGGCAATCCTGAACAGGGGAGACACTAACTGGATAAAACCCCTGTACAGGGATATCGAATCAATCTTTAATCCATCCACCAACACCCTGTTCCGGAACGGTGAGGCAATCAGGTGGCTTCTGCGCGACAGCAGCGGAAAAACAATAGGGAGGGTGGCTGCCTTCTACAGCAAAAAAATCGCCAGCGCCGGCGGAAGCCACGTGGGAGGTATGGGCTTCTTTGAATGCATCAATGACAAAGAAGCTTCAAAGATGCTCTTTGATGCATGCCGCAACTGGCTGGCGGAGAAGGATATGTCAGTAATGGAAGGGCCGGTTAACTTCGGTGACCGCGACCGCTGGTGGGGTCTGCTGGTTGACGGTTTCATGCCTCCGAACTACTGCATGCCATATAACCCTCCCTACTACAGGGAACTATTCGAAACCTATGGCTTCAGGAACTATTTCGAACAGTATACATACCATATGCCTGTTGATGACAGCCGCCTGAACAGCGTTATCAGGGAAAAGGCGGAAAGGATCTTCAGCAACCCTGACTATTCATTCAGGTACATGACCCTGAAAGAACTGCGTGACATATCGCGTAACTTCATGATCGTCTACAACAAGGGCTGGGCCCGGTTCCCGGGAGTCAAAACCATAAGTGAAGGTCATGCAAAACTTATCCTCAAAAGCATCAGGCCGGTACTCGATGAGAAATTACTATGGTTCGGATTCTACCGCGATGAACCCATCTGCTTCTTCATCATGCTCCCTGAAGTGAACCAGATCGTCAGGCACCTTAACGGCAAGATGAATCATGTAGGAAGGCTCAAATTCCTGTGGTACAGACATATCAGGAATGAGTTGACAAAGGCTTTCGGTCTTATATTCGGAATTGTGCCGGAATACCAGCGCAAGGGTGTGGAAGGCGCCCTGATCATGTCATTCGCCAAACTGGCACTCTCAGATAAATTCCCGTATAAAGAGCTGGAATTTAACTGGATAGGTGATTTCAACCCATCCATGATGCATCTGCTTGACCAGATCGGCGCAAAAGTAATCAAGACACACATTACCTACCGCTACCTCTTTGACAGGGATGCCCCGTTCGAACGGGCACCGGTTGTAAATGCATAAACCGGCATATCCGGAAGCGGCTCCCGCGAATCAGGAACCATGCCTGCAGAATAGGTGAAATACAAGCCTCACCGGATGACCGGGTGTTAATGCAGCCCTGCCGTTTCTCAGAATGGTTTATAGCCTATGATCTCCCTGACCTCACGAATGGTCTTTGTTGCGCTGACCCTCGCCTTCTCGGCACCCTGTGCCACCACCCTGCCAAGATAGACCGGATCATTCAGGATCTCGTTGATACGCACCCTGATAGGCTCTGTGACTTTAATGATGTCTTCTGCCAGTTGCTTCTTCAGGTCGCCGTATCTTATCTGGCAGGTCGCATGCTGTTCCCTGAAATGCTCCAGTGTTGACCGGTCTGACACAACCTCCATGATGGTGAACAGGTTCTTCACCGGTTCCGATGGCTCTGAACCTGGTTTTTCCGGCCCGGCATCGGTGACGGCCCTCATCACCTTCTTCCGTATCTCTGCCGGCGTGTCAGCCAGGAAAATGCCATTCCCCTCACTCTTGCCCATCTTTCCGGTGCCGTCAAGACCAGGGATCTTGATGAGCTGCTTCCCGAAGTTGTATGCATCAGGCTCCGGGAAATACTCAACATTGTACATTGTGTTGAACCGGCGGGCAAAGCGGCGCGTCATTTCGAGGTGCTGCTCCTGATCCTTCCCTACCGGTACCTTATGTGCCCTGTGAATAATAATATCGGCAGCCATCAGCACCGGGTAGGTCAGAAGCCCCGCATTGATGTTGTCAGGATGCTTGCGGATCTTCTCCTTGAATGAGGCAGTACGCTCAAGCTCACCTACATACGAAATCATGTTCAGAAGCAGGTATAGCTCGGTCACTTCAGGAACATCGCTCTGCACATAAACGGTCGCCTTTTCCGGGTCTATGCCGGCAGCAAGGTATTCAGCCAGCACCTGTCTTATGTTGCCATGGATGTCATCAGGATGTGGATGTGTTGTAAGTGAGTGATAATCTGCAACAAAGAAAAAACAGTTGTTTTCATCCTGCATCCTGAGGAAGTTCTTCAGTGCCCCGAAATAGTTCCCAAGGTGAAGATTGCCAGTTGACCGTATGCCGCTTACTACCGTATCCATCCAGAATTTATTTCTCCGCCACAAAAATAGGGATAATAAACGAATTTGATCCCTCGCCGCATCAACTCCCCTGCAACCCTCACGCCAGATGACGGTCCCGCTACAGCTCCGCTGCGCCTCCCGCCGTCCTCCGGCCATCCGGATCACCTTGATTTCACTCACGGCCCTGCTCCTGCTCCGCCGTGGCTCTACCTCCGTCCCCAGTCACATTTTTTCGTATTTTTGCCGGGAAAATTATCGACAATGGAATCGACACGGCAGAAGAAAGTTGCGAGACTGGTGCAGAAGGAGCTTGCTGAGATCATCATGCATCACGGAGCCGGGCTGGCCCACGGTAAGATGGTCTCAGTAACCACAGTACGAGTCAGCCCTGACCTTTCGCTGGCAAAGGTCTGGATCAGCATCTTTCCTTCCGAGGGATCTGAAGCCACCCTCTCCGTACTGCGCAACAGCGTACCGAGGCTGAGGTATGAACTGGGACAGAAGGTCCGCAACCAGTTGCGAATCATCCCGGAAATTGCATTCTTTATTGACGACAGCAATGACTACATAGACAACATTTCGAAACTGCTCAAGGAATAAGGAATATGCATTATGATCCCATCAAGGAGCTTCTGGGGAGACTGTTCAACCTCCATCCACTGCTGCGACGGCTCTTTTACCGCCTGCTGAACATCCTCCTCCTCCGGTCATGGCATGTCAGACGTGCCCTTAAAGGACTGGCGCCATCCCTGCCTCAGAAGGCAAAGGTGCTAGACGCAGGAATGGGGTTCGGACAGTATTCCTGGTGGATGGCATCACACTTCGGCTCCTGGAAGATAACAGCTGCAGATATCAAGAGTGAGCAGGTGACTGACTGCAACGCCTTTTTCAGCAAAACAGGTCTCTCAGACAGGGTGGAGGCCGTGGAGGCCGACCTGGTCACATGGAACGGCGGAGGGAGCTATGACCTGGTATTATGTGTTGACGTGATGGAACATATTTCCGAAGACCGTGCCGTTTTTTCAAACTTCCATAAGATGACTGCCCCGGGAGGCTGCCTTGTCATATCCACCCCCTCAGACCAGGGTGGCTCTGATGTCCGTTCCGATGGTGACCTGTCATTTATAGGAGAACATGTACGCGACGGATACGGCATGGAGGAAATAACCGAAAAACTGGAGTCAGCAGGTTATAATGAGGTAAAAGCATCATATACCTATGGCACCCCGGGCAGCATCGCATGGCGCCTCTCAATGAAGTACCCCGTCATTATGCTGTCAGCCTCAAAACTCTTCTTTATTGTTCTCCCTTTCTATTATCTTGCCGTGATGCCATTTGTTCTTGCATTGAATTGCGCAGACCTGGGAACCAAACATAAAAAAGGAACGGGATTGCTGGTAATAGCCCGGAACGGCCGATGAAGCTGTCACTGTATATAGCAAAGAGATACCTCTTCGCGAAGAAATCGCGAAATGCCATCAATGTCATATCTGCAATCTCCGTTGCAGGCGTAATGGTGGGCACCATGGCCCTTATAACCATCCTTTCGGTCTTCAACGGCCTCGAGGAAATGGTGAGGAGTATATTCAGCACCTCTGATCCGCAGATAAAAATCACCCCGGTAAAAGGAAAGGTTTTCACTCCTGACAGCCTGATGCTCAAACGACTGGCTTCCGCAGATGGCGTCGATGTCTTTGCCATAACCCTCGAGGAGAATGCCCTCCTCCGCTTTGAGGAACAACAGTATATTGCAACAGTCAAGGGAGTCTCCCTCAACTATGCGGAGGTGACTGACCTTGACACAGCCATGTGGGATGGCAGTTTCACCCTTCAGGATGAGAACGGAAGGCCCTATGCCATTGCCGGACTGGGTGTGGCCAACTACCTGGGAATACGGCTGAACTTCGTTTCGCCCCTGGCAATATATATCCCTGACAGAAACGCGAAAATCAGGGGAACGCCTGATAATGAATTCACCAGGAAATATATATACCTCTCGGGGATCTTTGCCGTTGAGCAGGAATTTGATTCAAAATACCTCTTCCTCCCTGTTGACTTTGCCAGGGAACTTCTGGGATATACTGATGAGGTAAGCGCCATAGAGGTCAGGATGAAACCGGGAGCAGACGAGAAGAAGACCCAGAATGCAATCAGGGAGGTGATGGGAGATAACTTCCTGGTTCAGAACCGATACGAACAGCAGGAGATATTTTACAAGGTCATGAAAGCCGAACGGCTGGCAATATTCGTAATCCTTACTTTCATCCTGATCATTGCATCGTTCAATATCATCGGGTCGCTGACAATGCTTATCATCGAGAAGGAGAGGGATATAAACATCCTGAGAAGCCTCGGGGCCGATAACCAGCTTATCAGGCGTATTTTCATCTACGAGGGATGGATGATATCATTTATCGGAACCCTCCTCGGACTACTGCTGGGATTCATCCTCTGTGCATCACAGCAACATTTCGGCATTGTGAAGCTTGCGGGAGAATCGCTGCTCATAGATGCCTATCCGGTCAGGATGAAAATGGCCGACTTCCTTATTGTGGCAGCCACGGTTCTCGCTATCGGCTACGCAGCTGCCTGGTACCCGGTGCACTACCTCTCCCGCCGTCATCTTAAGGAAACAGGCAAAAAAATGAAATGAGGACAATTGCAATCATAAGCCTTGTCATTGCTATGTTAATGGCAGCATCCTGCGGTGAATCCGGCACCGGCAAGCCGGGAAGGAAAATGCGCATACCCGATGATAAGCTCGTGGCCATACTGACAGACACCTACCTCACCGCCGGTATCCTCGAACTTTACACGATGAGGGATACCTGGGCGAAACGCGACTCAATTGATAATTATATAGACATCATTGAAAATCACGGTTATACTTATGAGCAGTTTGATGCTACGATGAAATATTACTTCACCGGCAAACCCAGGAGACTGTCAAAAATTTATGATCGGGTCACCGGAAACCTCCTGGAACTGGAGACAGTGGTAATGACCGAGAACAAACCGGCAGAACCGGCGTCGGAAAACCTCTGGCCCGGCAAAACAAGCTACAGCTTCCCTGAAGACTTCACCCGTGACCCTGTATGGTTTGACATCCCGCTGGAAGAACCGGGAGAATATTTACTGGAAGCAGACATAAGAGTCTTTGAAGACGACAGGAGCCTGAATCCCAGGATCACAGTATACTTCAGCTATACTGACGAATCAGGAGAGGAGAAGCGTGATTACTGGGAAGAGGTGGTACTGAACAAGGACGGCCGGTTCCTGAATGCCGCCATACGCCATACCCTCGACTCCATCCCCGGTGCCCGCCTGAGAGGATGGCTGCTGAACCACGACAACCAGCCGGGCCAGTGGGAAAAACATGCCCGCATAGCCAATATCTCCGTCACAAGGGTAAAAGACCCTGTTCCGGATCTGCCATGAGAAGAATATCTGCCCAGTATATCTTTACATCGGCCGGCAAACCCCTGAAAAGAGGAATTGTAACTGTCGCCTCTGACGGTACAATCACATCGGTGGAGGATACAGGAGGCAAACTGCCCGAAAAGAGAGCCACGGAATTCTACAACGGCATAATCATTCCCGGTCTGGTGAATTGTCATGCTCACCTTGAACTCTCACACCTGCGCGGTGAGATAGCTCCGGGAGGGGGACTCGGCAGCTTCATCAATTCGGTGCGCGACCGAAGGGAGGCATCTGCTGCGACTGTCATTGACGCGGCTGCCCGTGCCGACAGGGAGATGCTGGACGAAGGGGTGGTTGCCTGCGGCGATATAAGCAATAATAGCCTGACTGCCGGCATTAAAAGTCAAAGTGAAATAAAATACTTCACCTTTGCAGAGGTATTCGGACTTGATCCCGCAATGGCAGAAACCCGAATGAACGGCGCACTGGAGGTGATTGAAGAGATGCAGGCTGCCAGACTTCCTGCACAGGTAACCCCCCATTCCCTCTATTCTGTCTCTCATCCCCTTTCTGGGCTCATAAGGGAACATCTGAACCCTGGTTCGGTAATATCGGTTCATTTCCTGGAATCGGATGAGGAGCGGAAGATAGCAGATAACCATGTCGAAGCAGCCCTGGAACTGTCAGAGATGGTCTCCGGGCTTCTTCTGGTGCATAACACCGTGATCACCCGGGAAGAGGCTGAACGTGTTGCCATGGCAGGAAATACATGGTTTTGCCTCTGCCCAGCTTCAAATCTCCATATATCAGGGCTTATGCCGCCGGCGGCCATGCTGAGGGAGGTGACTGACAGGATTGTGACGGGAACCGACAGCCTCGCATCATCAGA
>CAYYEH010000025.1:19061-20905 GCA_964470815.1 uncultured Rikenella sp.
TGAGGGAGGTGACTGACAGGATTGTGACGGGAACCGACAGCCTCGCATCATCAGATCACCTGAGCATGATAACCGGATTGCGGCTGCTGCAGGATGCCACCCCTCGGTTACCCGTCGGTGAGATCATCCGTTGGGGAACCATCAACGGCGCCCGTGCGCTGAAAATGGATGACACCCTCGGATCTGTGGAGCCTGGAAAGCGGCCGGGGCTACTCCTGGTTGAGCCTTTTGACCTGGTGAACATGCGCCTCCTCCCTGAAAGCAGGGTGCGCAGACTGATGTGATTGAAGGTATACCCCTTGCCAGATCACCGCAGACCGATGTCACACCTTCCCTGCAGGCGGGGTAAGCAGATTATTGTAATTTTGTAGCTTCTGATTAACACCATACCTGATGGCAACCTTCCTTTTTGACAGCATCGTATTCGGCCCTGTAAGCAGCCGCCGGCTGGGTGTCTCCCTCGGCATAAACCTGCTTCCCGTCAGCCGGAAGGTATGCACCTACAACTGCATATACTGCGAATGCGGATGGACACCCGACATGCCGGTTCCCCGGGAAAAACTCCCTTCCCGCAAAGCGGTTTATGATGCCCTCAGGGCAAGACTTTCCGGGATGAAGGAAAAAGGGGAGGCTCCGGATGTCATAACCTATGCCGGCAACGGCGAGCCGACACTTCACCCTGCCTTTGCAGGGATAATAGATGACTCCGTCGCTCTGCGCAACGAGTTCTTCCCCGAAGCCCTCATTTCGGTACTCTCCAACGGCTCGATGCTGCATCGCAAAAGCGTCCGCGATGCACTCAGGAAGGTTGACATGAACTGCCTTAAACTCGATTCTGCAATCCCCGCTACTGTGCAGCAGATGAACCAGCCACACGTAAAAACAGAAATGAAAAGCCTGGAAAAATATACAGCTGATTTTAACGGGAAGTTCATAATACAGACTCTCTTTGTAAGAGGCGAATGTGATGGCAGAAAGGTTGACAATACCACTCCCGGAGAAATCACCGCATGGATTGAAGCCCTTTCCAGGCTCAGGCCGCAGCAGGTAATGATCTATACCATCCACCGCGACACACCCCTCGGCAACCACCTTGTAAAAGTGCCGGTCAGCGAACTCAATGACATTGCCCGCAGGGTCAGGGAACTGGGTATCACCACTACCGTCTCGGGGTAAAAGCCATGAACGGGGTAAAGATCCTGATAAGCCCTCTCAGCTGGGGCTTCGGCCATGCCGGACGGATGATACCTCTGGCGCTGGAGCTCAGGCGAAGAGGTTGCGAAGTCTTTTTCGCGGCTGACACACTGCTTTTGCAAATGGCTGAAAAGGAACTGCCGGGAATCACCGTGTTGGAGATACCCGGATTCAGAATCAGGTACTCCCGTCTTCTTCCCCAATATATCTGCATCTTCCTGCAACTGCCCGTCATAATCATGTCTGCTGTCAGGGATCACCTGTTGCTCAGGCAGCTGGCAAAACAGATCAGTCCTTCGGTAATCATTTCCGATAACCGGTTTGGCTTTTTCCACAGGGAAATCTTTTCGGTTTATGTCACTCACCAGATACGGATACCCCTCCCCGGCCCGCTGGGGATTATGGAGCCGATCGCGGCACTGATGCACCGCTTGATTATAAGCAGGTATGACCTCTGCCTCGTACCCGACTATCCGGGAGACATAAACCTGTCAGGAAGGTTGTCACACAGCCTCATCACCGACCCCGGCAGCCGGTCATGGCTCAGCGGGAAGCTGGTGTACATGGGCCCCCTGTCGCGCTTTGCGATGCCCGGCACCAATCCGGCTGAAACCCCTGTGCAACCGCATTCCACTGATGAAAATCCCTCT
>CAYYEH010000025.1:21005-32504 GCA_964470815.1 uncultured Rikenella sp.
CACCAATCCGGCTGAAACCCCTGTGCAACCGCATTCCACTGATGAAAATCCCTCTCAACCGTCCCCCTCTGAATTTGACTTTCCTCAGCCACCGCCCGATGCCGGTGACTTTTCCCCCCCGGCTGCCCCGTATGCCTGCCTGGTGTTGTCAGGACCAGAGCCACAGCGGACTCTTTTACTTGAAAAGGTCATGAAGGGCCTCACTTCCACTCCTCTGATTGTGCTCACAGCCTCGCCTGTTAATAAGGTGCCACGTGAAGGAAACTCAGCTCAATACATTGTCTCCCCCGGCACCGCCACCATGCGCCGGGTAATTGCCGGCGCCTCCCTTGTGATCACCAGGGCAGGCTATACCTCAATAATGGAACTGGCATCCTTGAACATGAGTGCGGTGCTGATTCCCACTCCCGGGCAGCCGGAACAGGAATACCTCGGGAAATACCTCCATGGGCGGTATGGTTTCATGACCATGAAACAGAACAGGTTGAAACCGCTGGCAACACTGGCTGAGAACATGACCGGCCAGTCTGCCGGTGCTGGTAATGACACCGGTTTCAGGTTACAACTGCCCGATCCTGCGAAGCTTTTCGAAAATGCAATCAAACTGTTATCTGAGCAGGAGAAAAAGTGAGATGCTCATTGTCGCCACGCCTGCCAGCAGCCCGGTCCATACCTCTGACGTCGAATGATCCTCAAGGTGGATACGTGAAGCCATCACGGCTCCTCCGGTGACAAAAACGGCAACCAGTTGCCATACCATGCTGTTTTGATACAGCAAAATCATGAACACGATCAGCACCAGCAACCCTCCGATGCCAGAGGCATGAAGCGAGATCCTGTAGAACACCGTTATCACCAGCGTTATCAGGGTGACGATCGCTATTGAGATGAAGTAAGCTCTGAAAAGGCTGGGGATCTGCATCCTCATCAGGAGAAATGCGGTGATGCTGTACATGACCACTGAGAAGGTGAGCAGTATCATCCTCTCGTTGCGGTCACGCGCATTGAATGTGGAGATCGCTCCCCGCGCATATAAAACCGTGGCAAGAGCCAGCGGTATCATCACATTGTTGGCAGCCACCAGAATGAAGATCATCCGCTTGATCTCCGACGGCATGAAGGAATGAAGAGTATGTGAGCTGTAGATGATGAGCAAACCGTACAGAGGCATGAATATCGGATGAAATGCGACGGAAAGGAGCTCCGCCACCCTCTTCACCGTATGGTTTCTGCCATCATTCCTCCTCTCCGGCGGGATGATTCCACCGTTTCCCTGCAATTCATTCACACCCTGATTCATTGTCACTTCCTTCTCTTCCTCCCTGTCTTCCGCCCTTACTGAGCGGATCAAATTGTCTCCTTACTCATCCCTGCCGCGAGGATTATTCTGTCTCCTTCATCCTCCTCGCCATGAGGCCTATGTTATCTCCTTCCTCATCCTTGCCACCGGGATATTCAGTTGCTCCCGGTATTTTGCCACTGTGCGGCGTGCTATCTGATACCCTTTCTCCTGCAGGATCTCAGTAAGCTTTTCGTCTGTCAGCGGCCTGCGCTTGTCCTCGTTGCTGAGGCACTCCTGAAGGATCCTCTTTATCTCGCGTGTTGACACCTCATCGCCGGCATCGGTCTGCATCCCCTCGGAGAAGAAGAACTTCAGCGGGAATATCCCGAAATGGGTCTGGATGTACTTGCTGTTTGCCACGCGTGATACCGTAGATATATCCAATCCTGTCATTTCAGCCACATCCTTGAGTATCATTGGCTTTAGCTTTGTATCATCGCCTTCGGCGAAGTATTCCTTCTGGTACTCGAGGATTGCGTTCATTGTCAGCAGCAGCGTATTCTGCCTCTGCTTCATTGCATCAATGAACCACTTTGCCGCATCCAGTTTCTGCTTTACAAAGAGGATGGCATCACGATTCTGTTTACCCGCCTTTTTGTCGCGCGTGTATGATTCAAGCATCTCGCTGTAGCCCCGGTTGACCTTCAGTTCGGGGATATTCCTGTTGTTCAGGCTTAGTTCCAGACCGCTGTCACTCTGCTCCAGGATGAAGTCGGGAATGATGTGCTGTGCCGTTTTTGAATAGGGGTCACTGATTGTTCCTCCGGGCTTTGGATTAAGCTTCAGCACTTCGTCAATGACTCCCTTCATGTCATCCTCTCCAATACCCAGCCTGACCATTATCTTTTCATAGTGCCGCCTGGAGAATTCCTCGAAGAAATCAGTGAGAACGGTTTTTGTCAGTGCCACCGCACGGACCGACTGATCCTTCCTTTCCATCTGCAGCAGCAGGCACTCGCGCAGGTCACGTGCACCTACTCCCGCCGGCTCCAGGTCCTGTATTATCCTCAGGATAGCCTTAAGTTCATCTTCATCGGTGGTGATGTTCTGAAGGAAGGCAAGGTCATCAACCATATTCTCCACCTCACGGCGCAGGTAACCATCATCATCAATGTTGCCAATGATGTATTCTCCGAGAGTCTCTTCCCGTTCGGTGTCGGCACGCAGATTGAACTGCTGTATCAGGTTCTCATGGAATGATGATCCTGCTGCGTATGGTATCTCGTCACGCCTCTCGTCATCCCTTGAGGCATTGTTGATCTGCAGCCGGTAATCAGGTATGTCCTCATCATTCAGATAATCATCAAGTGCGAACTCATCCTGATCACGGTCAGCCTGTTCCTGGTCAACCTCCTCATCCTCCTCATCACCTGGCATTTCGTCATCATCGGGACCTTCATCCAGGGCAGGATTTTCCTCCAGTTCCTTCTTGATGCGCTGCTCGAGCTGCATGGCAGGCACCTCCAGCAGCTTGATCATCTGGATCTGCTGCGGGGAAAGTTTCTGGAGCAGCTTCTGCTGGAGTTTCTGGTCGAGCATGATGCCTTCGTTTCAGTATACTAGAACTCTGCATTCCGCGGGGTGCGGGGGAATGGAATCACATCGCGGATGTTTGACATCCCTGTCATGAAGAGTATCAGCCTCTCAAAGCCCAGGCCGAAGCCTGAATGAGGCGCCGTGCCAAATCTTCTTGTGTCAAGATACCACCACAGATCCTTCAGCGGCAGGTTCAGCTCCTCAATCCTTCGCGTCAGCTTGTCAGGCTCCTCCTCCCTCTGTGATCCACCGATTATCTCGCCAATTCCCGGGAACAGGACATCCATGGCCCTCACCGTCTTGCCGTCATCATTCTGCTTCATGTAGAAAGCCTTGATGCTCATCGGGTAATCGGTAAGTATAACAGGCCTTTTGAAATGGGTCTCAACCAAATACCTTTCATGCTCTGCCTGGAGATCACGGCCCCAGCCCACCGGGTACTCCCACTTGCGGCCTGATGACTCCAGGATCTTTATGGCTTCAGTATAGGTCAGCCTCATGTAACTGTTGGCCAGTACGAATTCCAGCCGCTCAATCAGCCTGTTGTCAATCATCTTGTTCAGAAACTCAAGATCCTCACGGCAGTTGTCAAGCGCATACCTGATCAGGTACTTGGTAAAATCCTCCGCAAGATCCATATTGTCATTGATGTCCCAGAAAGCCATCTCCGGCTCGATCATCCAGAATTCCGCCAGATGACGCGGAGTATTTGAGTTCTCGGCGCGAAATGTGGGACCGAACGTGTATATCTCACCCAGGGCCAGTGCTCCCAGTTCACCCTCCAGCTGTCCGGAAACGGTCAGATTCGTTGCCTTCCCGAAGAAGTCCTGTTCAAAATCCACCTTGCCGTCCTTTGTCCTTGGCAGATTTTCCAGGTCAAGGGTTGTGACATGAAACATCTCTCCGGCGCCTTCGGCATCACTGCCGGTTATAATGGGGGTATGAAGATAAAAGAATCCCCTGTCATTGAAATACTTATGTACTGCAAATGCCATGGCGTGCCGGATGCGCATTACGGCTCCAAAGGTATTGGTTCGGAAACGAAGATGCGCTATCTCCCTCAGGAACTCCATTGAGTGCCCTTTTTTCTGCAAGGGATAGGTCTCCGGATCACACTTTCCGTAGAGAATTATCTCCGAGGCGGTGACCTCAACACTCTGACCCTTCCCCTGTGAGGCAACGAGTGTACCTGTGACAGCCAGGCTGGCACCGGTGGTAATATCCCTGAGCAGCTCAGCCGGAAATGAGTTTATATCAATGACTATCTGTATGTTATTTATGGTTGAGCCGTCATTAAGAGCCACAAATGCCACATTCTTGATCTCTCTCTTTGTCCTGACCCATCCCTTGACAAGTACCCTCTCACCCGTCACATGGCTCTCAAGCAGTTCTTTTACTCTTTTACGTTTCATAAAATGATCATCGTATTATGCAGACAAAAATAGCATTTTGTTCCTGCAACCGGAATGATCTGTCAACAAATGGCACTGTTTTTGTGCACAAATGCAATTTTTCTCATGGTGCGGGCGTTTCTCCTAAGTACTCTGGCTATTGAATTTATCCTGTAAAAAGGGTAATTTTACTGTTCTAATTGAAAACGAAAACATTATGGAAGTCGACAGCAAGATGATTGTAGTTCCCTGGGATTTCACCCCGGTGACTGAATATGCATTGCAGCATGCCATTAAGATTTCGCTCATGACGAGGAATGACATTTGCCTTTTGCATGTGGTTGAGAAGATTACCACTGACGGAGGCATAAAGGCTAAACAGGCTGCAATGGAAAACAAGGGGGCTGAAGTTCAGCGCAGATTCGGCGCAAAGGTCAAGACACATGTTGCCCGCGGAACTATTTTCAAACAGATTCCTGAATTTGTAAATGACCGTAAAGCTTCACTTGTGGTTATGGGAACCCATGGCATGAGCGGCATGCAGAAGCTGACAGGCAGCTGGGCACTGAAGGTGATTACCAGGTCAAAAGTGCCCTATATCGTTGTACAGGCGCCGCCTGATGACAATGAGAGATATCATAATATTGTGTTTCCGGTCGACTTCCGGTCAGAGGAGAAGGAGAAGCTCTCAATGGCTATCTTCATGGGCAAATATTTTGATTCAAAGATCCATATCCTCAAGGCTCAGAGGAAGGATGACTCACTGGCCAGGAAGACAAACCTCAACCTCAACTATACTGTCAGGATGCTGATCCAGAACAATATAGAGTATGAGATCCGTGAGATACCAACTGAAAAGCTCGCAGAGCGCACCCTGGAGATAGCCCAGGAGATGAAGGCTGACCTGATACTTATAATGACCACCAAGGATATAACTTTTGCCGACTTCGTCCTGGGTGCAAAGGAACAATTCATCATTGCCAACAGTTCAAAGATCCCGGTATGCTGCGTGAATCCGACCTCGGCATTTGCCAACCTCGGACAGTTCATGTACGGATAGAACCTCCCAAATGTCAATTGTTGTCAGTAACGTAACGAAGCACTACGGTCCGCAGAAGGCCCTTGACAGTGTCTCCTTTACCATTCCGGCAGGAGAGATCGTGGGTTTCATCGGACCAAACGGTGCAGGCAAGTCGACGATGATGAAGATCATCACCGGCTTCTTCCCGGCCGATTCCGGCCAGGTGACGGTTTGCGGCCTCCCCGCCGGCCCTGCTGCCAGGGAGATGAGGCGTCATATAGGCTACCTTCCTGAAAACAATCCTCTCTACCTTGATATGTACGTAAGGGAATACCTTGGATATGTTGCTGACATTTACGGACTTGGAAAGAGGAGTAAGGATGCTGTCAGTTCAGTAATAGAACGTACCGGACTCTCCCCGGAACAGGGGAAGAAGATCGGAGCACTCTCCAAGGGATACCGCCAACGGGTGGGATTGGCCCAGGCGCTGATCCACGACCCGAAGGTGCTGATACTGGATGAGGCGACCACGGGACTCGACCCCAACCAGATAGTGGAGATACGAAATCTCATCTCCGAAGCCGGAAAGGAAAAAACAGTTATGCTGTCAACCCATATCATGCAGGAAGTCGAGGCCATCTGCAGCAGGGTTATCATCATAGATCATGGCCACATCGTGGCCGACGGCCCCATTGCCGAAATAGCATCTCTCGCAGGCGCCCGCCTCGAGGAAACATTCCGGCAACTTACCGGAAAATAGTAACCGCTCCTTTATCCTCAATCCGCAAAAAATCACCAGCTATTTTTGGCCACATTACCAGTTTTACACAGCACACGAACCTCCCGGCGTGAAACCGGGAGTGCCGCGATGGCAGAAGGCAGCTGCTGAAACGTGATTCTTAAATCATTCAGGAACCATCACCACGGGACTATTGCCTTTCCAGCCACCGTGAAAGAAAAAGATCATATACGGAATAATACTTCCCGTTGCTGTCACTCTCTTCATAGATCATCTCCTTTGACATGAGGGAATCAAACGCACGTCCGACACCGGCAGGCGTTCCAAGTGAATAATTCTGAAGAAACTCTGCAGCTGTAGGCCTGTAAACCTTCCCCTCCTTCGCCACTGCCATCAGGATCTGCCACTGGTTTGAAGTAAGCAGATACCTGTACTGAAGAAAAGTTTTCTCCTGCTCATCCAGTATCTCTCCGCAAATTTCTTTCACCGACTGAAGATCAATGGTTTTCCCGCCTGCACTGTAGATGGTGTTGCAGACAGACTGTGTGTAATATGTATGCCTGCGGGTCCAGTCAAGTATGAAACTTACCGCTTCAGGACTTATGATTTTCTTCTTTCCGGCAAAACGCTCAGTAATGAAGTCGCGGTATACTTCAGCTGAAATAGGCGACAGGCTTATTATTCTGGTGCTGGCGAAGAAGGGTCTCTTCGAGTCATGGAAGATTTCATTCATCATATGCCTGTTGCTTCCGCTGAAAATGAAATGAATATTGGTCATCTGCTGAATAAGCGTCCTGAGAATCGCTTCGGCGTTACCCTCCCTGTAATTGGCAATAACCTGGAATTCGTCCAGTGCCAGGTAAACATCTGTCCCCTGTTCATTCAGGAAATTAAGAAGAGCCGCAAGGGTAATCTCATAATCAGTGGCAGTGGCATACTCAAATCTCACTTCCGGAGCTCCTGTCAGCGGGTCATACTTTATCACGGGACGAAGTCCCTTGAGAAATGAAATGAATTTCTTTCCCACCCGCTTTCTCTGTGGAAAAACATTCATTGATACTGTGGCCAGCTGCCTCGTCAGCTCCCTGATGCTTCCTGTCGGATACAGATCTACATACAGACAAAATGCCTGCTTTTCTTTAATAATCCGGTCAAAAACGTGATAAATCAGTGCTGTTTTGCCCATTCTTCGCAAGGAAATAAGAGTAGTATTCTGACCTCCATGAAGATTCCGCATCAGGATCTCAGTCTCTTTCTCTCTGTCACAAAACAGCTCTGATCCATGATATCCGACTACAGGAAAAGGATTCTTACCACTCATAATGCATCTTTTCTTTACCCAAATATACAGATATTTTTAAACATATTGTATTATACATGATGTTTAATACATATTGTTTAATTATTCTGAGTTGTATCTACTGCCCACTGGTACTGCCCACTGCCAACTGGTACTGCCCACTGCCCACTGGTACTGCCCACTGCCCACTGGTACTGCCCACTGCCAACTGGTACTGCCCACTGCCCACTGGTACTGCCCACTGCCCACTGGTACTGCCCACTGCCAACTAAGAACCGGTACCTGTCGGCCGGGAAATATAAATTCGCAAATCGCAAATCCCAGATCCCATATCCAATTCGGCATTCGCAATTCGGCATTCGCAAATCCAAATCGGCATTCGCAAATCTCAAATCTCAAATTTTATTATCTTTGCCCCCGTTAATCGACAGGTGGACAGATTTGCGCTGATTGCAACCACGGAAAAAAATGCTAAAACGGTATCCGACCGCTGCTTTGCCAACAATCCGTCCCTGCCATTGTTAAACGTAAAAAAATTAACATATGAGCTATTTATTTACTTCTGAATCAGTTTCCGAAGGGCACCCTGACAAGGTTGCCGACCAGATCTCCGATGCACTCCTTGATAACTTCCTGGCATGGGACCCCGACTCAAAGGTCGCATGCGAGACACTCGTCACCACCGGCCAGGTGGTGGTTGCCGGAGAGGTCAAAACAAAAACGTACGTAGACGTACAGACAATAATCCGTGATGTCATCAACCGTATAGGCTATACAAAGGCCGAATACATGTTCGACGGCAACTCCTGCGGCATCTTCTCGGCCATACATGAGCAGTCGCCTGACATCTCCATGGGTGTGGAACGAAAAAAGAAAGAGGAACAGGGCGCCGGCGACCAGGGAATGATGTTCGGCTATGCCGTTGACGAAACCGAAAATTACCTCCCCCTCTCACTTGACATCGCTCATGAGCTTGTTTACCAGCTGGCAGAGATCCGCCGTGAAGGGAAACAAATGAAATATCTCCGCCCCGACTCCAAGTCACAGGTCACCATCGAGTACAATGACAACGGCACGCCGAAAAGGGTACACACCATCGTCGTCTCCACCCAGCATGACGACTTCAGCAAGGATGAAAAGAAGATGCTGGAGACCATTAAAAAGGATGTGATCAATATCCTGGTCCCGAGGGTTAAGTCAAAATTCGGAGCAGATGTGCAGAAGTTATTTGACGGCAAAATCAAATACCATGTCAATCCCACCGGAAAGTTTGTTATCGGCGGTCCTCACGGCGACAGCGGCCTGACGGGACGCAAGATCATAGTTGACACATATGGTGGCCGCGGTGCGCATGGCGGCGGCGCCTTCTCGGGCAAAGACCCCTCAAAGGTTGACCGGTCAGCAGCATATGCTGCCCGCCATATAGCCAAGAACATGGTCGCTGCCGGCGTGGCACGCGAGATGCTCGTCCAGGTCTCATACGCCATCGGCGTGGCAGAACCGGTGGGCATCTTCGTCAACACCTTCGGCACCTCGAAGGTGAAGCAGAGTGACGGTGAGATAGCGAAGATCATCGATAAGATGTTCGACCTCCGCCCTGCGATGATAGAGAAGGAATACGGGCTGCGCAAGCCCATCTACAGCGAGACTGCAGCCTATGGGCACATGGGCCGCGAACCCCGCACAGTGGAAAAGACTTTCAGGTCATTCAACGGCAAGCCGGACAAGAAAGTCTCCGTCCAGCTCTTCAAGTGGGAGGAACTCAATAAGGTTAATGCTGTAAAAAAAGCTTTCGGTCTGTAGCCGGGCAGAATCCGGCCTTGACAAGACCGGATGCGGGATCCATGGCAGTTGTATGCCTGTGCGTGCCGGATCAGTCATTTCCGGCCCGGTTTCAGCCGGTTACCCATCCTTAAAACGAAGCCTTTACAATACGGGCAATGTTATCCGATCTGCCGAGGGTATAGTAATGTATCCCCGGCACTTCGTTTTTAAGGAGGTCACGGCTCTGCACTGCCGCCCACTCTATCCCGACCTCCCTCGCCTCGTCATCGCTGCGGCACTTTGAAAGTTCATGTACCAGTTCCTCGGGCATGTCTATATGGAATGTCTGGGGCAGGAGGTTCACATCTGTCATCGCCGACACCGGCTTGATGCCGGGGATCAGTGGTACTGTAACGCCCATGGCGCGAAGGGCATCACGAAACTCATAAAACTTCCGGTTATCAAAAAACATCTGTGTTACAATATAGCTTGCGCCGGCATCAACCTTTCGCTTCAGGTTGATCATGTCACTCCTGAGGTTCGGAGCCTCGAAATGCTTTTCCGGGTATCCGGCAACCCCTATGCAAAATGATGTTGCAGCGCTGTTCTTCAGCTCCGGATCCAGGTAGTGACCCCGGTTCATGTCAGCTATCTGCTGTACCAGCTCATCTGTGTTGCGGTGACCGCCCTGGTTCGGAATAAAGACCCGGCTGCCGCGGGGCGGATCACCACGCAGTGCCAGTACATCATTGATCCCCAGGAAATTCATCTCTATCAGTGCGTTCTCGGTCTCCTCCTTCGTGAAACCGCCGCAAAGAATATGCGGCACAACGTTCACATTGTACTTGTACTTCACCGCGGCAGCCAGGGCAATTGTCCCCGGACGCTTGCGGGTGATCCTCCTCTCAAGAAGCCCGTCAGGCCTCTCAGTCAGCACCTCCTCATTGCGGTGCGAGGTGAAATTGATATAGGCAGGTTCATACTCAAGCAACAGCTCTATGGTACGGTATATCCGCTCAATGCTGTGCCCCTTGAGAGGAGGCAGGAGCTCAAAGGTAAAGAGCGGCCTCTTCGAGTTCCGTATCAGGTCAATTACTGTGGTCTTCTCCATTCTGCAAATCTAAAGATTCGGGGCCAGCCATCTTGCTGCCTCCTCAACGGATATTCCGCACCTGGCGGCATAATCCTCAAGCTGATCTCTCCCTATTGTTCCAACGTTGAAATATGAGGAACCGGGTGATGCAAATATATAACCGCAGACGGATGAAACGGGCACCATCACATAACTTTCCGTCAGGGTGACGCCAATTGTCTCAGGTACCCTCAGCAGGTCAAAGATCTCCCTCTTACCCGTATGATCCGGGCATGCGGGATAACCCGGCGCCGGCCTTATCCCCTGGTATTTCACCTTGAACATCTCCGCTACCGTGAGTTTCTCATCAGCAACGTAGCCCCAGTGGCTGACCCTTATCTCGCGGTGGAGCCATTCAGCTGCCGCCTCGGCGAAGCGGTCAGCGAGTATTCTGAGCATTATTGTGCGGTAATCGTCTCCGGCAATATCTGCCGGCAACGGATCGACGGTTTTTACCGATACCACGAAGAGTCCCGCATGGTCATCCTTTTCTGCAACAAAGTCTGCCAGGCAGAGGTTATGCTGCCCCGTCTCCTTCTCCTCCTGGTTGCGCAGGAAACGAAGCCAGACTTCGCCGGTGAAGGTGCCTCTAACGGCGCCAGTAACAGAGCCGGAGTTATCCGGAACACCGGCTGAGCCCGTAGCAATGCCGGTTATCAGTCTCACGTCATCGCCATGACGCTCCGCCGGGAAGATCCCCGAAAGGGCTTCAGCCACCATCAGTTCCCCGCTGATGATCCGTTCAATCATGTCCACGGCATCATCATAAAGCTTCTTAGCCTCTGCACCCTTGACAGGATCATTGAATATGTCAGGATACCTGCCGTTGATCTTCCAGGCAAAGAAGAAAAAGGTCCAGTCTATGTATTCAGCCAGCGTCCGCAGGCTTACCGGCCCGGAGTTGATCACTCCCGGCATCGCCGGCGCCGGCATCGGCTGCACGGTCTTCATACCGTTGGTCCTTGCTGCCTCCAGCGGAATCAGTCTTTTTTGCCTGCGCGAAGCCTCATGGTCCTTGCGCAGCTTATCATACTTCTCTTTAACGGAGCCGGCAAGGACCCCGTCAGTCGCCACCAGGCCTGACATCACCGGCACAGCCCTCGAGGCATCCTTCACATATACGGTGTTGTATGAGTAGACCGGCGCTATCCTTACCGCCGTGTGTATCTCCGATGTGGTTGCACCGCCTATGAGAAGCGGAATTTTCATCCCCCTCTCCTCCATCAGCGAGGCAATATGAACCATCTCCTCCAGCGACGGGGTGATCAGTCCGG
>CAYYEH010000026.1:0-19933 GCA_964470815.1 uncultured Rikenella sp.
GATATGTACATGTACTGTTAAAACCCGTTATGGATAACTTTATTGTTTCTGCCCGGAAATACAGGCCCGCCACCTTTGATATGGTTGTCGGGCAGGATACCATTACAACCACCCTCCGGAACGCAATCAGGAACAAACTGCTGGCACAGGCTTACCTCTTCTGCGGGCCCCGTGGCGTTGGCAAAACCACCTGCGCCCGGATCTTTGCCAAAACAATAAACTGCTCAGCCACCGGTCCGGACGGCGAAGCATGCGATAAATGCGAGTCTTGCACCTCATTCAATTCCCAGGCTTCATTCAATATACATGAGCTTGATGCAGCATCAAACAACAGCGTGGATGATATCCGCAACCTGACTGACCAGGTGAGGATACCCCCACAGGTGGGGAAGTACAGCGTTTATATCATCGATGAAGTTCACATGCTCTCAGCCCAGGCTTTCAATGCGTTCCTGAAGACTCTTGAGGAGCCGCCGGCACATGCCATCTTCATACTGGCCACTACCGAAAAACATAAGATAATTCCCACAATCCTTTCAAGGTGCCAGATTTTCGATTTCAACCGCATCAACGTTGATGACATAGTACAGCGGCTGACATGGGTTGCCGGAAATGAGGGGGTGAATGCCGAACACGAGGCCCTTCATGTAATTGCGACCAAAGCCGACGGCGCAATGCGTGATGCACTCTCCATATTCGACCAGATTGTGAGCTTCAGCGGAAAGAATATTACCTATTCTGACGTCATCGCCAACCTGAACGTTCTTGATTACGAGTATTATTTCAGGATAACGGCTGCAGCAATTGACGGGGATGTTACTTCGGTACTCCTTACCTACAACGAGATTCTCAATAAGGGATTTGACGGTTACAATTTCATGGCCGGGCTGAACAATCATCTCCGTGATCTGCTGGTAAGCCGTGATGAGGCAACAGTGAAGCTGCTGGAGACATCACCTTCCATCAGGCAGCGCTACCGCGAACAGGCTGTCAGGGCACCCCTTACATTCATCTACGAGGCGCTTGACATCGGATCACAGTGCATGCTTAACTTCCGGAGCAGCAAAAACCAGAGGCTGCATGTGGAACTGGCCCTTCTCCGCATGTGCAACATCTCTGCCGGCAATTCTCCTGAAGAACTAAAAAAAAAAGCTGAATCAAGTCGATTAGAGGAGGAGGATGAATTCAGGGCAGCACCTCCACCGGAAAACAGGGATGCAATACCAGTCCTTCCAAAGGCTGCAGCATCTGTATCAGCCTCACAACCAGGGTCCTCATCTCCCAGGCAGAAGGCCAATGTCACCCACGAGGAGCCAAAAAAGGTTTCAATAAGGGATGTTATAGCAGGAGCAAAACAGGCAGAAAACATTGTCAGTGAGCCTTCCCCGGCGGTGACGGCCACCACAGGTGACCGTGAATTCTCCCCGGAAGAACTTAAGGATGCATGGAACAGCTTCGCCTCCGAAATAAAGGAGGAGAGTCCCAGGATCTCGGTTACACTCACATCGGTCTCACCCGAACTTCTTCCTGACTGTACAATACTCCTTAAGCTTGACAATCTGACACTCAGGGAGGCATTTGACCATAACTTCAAGCCCCGGCTTGAGGGCCATCTGCGCCGGACACTCAACAACGGATCAATAAAGCTTCAGACCATGGTGGAGACAACCGAGAGGGGTGAAATACTTTATTCACCGGAACAGAAGTTCAACCACCTTGCGGCAAGGAATCCCGCACTTAAAGACCTGAAGAAAACCTTTAACCTTGATTTCGAATAGAATTTGATACCTGAAAGTTGGGAACCAGGAAAAAACCAAACCCGGCAGAAAACCGTGATCTGAAAGGAACAGAAAGTCATGGTGCAGACGCTCAACTGAGCGCTCTTACAGGGGGTATTGCCCATGACCTTAATACAGTCCTGACAACCATTTACGGCTACTGTGAACTGGCCCTTGAGAGCCTTTCCGACAACAGTGAAACCGAAAATTATGTCCGCAGGATAATCAGTGCCACAGACAGGGCAAAGACGCTTACAGGCCAGCTGGCTGACCTGAGCCGGCATGCAACACTGGAAAAGGTGCCCGTGAGGGTGGCAGATGTGCTGGCCGATACCTTAGAGTACATCATTCCCTCAGTTCCCGAAGGCATCCGGATACTAAGGCAAATCAGGACGCCTGATGCCACCGTGATGGCAGCACCGGTACAACTGTTCAGGATCTTCCTTAACCTCACCATTAATTCCATCCAGGCCATGCGCGGGAAAGGGGGAACCCTGACCGTGACGGTAGACAGTGTTGAATCAAATGATTCACAGGCGGATACTCAAAAAGGCAGTTATATTCTCATCCGGTTCGCTGATACCGGTACCGGAATGGATGAAGAAACCGCTGCAAAGATTTTCCGTCCTTTTTTTACAGCCGGCAAGGAGAAGGGTACAGGCCTCGGCCTGACTGTGGTGAGTGACGCGGTCAGGGAAATGGGAGGTAGAATAAGCGTCATTTCCGCACCCGGTGCCGGAACCACTTTCGACCTGATTATTCCCGACTCGTTTTTTGGCCCGCTCCCTGAAAAGAATTAACTTCGGGCACCGAAGCAACAGCGAAAACAGATGGCAGGAGTAATGATAGTTGAAGATGATGCGGCGCTGCGCGAGCTCCTCAGAGACTCCCTCGAGAAACGCAAATATACGGTTATCACAGCTGCTGACGGCAGGGAAGCACTCGCCAAATTCCGCCCGTCAGTGGTTGATCTCGTGATAACAGACCTGCTCATGCCGGAAGAAGACGGACTGATGGTGATAATGAAGATAAGGGAGATTAAACCTGCAACCAGGATGATAGCTATCAGCGGTGGAGGAAAGGCCGGCCCGGGAAGCTACCTGCTCATGGCAAGCAAACTGGGTGCAGACCACATAATCTCCAAACCTTTCCTTCCCTCTGAGCTTGTGCAGAAAGTAAAGGAACTGCTGGGATAAACATTATCTGAACTGACTTGTTTCTGTGAAAAAAGAACCATTAAATATTCAATAATATGTTAACAAAAAAAGTTGAAGAGTTCTGCAACAGGCAGATCGAAAGAGAAGGTTACTCGTCAAACCTCTACCTCGCCATGGCTTCATGGGCAGAGGCAAAAGGGCTGGCCGGCATCGCTGCATGGCTTTATGCCCAGTCAGACGAAGAAAGAGGGCATATGCTCAAATTCATTAAATGGGTCAACGAGCGAGGCGGTAACGCAATCATCCCTGAATTCAAGAAGCCCCCCGTAAAGTACAAGGGTGTTCCTGAAATCTTTGCTGAAGTGCTCAAGCACGAACAGTTTGTCACAGCCAGCATCAATGAGATCCTGGAGGTTGCCATTGCCGAAAAGGACCATGCCACCACAAACTGGATCCAGTGGTTTGTCAAGGAGCAGGTTGAAGAGGAGAGCAGCGTACAGCAGATCATTGACAAACTTAATCTCGCCGGTCAGCACGGAGTTTACTTCCTTGACCGTGACATCATGAAACTGAGAGACAACGATTAATCTGAAAATAGTCACTTTATTTCATACAATGACGGGAAACCGGGGCTGATGACTCCCCGGTTTTTTGTTGTGAGGAGCCATATCCTCCGCTATTCCTGATGAGCGGGAGTCAGCTAAACTGCTTCTTTCCCGGCACTTTGCGTACGGGCCTGAGCCTCCTCCTTTGCCGGCGACTCAAAATGCCTGCTGCCTGCTGCCTATTATGGTCTTCTTTCAATGTGAACCAATAAATATATTAATTTTGCGGATGTTTTTAAAAATGACAGTAAATGAGCATAGTTGGCAAAGTACTCACCCTCTTCCTTGGCAACAAGGAGGAGCGCGACCTTAAGGAGATCAATCCGTATGTAGGTAAGATTCAGCAGGAGAGCGCACTGGTTGTATTGCTTTCAAATGATGAATTACGTGACAGAACAGCCGAACTGAAGAAAGAAGTACGTGCCTCGATCGCTGAAGAGGAGAAGGAAATTGCTGACCTTCGGGCAAGCGCCGAGAATGAGGAAGACGTCAACCGCAAGGAAGAGCTTTACAATGAAGTTGACAAGCTTGAAAAGCTGATACTTGAAAAAATAGAAAAGAAGCTGGCAGAGATACTTCCCACGGCCTTTGCAATTGTGAAAGAGACTGCACGCCGCTTCAAGGAGAATGAAGTGCTTGAGGTGACGGCCAGGGATTGGGACCGTAACCTTGCGGCAACAAGGCCCTCCATCACGGTTGAGGGTGACAGGGCATACTGGAAAAACCGCTGGATGGCAGGTGGAAACGAGATTCTGTGGGATATGGTCCATTACGATGTCCAGCTTATCGGTGGCGTTGCACTGCACCAGGGAAAGATAGCCGAAATGGCTACCGGCGAGGGTAAAACCCTTGTGGCTACGCTTCCCGTGTTTCTTAACGCACTGGCAGGAAGAGGAGTACATATTGTAACTGTTAACGATTATCTCTCCAAGCGTGACTCGGAATGGATGGGGCCTCTTTACGAGTTCCACGGTCTCACCGTTGACTGCATAGACAAGCATGAACCCAACTCACACGCACGGCGCAAGGCATACAACTCGGATATCACCTTCGGAACCAACAACGAGTTCGGCTTCGACTACCTCCGCGACAACATGGCCATCAATCCTGAAGACCTTGTCCAGAGGAAACATCACTACGCCATCGTTGATGAGGTAGACTCCGTGCTCATTGATGATGCACGTACTCCTCTCATCATTTCAGGACCTACGGCTAAGAGCGATACGGCCCAGTTCGACGAGTACAAGTTCAAGGTGGAGAAGCTTGTCAGCGCACAGCGCAAGCTTGTTACACAGTTGCTTGCTGACTCAAAGAGGCTGATCAACGAGGGCGACAATGAGAAGGGCGGTATGCTTCTGCTCAGAGCCTACAAGGGCCTTCCCAAAAACAGCGCCCTCATTAAGTTCCTTAGCGAGGAGGGAGTAAGGACACTGCTCCAGAAGACTGAAAACTTCTATATGCAGAATAACTCCAAGGAGATGCCCAAGGTCACGGAGGAGCTTTTTTTCGTCATCGACGAGAAGGCCAACTCAATTGAACTGACCGAAAAAGGACATGACCTTATTTCCACTTCGGTGGAAGACTCCAGCTTCTTCGTGCTGCCCGACGTCGGAAGCAAGATAGCTGACATCGAGAAAACAGTTAAGGACGAGCAGGAGAGGATGAAGGCAAAGGATGAGCTTCTGCAGGACTTCGCCGTGAAGTCGGAACGCGTTCATACCATGACGCAGCTTATGAAGGCCTACACTCTCTTTGAGAAGGATGTGGAGTACGTGGTCATGGATAACAAGGTCAAGATCGTTGACGAGCAGACCGGCCGTATCCTGGAAGGACGACGTTATTCAGACGGTCTGCATCAGGCAATAGAAGCGAAGGAAAACGTAAAGGTGGAGGCAGCAACACAGACCTATGCAACCATCACCCTGCAGAACTACTTCAGGATGTATCACAAGCTGGCCGGTATGACCGGTACGGCTATCACCGAGGCAGGCGAATTCTGGAATATTTACAAGCTGGATGTGGTGGTGATCCCCACAAACGTCAAGGTAATCAGGAACGACCATGAGGACCTGGTCTACAAGACCAAGCGCGAGAAATACAATGCTGTAATAGATGAGATAGTCAACCTGAACAAGGCTGGAAGGCCTGTTCTTGTAGGCACCACCTCGGTGGAGATCTCCGAGCTTTTAAGCCGCATGCTCAAGATGAAGGGGCTGAAGCACAACGTTCTGAACGCCAAGCTGCACCAGCGCGAGGCAGAGATTGTTGCGGAAGCGGGCAAAACAGGGACAGTCACCATTGCCACCAACATGGCAGGCCGTGGTACTGACATCAAGCTGACGCCAGAGGTAAAGAAAGCCGGAGGCCTTGCAATCATCGGTACGGAAAGACATGAATCACGTCGCGTTGACAGGCAGCTCAGGGGGCGTGCCGGACGCCAGGGTGACCCCGGGTCATCACAATTCTTCGTGTCACTCGAGGATGACCTGATGCGCCTGTTCGGCTCTGAACGGATCTCGGGCATAATGGACAGGCTCGGCCTGAAGGACGGGGAGATGATACAGCATCCCATGATCACCAAATCCATTGAAAGAGCCCAGAAGAAGGTGGAAGAGAACAACTTCGGTATCAGGAAGAGGCTGCTTGAGTATGATGATGTGATGAACTCCCAGAGGGAAGTCATCTACAGCAAGCGCCGCCATGCCCTGCTCGGGGACAGACTCAGTGTTGACATTGCAAACATGATGTATGACGTTAACGAGAATATTGTCAGTACATACAAGGATGTTTCAGATTTCGATGAGTTCCAGTTTGCTCTTATAAGATCACTCTCCATTGATTCTCCCGTCACAAAGGCTGAGTTCAGCAAGAACAGCAATGAGGAGGTTATCGAAGCTGTTTATGCAAAGACTCTGGAGGCCTATCGCCGCAAGAGCGAAATCATCTCGGCAACTGCCTATCCTGTCCTGAAGGATGTCTATGAGAGGATGTCAGCCACCTATGAGAACGTGGTTGTTCCGATCACTGACGGTGCCCGCACTTACAACGTTGTCACCAACCTGAAGGCTGCTGTGGAGAGCCAGGGAAAGGAACTGCTTCGTTCGTTTGAGAAGACTTCTGTGCTGGCGACAATTGACGATGCCTGGCGCGAACACCTCAGGGAAATGGACGACCTGAAACAGGCGGTACAGAATGCCACATATGAGCAGAAAGATCCGTTGCTGATCTATAAGTTCGAATCGTTCGAGCTCTTTAAGACAATGATCAACAAGGTTAACCAGGATGTGGTCAGCCTTCTTATGAAGGGTACTATCCCTGCTGCTTCCACTGATAATGTAAGGGAGGCACAGCGCCGCAAACAGGCTGATATGAGCAGGCTCAGGACCCAGAAAAGTGACTATGACAGCTACCGGAGTGGCGGAGGCGGTTCTCCTGAACAGAGACAAAAGCAGATGGCACCGGTACGTGTTGAAAAGAAAGTAGGCCGGAATGACCCATGCCCGTGCGGCAGCGGAAAGAAGTACAAGCACTGCCACGGACAGGGTATGCCTGATTCAGCGGGTACGTGAAATCTGCCTGAATCACCGTGTTTACTGAGTCTGGCCTGATACCTCCCCCGGTGATACAGCGACCGTAAGGTGGCTTTTCATGCCCGTGTCTCCGGGCTGCCTATAATTGCAAGGTAATGCATCGCCTGCTCCAGGAAATGAGCAATGCTGAATGGCTGAGCTGTCTGGATCATAAGATCATATGGTGTCTCCTCAGGACGGTCAGTAATGTCCGGACCTACCTTCATCGGAGCTGATGAAAGGG
This sequence comes from uncultured Rikenella sp., assembly GCA_964470815.1. Lineage (GTDB taxonomy): Bacteria > Bacteroidota > Bacteroidia > Bacteroidales > VadinHA17 > SR-FBR-E99. The sequence goes on from CAYYEH010000026.1 coordinate 7,354, forward strand.
CGGCAAGGGAGCTGAGCTGAAACAGTGATGAAGGATTGATGTCAATAAGAAGATCATACCTGGTTTCAACAAATTTCCTTGCATCTTCAGAAACAGGCAGAAACGCCCAGTTGAGATCACCCTTCCTCAGGAATCTCATATATGACAGACCGGTAAGTCTGTCAGGAACGCTCTTCCCTGGTACCCATGCCATTACCTCAATGTTTTTTCCCGTTTCGGCCAGTTGCCTGTTCAGCGAAGCAAGGTGCTGAAAATCATTCTCAAATGAGGCGTCCCACAATATTCCTATCTTTTTTACCCTGTCAAAGCTAAAATCCTGCTTCATCCTTCTCAGAGCTGATAGGCGCTTTTGAAGCATCATCCTGCCGGCTTTCAACCTTAAATTGTAAAAAAGTCCCATAAGAATGCAAACCTATAGATTTTTTGTCTTATCAGGGGTAATGAGGTGATTATTCTTTTATCATTTTGACGAATTCCTCCTCGGTCAGTATTGGTATGCCAAGTGATACCGCCCTGGCCCTTTTGGCAGGTCCCATGTCACTTCCCGCCACAATAAAGGAAGTGTTGCCAGAGACCGACCCGGCTGCCCGGCCACCGGCTGCCTCTATTGCTGCCCTTATCCCTTCTCGCGTAAATCCGCTGAATGTGCCGCTTACCACTACAGTCTTCCCCGTCAGCGGACCGGTATCCTGGCCGGCTTCCATTGTACCTGCAAAGGTCATTCCTGCCTCTTTCAGGCGCCTTATTATTTCAATATTATCAGCATCGGAAAAATACTCCCTGACGCTGGCGCTGATTCGTGGACCAATATCAGGAAGAGCAAGGAGTTCCTCCTCTGTTGCGCTGATAAGACGGTCAATGTCAGGGAAGGCCCTTGCAAGTGTTTTAGCCACCGTCTCACCCACGTGCCTGATTCCCAGAGCAAACAGCTTCCTGTTCCATGGTGCGGAAAGAGAGCCGGCAAGAGAGGCAAGAATATTTGACGCCGATTTGTCACCCAACCGCTCCAGCGATGCAAGCTGTTGATGTTTAAGACTATACAGATCCGCTACATTATGGATCAGGCCGTTTGACCAGAGCAGTTCCACGGTCTCTTCCCCGAGACCTTCAATGTCCATCGCCTTCCTGGAGACAAAGTGAATGATCCTCCTGGTGATCTGAGGAGGGCAGTGAAGGTAATTCGGGCAGTAATGGTTAGCTTCACCATCGTTGCGCACAAGGGTAGTGCCGCATTCAGGACATTCACCCGGGAAGGTTACTTCTGAAGCTCCCGTGGCGCGCCGGCCGGCATCAACTCCTACAATCTTCGGGATAATTTCACCTCCCTTTTCTATGATTACACTGTCACCGTAATGAAGTCCAAGAAGATCAATCTGGTCACTGTTGTGGAGGGAAGCCCGTTTTACCGTTGTTCCTGCCAGAAGCACAGGCCTGAGGTTGGCAACGGGAGTGATGTTGCCCGTTCTTCCAACCTGGAAGTCGACAGAAAGAAGCTCAGTGACAGCCTGCTCTGCAGCATACTTGTAAGCTATGGCCCACCGGGGAGACTTCGCAGTGCTGCCAAGCATCTGCTGTGCGGCCATGTCATTGACCTTAACAACCACACCATCAGTTTCATAAGGCAGGTTTTTTCTCCGCTCTGCCCAACTCCTTGTAAAGGCCAGCACCTCCTCAATGCCGCTGCACCGCTCGATGACGTCAGGCGTCCTGAAACCCCACGAACGGGCAGCCATAATATTATCATAATGGTTGCCGGCAGGCAGATTCTCCCCAAGAAGATAATACAGGAAGCAATCTAGCGGACGGGCAGCAACCATCTTCGGGTCGAGAAGCTTCAGGGTGCCTGCTGCAGCATTCCGAGGATTGGCAAAGGGAGGATCTCCCTTCTGCTGGCGGGCAGCATTCATCTCCTCAAACCCCATTCGTGGCATATATATCTCACCCCTTATAACGAAAGAGGAGGGAAGATCAGCTGCCGTTACCCTGACCGGAATACTCCTGATAGTCCTGACATTAACCGTTACATCATCTCCCACGGCCCCGTCACCGCGGGTTACGGCCGCTGACAGCATCCCGTTCTCATAGGTAAGGCTTATGGAGACCCCGTCATACTTCAGCTCACACACATACTCCGGATCAAAACCAAGGGTCTTCCTTACCCTCTCGCCAAACTCCCTTACCTCCTCATCACTGTATGTGTTTGCCAGTGACATCATCGGCCACCTGTGATGCACCTGAAGAAACTCCTCCGTGAGGTCACTACCCACCCTCATGGTTGGTGAATCAGAGGTTATCAGCTCCGGAAAATTCTTTTCAATGGTCTGAAGCTCATTAAGCAGAAGGTCAAATTCGAAGTCAGATATAGATGGCTGATTAAGAACATAATACCTGTGGTTATGTTCATTGATGGTTTTCCTCAGTTCCTCGGCCCGTTTTTTTGCATCAGCAAGCTTCATCTTATTTTTGCGTAACGAAATGAATCATCAAATCAATTCCAGACACCCGGAACAGAAGTGCCGCATGAGCACTTTCCCCTGGTCAGCGCCAGTGACACTATCCGGAACCCGCTCCGGTCAACGACCTTTTTTCCGCATGAAGGGCAGATTGTGTCATCGTTTCCAATGCCCGGAAGGTTTCCAATATAAATGTATTTCAGACCCTCACTCCTGGCAATCTCAGCTGCCCTGGTTAGTATTCCTGCCGGGGTGGGGGGTAAATGTTCCAGTTTATACTGTGGCTGGAAACGGCTGAAATGGAGTGGGGTATCGGTAAACCCGTTCTCTGCGAGCCATCCGCACATCCGTTTGATCTCTTCAGGCTTGTCAGTCCAGCCCGGCACAACCAGGTTTGTGATCTCGAGCCAAACACCTTCATCACGATATGTCCTGAGACTGTCAAGAACCGGCTGAAGTCGGCCTCCGGTCAGTTTGAGGTAAGTGCTGTCACTGAATGCCTTGAGATCGATGTTTGCCCCGTCGATAAACCGGCAGAGCTGTTTAAGCGGCTCCCTGTTGATATATCCGTTCGAAACCATTATGTTTTTTATCCCTGCGGTACGGGCAAGTCTTGCGGTTTCGTATACATACTCATAGAAGGTTACCGGCTCTGAATAGGTGTATGCTATTGACCTGCAACTACCTTCGGCAGTTGCATTCACCACGTCTTCGGGCGGCAGGACTTGGTTCATGGTCTTATCGGGCGAAGTCTGTGAAATCGTCCAGTTCTGGCAGTTAAGGCATGCCAGGTTGCAGCCCGCTGTAGCGATTGAAAAGGCAGTGGTGCCAGGAAGGAAATGGTATAAAGGCTTTTTTTCTACCGGGTCTATGCTGACTGCGCACGGATTGCCATAAGCCATCGTATAAAGCTTTGATTTCCTGGCTATCCTGTTCCGGCAATCACTCAGTTCACCCTCCTTGAGGGTACATTCATTCGGGCAGATCAGGCAGATGACTCCCCTGGCACTCTCCTCCTGGAACATGGCAAGTTTTTCCCCTGGTACGGGCCTGACGGCTCCCGCAGGAAAGGGTGTTAAAAAACCCGCTGCCAAAGCAAGTGAACCCTGCCTGGCAAAACTCCTCCTTGTTATCTTCCCGCCCCTCTCTTTCAATTTGTTAGCTTATTTAGAATGATGTTGTAAATCTACATTTTTCTGGTTACAGATACAATGATGCCTGATATCAAAATAAAGGCTGAAAGTACGAAACATGCATTGGCAATGCCTGCCAGTGGCACAAGGAGGGTGGCTGCAGTGAGATAACCGAGGGCAGAACCTGCCAGGTCAGCTGCATACACCCTGCCGGTTATAATTCCTGCCCCCTCTGCAGTGAGGAGCCTGTAAACAGCTCCGGTTACCACCCCTGCAGCCGGCATCATGACCAGGATAAACACCAGCACCTGACCAGGCATCAAAGCGGAGAGTGACGGTGCAAGCAGACCTGTTAACATGAAAACAGCTGTCAGAATCAATACACACATCTTCAAGCTATTAAGCCCCATCCTGCCGCCAAAGGAAGCTCCTGTGGCCAGCCCGGCCATGAGAAGAGTCAGGATAACAGCAGACAGAATATAAATATTGCCCACCGTCATCTGAAGAATGAAGATCATTATCATGCCGTAACCGGCCAGTCCGGCCGATGAGGCGAACATTACCGGGCCGCCCCTCGAAATAAACATAAACGGGATGATAATAAGTACCGATAACAGAAAAATGATCCCGCCCCTCATACCCATCCGCTCGAGTGACAGCAGGTTTGCAAAGAGGGATGCGACCGGTCTGAGAACCGTATTAACACCTGCCTTCCTGTCAACCTGTGCCAGTATCTGCTCCGCCCTGGTCCTTATTTCACTGTCATTAAGGTAGTCGCTGTTTACATAACTGCTGGCAATTCCCCTATCATCAGCGAGGTGTGCTACTGATGCACTTACAGGTTCTCCCGACGCCACGGCATAAAGGAGTGATCCGGGTATGACTGCAACGTGACTGAATACAACTGAGAGTGCATTGTAAAGGGGAGATAATCCCCTCCTGTAACTTTCAGGCGAATAATTAAACCATGGCATCGGCGTGCAGAGAAAGACCCCGTCAGGGGATAGCTGCTCCCTGACCATCCTGAAGTGTTCCACGGTATAGAACCTGTTGACCGACAGCGTGGAAGGAGGAGGTATAAGCTGGATTACAGCATCATAGGTCCCGTCATTTTCCTTCATGAAGGTTACCGGATCTACCCTCACCACCCTTACCGACATTGACCCGAAGATGGTGTCACGAGCCCTTTCTGCAGCAATGAGGCCGGGATCCAGTTCAAGGTAGGTAAGCTCTGATACCTTATGCTTCATTACCTCCGGGAGGTGTCTCCATAGACCTCCGGAGATCAGCAGAACCCTTTCGTAACCGTCACGCTGGAGCAGCGCATAGTGAATATTCTCCTCGGTGGTTATAACGTCGCCGCTGAACCAGAGAGGCCTGTGATCATAATATACGGTACGGTCATCGCCGTACAGACCAGTTGTGATGTTGCCGAACGGGGTATCGATGCTGCTTTCAATTCTGACTCCCCGCAGAAGAAGGCTCCTGACAGCAGGATCAGGCTGTAAAAAAAACAGCGCCGCTGCCAGGGGCAGGAGCGCCCCGACTGCTGTGATTCTGACTCTCAGAGAGTACCCCAGGAACCACACCCCGCAGACTGAGGCTGCAAGCATAATAAGCAGGTACAACTGATAGTTTGGAATCCTGAGTGTCACTGTCATGGCGGTTATTGCACCTGCTGCCACCGATCCGGCTGTCTCGAGCCCGAAGCTGTTGCCTGTGGATGTCAATCCTGATGCATGACTGATGACCGATATTCTGACGAATACAAGGGCGGCAACGAATGTTACGGGTGCCACGCTTACGGCCAGGATCACCATAGTCTGGAAGAAGGCGGGTGTCTCTCCCGGACTCAGTATAATAGTGTTCATCATCAGGAAGCACATCGGGGCGAGAGCTGTGCCGGCAAGCAGGGTCCAGACCATTCTTCTCACTGAGGTAATGGGTGACCGGCTGCCGGTCACAGCACCGGCAGCCGCAATGATCAGCCAGAGCCATAGAAATATGCCTGCTGTGGCTTCCGTTCCGCCGCCAAGAATGGCAGCCTCGCGCATCAGTATGAACTGCGAGGAAGTGCTGACAAAACCTGTAAGCAGCAGAAGCGGTCTGAGACCTGCTGCCGGCAAGTTGTCTGCAGGCCGGTATCCGCTCCCCTTAACGCCGTTTTGACCTTCATGTAACTTCCGGAAATAGTATCCGAGATGCCAGGAAAGGTGAATGAAAGCTGTAAAGGCCATGGCTATCCCGGCCTCGACATGCCAATGCATGAGTGAATCTGCAAAAACAACCTCCCACCGATAGGTGATCCTCAACGCCAGGAACAGTCCGAAAAGTGCAGCTGTGAGAAATGCGGCAAGCAGTATCCAGTTCCAGAAGCGGCGGTGCGACAGCCTGGCGGTGAATCCCGACGAGGAAAGGTAGAGTGAGAACAGGTAGATGACCAGGATGGTCACACCTATTGGAAGGACATGATAGGTCATGGTTTCTGATCTTCGCCAAAGACATATGCCTCATAGACAAAGATCTCTGTACCTTCATCCTTCCAGCCGTCCCAGCCTATTCCGGCTTTGTCGCGGGCACAGTACCCGAGGAACTGTTCAACACTCCAGCCCCTTTCAGCAGCTACCTGCGGCAGGAGAGTGCCTGACCGGTACCCCTTCTTCAGGTAGATACCATGACGGCCGACCTTTATCTCACTGATGTTGTTTATCCTTTTCATCGGCCCCAGGACAGAAATCTCAATATTTACGGAGGGGTACTCTGCCTTTGTCAGCGCCGGGAACCTCGGGTCACCGAATGCTGCCTCTTCAGCCATGGCGGCAACCACTTCCCATAGCGGTTCGGTGGAAGTAAACCGTCCTATACATCCTCTCAGCTCGTCGTTACTGGTCAGGGTGACGAAAGCTCCCAGCGGCTCCCGGAGCCGTGGCGTAAGTTTGATTCCATCAACGGCTGCAGGCTTCCTTCCGTTCAGCCGTGCCATGATGGCCTCCCGCGCAATGCCTGTAAGAGTTTGCTTTTCGGCCGGTGTAAGTGTAAAAGGTTCATCTTCAGTGGCTTTGGTGATAATTGCAGCCGCCGGACCATCTCCTCCGGACCCGTTATGGGAGAAAGCGCCGCTGTAAGCTGAATTCCCGCCCTCAGCGGCTTCAATTCTCTTCTCCAGGACTATGGCATTGTAGCCCACCACCTCATCCCTTGATCCGATCCTGGCATCGCCTGAGTTGGTGTACTCAACATTCCGGAAATGCAGTCCCGGGCTTTTCTCTGCCAGGTAAAGAAGTATCAGCCCTGCAGGCCAGCCGCACATTGCAGTGGCAAGATTTTCAGTTCCTGCTGACTCAATGCTCCTTATTGTGCGAAGGAATAGACCGGGATCACCCTTTATGATGGCATCGCTGGCAAGCCTGTCAACCCGTGTTGCATCTTCATAGGAGGGATAATGTGAAAAGTCACTGCTGATTACAAACAGGTTCCTGTCGTTGAACCATGGCTGCAGCCCTGCTGCTATCGCCTTAAGCACGGTTGTGTTCCTTGTGCCAATCAGTACAGGTACGATTGCAGGAGGATTGGTAAAATGATACTGTATGAACGGAAGCTGCACTTCGAGCGAATGTTCCGGACCGTGTGCCTCGTCCTTCTCGATGAACCACCTGTTTGTCGACTTGAGCTGTTCGCCCAGGTCCCTGTTGACCTTCAGGGTGCCAAGGGGTGTGATCAGGTTGCCGGATGTGAATACCGCAGCTCCTTCAAAACCAAATCTGTGGCTAACACCTACAAGAAAGATGTTTTCATATTTTGCCCCGGCCGGTATGGCTGCAAAGCCTGCAGCGGCTGTGTGCCCTGAATAGACATACCCAGCATGGGGTACAATGATGGCCCTTATCTTCACGCCTGGATCCGGATTGCCAAAGGAGGCAAAGTACCCGGCAAGCTCACTTCTCAGCCTTTCAGCCCCTGAAGGATAAAAACTCCCTGAGACAACAGGCTGCCTGTCACGTTCCTGTCCGAAAATGTCCATAAGCAGAGTAATTAACATTATCAGGAAAAGACTAACCGTCTTCATAACAAAAGCAGTTACACCCGTAAAGTTAAGCTAAAAACCGGTAAAAAGCGAGGCTGCTTCTCTCAGATGAGAACGATATTCTCCTTCAGCGTGTTTCCGTCTTCATCAATGCCGTACAGCCTGATACCGACACTGCATGTGGCGTCTGCAGTAACATCCAGGAAGGGGGAGAGTGATTCCCTTACATCCTCCTCACCCATGGAGTCATATTCCTCAATGTCAAAATAGAGATGGACAAAAAGGATATGATCACTCTTTTTGATCTTCGTGAGCACTTTCAGTATCTTGCCCATCCAGATCACGGAGGAGGTATTGAAATAATCAACGTTGAATTTCAGGTTGGTGCTCTCAGCCGGATTCTTGGCATATTCAGACGCCCACTTGTATAGCGGCTCAAAGAAGGAGGACGCGTTCTCCGGCAGGGATTTGCCCGCAAATGTTAGATTTCCCGTTGCAGCCGTAAAACTAACTTGCGGTGTTTTAGAGGTTGCCTCAATTCGAATATCCTGTAATTTTACCATAACCTGTCATTCCTTCCCTTGTCCTGCATTATTGCCCCATTGTTCAAGCTAAAGGTAACCTGTTTTTTCAGATGCTGTTCCGGTTTTCGTCAAAAAATAATAAACAGTTATCAACTTTTTTAAACAATTTATCCCCCGGTATGCAACGATTTTCCGGCTAAATGTAATGAACTATTATGCTATATTTGCAGCCATAATTCAATGAGGATGGAAAAGCTGCTCAGATCGGGTGTGAAGGAGGCTGTCAGAAGCATTTACGGGGCAGATGCAGATGATGATCTGCTGCAGGTCCAGAAGACCCGGAAGGAGTTTGACGGGGACTACACCCTTGTGGTTTTTCCCCTCTCTAAACTGTCACATCGAAGCCCTGAACAGACTGCAAGGGAGATCGGGGAATATCTTGTCCGCAGGATTGATGCCGTAAGCGGGTATAATGTGATTAAGGGATTCCTGAACCTGGTAATTGCCCCGGCAGAGTGGAACAGGAGGCTTGTCGCGATGCATGCCCGGAACGGTTACGGAATCACTGATCCGGGACCGGAATCGGAGACAGTCGTCATCGAGTATTCCTCTCCCAATACCAACAAACCGCTTCACCTGGGTCATATACGCAACAATCTCCTCGGCTATTCACTTTCCAGGATATTCACGGCAGCCGGGTATGAGGTCATCAGAACCAATATCGTCAATGACCGGGGTATCCACATCTGCAAGTCGATGCTCGCCTGGCAGAAGTACGGAAACGGAAGCACTCCGTCCTCGGAAGGGATCAAGGGAGATCATTTCGTCGGCGACTATTATGTTCTCTTCGAGAAGAGACTGAAGGAGCAGGCTGAAGAGCTTATCGCTGCCGGGGCAGCACCGGAAACAGCACGCGATAATGCACCCCTGATGCAGGAAGCGCGGCAGATGCTTCTCAAATGGGAAGCCGGTGACCCGGAAACGGTGCAGCTCTGGCAGATGATGAACTCATGGGTATATGAAGGCTTTGACGTCACCTACAGGGCCCTGGGTGTGGAATTTGACAGGATATACTTCGAATCGGAAACTTACAAGGTCGGGAAGGAAATAGTGCTCCGGTCTCTTGAGGAGGGACACCTTATCAGGAAGGCAGACGGATCAGTCTGGATAGACCTGACTGAGGACAAACTCGACCAGAAACTGCTGCTCAGGTCTGACGGCACGGCAGTGTATATGACCCAGGACCTCGGAACGGCTGTCATACGATATAACGATTACCATTTTGACCGCCACATATATGTGGTTGGCAATGAACAGAACTATCATTTCCAGGTGCTTACACTGGCATTGAAACGCATGGGGTATGAATGGGCAGATGGATTGCACCATTTCTCTTATGGCATGGTGGAACTTCCAGAAGGAAAGATGAAATCGCGCGAAGGTACCGTTGTTGATGCCGATGACCTGGTAGAGGAAATGACAGCCACAGCAACAGCCATGTCACTTGAACTGGGTAAACTGGCAGGCTACAGCGAGGATGAAAAACAGAACATATGCAGGCAGATAGGCCTGGGGGCACTGAAGTACTTTATCCTGAAGGTGGATCCGAAGAAGAACATGACATTCAACCCGCGTGAATCAATCGACTTTAATGGTAATACAGGCCCGTTCATTCAGTATACCTACGCACGCATCAGGTCAGTGCTTAATAAGGCAGAGGAGACGGGCATGGCTGACGCCTCAGAGGTGACAGACAGTGTGATGCCGAACCCCAAGGAGATAAGCGTAATAAAACTGCTTGACGATTTTCAGCCGATGGTAATTGAGGCAGCAAGGGAGATGAGCCCGGCCCTCATTGCCAACTATTGTTATGAACTGGCCAGGGAATTCAACCAGTTCTACCATGATTTTTCAATACTCGGAGAGAGGGATAAAAATATCCGTAACTTCCGCCTGAGGTTGTCGGAATTAACCGGCAGGATACTAGAAAAAGGACTCTGGCTCCTGGGAATAGAGGCACCTGAAAGAATGTAAACGATATATCATATTAACACTATGTTTGAAAGCCTGAGTGAACGACTGGAACGCTCCTTCAAGATTCTGAAGGGTGAAGGAGTCATTTCTGAAATAAACGTGTCGGAAACCCTTAAGGATGTGCGAAGGGCGCTTCTTGATGCTGACGTAAACTTTAAGATTGCCAAGCAGTTTACTGACACCGTCAAGCAGAAGGCCATGGGTCAGAATGTGCTGAAGTCGGTCAAACCATCTCAGATGATGGTCAAGATCGTCCATGATGAACTTGTGCTGCTGATGGGAGGGGAGAAAAGCGAAATAAATATAAAGGCCAATCCGTCAGTTGTGCTGATAGCCGGTCTGCAGGGCAGCGGCAAGACCACCTTCAGTGCCAAGCTGGCGAAGATGCTGAAGAGCAAAAGGGGGAAAAACCCGATGCTTGTGGCCGGCGACGTTTACAGGCCGGCAGCCATTGATCAGCTGAAGGTGCTCGGAACACAGATAGAGGTACCGGTCTATACGGAGGAAGGGAACCGCAACCCGGTGGAGATAGCACGGAATGCCATCAGGGAGGCAAAAAGGAGCGGTCATGACCTGGTCATCATCGATACCGCCGGCCGCCTGGCAGTGGATGAGGAGATGATGAACGAGATTGCTGCCGTAAAGAATGCAGTAACCCCCCATGAGACACTCTTTGTGGTTGACTCAATGACAGGCCAGGATGCGGTCAACACTGCCTTTGAATTCAATGAGAGAATAGACTATGACGGAGTGGTCCTCACCAAGCTTGACGGTGACACCAGGGGCGGTGCAGCTCTCTCCATCAGGTCAGTGGTGAACAAACCCGTCAAGTTCGTCAGCACAGGCGAGAAGATGGATGCAATGGACATCTTCTATCCCGAGAGGATGGCTGACAGGATACTCGGTATGGGCGATATCGTCAGCCTTGTTGAGAAAGCGCAGGAACAATATGATGAGGAGGAGGCACGAAAACTTCAGAAGAAGATCGCCAAGGACCAGTTCGACTTCAATGACTTCATATCCCAGATACATCAGATCAAGAAAATGGGCAACATGAAGGACCTCATGGGTATGATCCCTGGCGTGAGCAAGGCTATTAAGAACCTCGATATTGATGACAATGCCTTCAAGGGGATCGAAGCTATCATCTCGAGCATGACCCCCGCGGAAAGGTCAAACCCTGTACTTCTGAACGGCAGCCGCAGGAAACGTATTGCTGAGGGAAGCGGTACCACCGTCACGGAGGTGAACAGGCTCCTGAAACAGTTTGATGAGACACGAAGGATAATGAAAATGGTGGCAAAGGGGGGAGATCTCTCCAAAATGACAGTGAAAAGAAGATAACAGGCAGAAGGCATTTCGATCCAGCACCCGCCAGCTGGCAGGTCGGGATAGGCAACAGACAGAAGGTCCGGGTCATTTACCAATCTCAAATCTCAAATCTCAAATATGAACATCATTGACGGAAAAAAGACTGCGGCTGAAATCAGGGGTGAGATCGCCTCAACAGTAGCAGAGATGAAAGACCGCGGACAGCGCGTGCCCCACCTGGCAGCCATCCTCGTAGGTAATGACGGCGGAAGCGAAACTTACGTCTCCCACAAGGTCAAGGACTGCGAGGAGGTTGGATTCCGGTCAACCCTCATCCGGATGCCGGCAACGGTTTCCGGTGAAGAACTCCTTTCAAAAGTCTGTGAACTGAACCACGACCCGGATCTGGACGGACTTATCGTACAGCTTCCGCTGCCTGACCACATCTCTGAAAGCAAGGTCATTGAGACCATATCACCGGAAAAGGATGTTGACGGATTCCACCCGGTGAATGTCGGCCGGATGGCAGCAGGACTCCCTTCATTTGTTTCGGCCACACCTGCCGGTATCATGGAATTGCTCAAGCGTTACGGCATCCCGCTGAAAGGAGCTGAATGCGTCGTGGTTGGCCGGAGCAATATCGTCGGACGCCCTGTTAGCATTCTCCTCTCACAGAAGGGAGTGGATGCCACCGTGACCGTTGTTCACAGCCGCACCCGCAACATTGCTGAAACGGTCCGGAGGGCAGATGTCATCATCGCCGCAATTGGACAGCCCGGCTTCATCACTGCTGATATGGTGAAGGAGGGAGCTGTAGTCATAGACGTCGGCACAACCCGGGTTGACGCACCTGGGACAAAAGCAGGCTGGAGGCTTAAGGGCGATGTCGATTTTGAAAATGTGGCTCCGAAATGCTCATGGATCACACCTGTGCCCGGAGGAGTGGGTCCCATGACCAGGGTCTCCCTGTTGCTGAATACCCTCAAAGCCTGCAGGAGATAGTATCCTGGTAAGATTCTTCGTGGTGCTGAAAACATACAGAGACCGCAGGAGACATCATCCTGGTAAGATTCTTCGTGGTGCTGAAAACATACAGAGACC
>CAYYEH010000026.1:20033-23827 GCA_964470815.1 uncultured Rikenella sp.
GCAGGAGACATCATCCTGGTAAGATTCTTCGTGGTGCTGAAAACATACAGAGACCGCAGGAGACAGCTCCCTATCGAGGAAGTGTTATACCGGTGAGATAAAGGTCATAACCACCCCTGCCACCTGAACGGTCTGAAGAAAACATCAGGAAGTTGTTCTCGAATCTCAGGTCTGTTCCAAGAACAGGCCTGTATTCGTTTGCCGCTGAGTTGATCTCCGGCCCGAGGTTCACCGGTGATCCCCATTTACCATCACGGAAAACCGAATACCAGAGGTCGAAACCGCCATGCCCGCCAGGCATCTCAGAGGCAAAAACCAGGTATTTGCCCCTCACAAAGGGACATTTTTCATCGTACCCGCTGTTGATACTGTCAACCGGCAGGGGTACCGCCGGAGAGGAGGTGAACCAGTCGTCAAGATTAATCAATAAAGGCCTGGTCATCATGTAAATATCGAAATTACCGCCTCTGTCAGAACAGAAATAGGCTGTGTCCAGTGTGGTGCTGAGAGAAAGGTATGCGTCATTGAAGGAGCTGTTGAATACTGTTGTTGCAACAGGACCCTCAACCACAGGCAGTGAGCTGTAGACAGGTATGTATCTGCCGTAAACCAGGTCCAGGCCGTTTTCTGCAGTCTGGGTGGAAACCACCATATACTCGAGACCGTTCCGGCTGTTGAAGAACCGGAAGGGCCCGAATTCATTCGCATCTGTATTGAAGACGGATGTAAGCCTGTCAAGAAAGTTGTCTTCCTCCATGCTGCCATCTAGCTGAAAAAAGCCTGTGGTTTGTCCGAAAGTATACCAGATCACTCCGTGCGTGAGGTCAAACTCACCACCCGAACTTTGCCTGTTGGATGAAAAGACAACCGGTCGTACAGCGGTGAGCCGTGCGGCCTCTATGTCAATGTTGTAATCATCATATTCTGTGTTAAGCCCCTGAACCGCCATTACCGAATCGGGGAAAATACCCAGTTCATAATTGATCTTCAGCTTCTCATCATGGCACCCGGTGAAGAAGGGCATAACCAAAAGGACTGTCAATAAACCAAATAGCCTGTTTACAGTCATGTATGTCGTTTATTGTATAACGGCTGGCTGAAAGATTTAATGTTAGGCTGTCAAAAAAAAACCGGACCAGGGGCCCGGTTTCAGAAGGTAGAATTCAGGTTAATTCTAGGGTAATATTTGGTTTGAGGGTATTCTTCTGAACTCAATTGTAAGATGTAAACCGGAGCCTGATGGTTGCGTCAGGATACATTTTTTTTACAACATCCTGTTTATCATGTTTATAAAAACATAACCCTGTTGATAATTGATGACTATCCCGCGATAATTGAATAATTTATGTATTACATTTGCAAAATATTTTGCGGGGAGATGGAAGAAGAGAAATACGGTTTTGTCCATGACAGTGAGGTGGAAGAGGTCATTCTCCGGTTCGAAAGGATGCGGAAGAATAAGGAGACCTGTTATTTCGATGTCAATGAGTTTGAGGCAATTATAGATTATTACCTGGAGGGTAACAACCCGGTGCATGCTTTTGAGGCAACGTCACTGGCATGCGAGCTTCATCCCAACTCAGTACCGATCCTGATAAGGAAGTCACGTGTCCTCCTTGAGAAAGGGAGAGCCACGGAGGCACTTGCGATTGCCAAGAAACTTGAGAACATTGAACCGGGGAACGGCGATATTTACCTCTGCAAGGCAACAGCACTGGCGATGCTCGGTGATGTGGCAGGGGCACGAAGGGTATTCGACCTTGCGCTGGAAACAGACCCGGATGACCAGGAAGGAATTCTCTACAGCATAACATCAGTGCTGCAGAACCTCAACTATCATGAGGAGATGATACCCTATCTTCACAGGCTGGCCGGACTGGAGCCTGATTTCCCTGCTCACCTGTATGACCTTGCCTACGCATATGACAAGAAGGGAGATCATAGAACCAGCATCAGGTACTATACAGAATATCTCGAGGAGGATCCCTATTCAGACAGTGCCTGGTACAACCTGGGGATTATTTACAACAAAACGGGAGAATACGGCAAGTCGATCGAAGCGTATGACTATGCCCTTGCCCTGAACCCGGAAAACACATTTGCCTTATTCAATAAGGCGAATATTCTCAGTAACCTCGAGAAGTACAGTGAGGCGATGGATGTATACCGGCAATTCGTGGAGGAAGAGCCTGACAGCCTGGAGGGACTGACATATCTGGCCGAGTGCTATGACAAGACAGGTGATGAGAAAATGGCACGCAAGTACTACGCCGAGGCCATAGATATCACTCCTGATTTTCCGGATCCGTGGTATGGCCTAGGGCTCCTTTCGTTATCCAGGAACAGGCCGTCAGAAAGCATAAATCCTCTCCGGAAGGCAATTGAACTGGACCCTGAAAACCCTGACTACTGGTTCTCGCTGGGAAAGGCTTACATCATGACAGGTAATCTAAGAGAAGCGGTCAGATGCTATATCGAAACCCTGATGCTGGACGGTTATTATGACGAGGCATGGATAGAAACAGGCATTGTGGTTATGATGACTGGTGCTTACAGAGGTGCTATACGGCTTCTGAAGAAGGCAGCAAAAATAAGCGGTGACCTTCCCGGAATATACTTCCTGCTTGCATCAGCATACCTGCATACAGGGAACCTGACCGAGGCGGCGCGTAACCTCATCAGGGCCGTAAGGCTCGATAATGAACTGCTGGAAGAGTATGCTGTACTACTGCCGGAGGAGAAACTGACGAATGCAATGAGAAGACTATTCAGGAAAACCAACTAAAATATGAAACAGGCCGGACAACTGCTTACACATATACCCCCAAGGCCTTCCAAACCAAGGAGTGAGGGACTCACAATGGTGATGGACAAAGGACTGAGCCTGAGGGAAGCTGAAAACTTCGCCGAGGTAGGAAGTGATTACGTCGATTATGTTAAGCTTGGATTCGGCACCTCCGTCATAACCCCCGGGGTGGATAAGAAAATCAGAATGTACCATGATGCAGGTATGACAGTGTATTTCGGGGGTACGCTGTTTGAAGCATTCCTGGTCAGGGGACTCTACAACGAATATGTTCAGCTACTGAGGGATTCAGGCGTTAAAATGGTGGAAATATCCGACGGATCTTATGAGTTTGAGCATTTGGAAAAGCTTGACTATATCAAAAGACTTTCCAGGGAGTTTACGGTGATTTCCGAGGTGGGATCAAAAAAGAAGAACATCATCTATACGCCTGAACAGTGGGTGGAGATGATGAAATCAGAACTTGAGGCAGGCTCGGTCAAGGTGATAGCCGAAGCCAGGGAATCAGGCACAATAGGTATCTATAATGATGACGGGTCAGTGAACCTTGAACTGATCAATGCCATTTCCAGGGAAATAGGCTTCAGCAACGTCCTGTGGGAAGCCCCGCTGAAGCAGCAGCAGGCATGGTTCATCACCAATTTTGGCGCAAATGTGAATCTTGGCAATATTGCACCGAATGAGATCATTGCGCTCGAATCACTGCGACTGGGGTTAAGAAGTGATACCTTCTTCAGTTTCCTCCCGGAGGAGATGAAATGAGGGTGTTCGGAATAATAGGATATCCTCTCGGCCACTCATTCTCACAGAAGCACTTCACGGAAAAATTTGAAAAGGAGAAGCTCTCTGACCATGCCTATCACAAGTTCGAGATACCGGAGATTGAGATGCTTCCCGGTCTCCTTGAAAGTGAACCCGAACTTTGCGGTTTCAATGTTACAATTCCGTGGAAGGTAAAGGTGATGGATTACCTCGATGAGGTTGATCC
>CAYYEH010000026.1:23927-31274 GCA_964470815.1 uncultured Rikenella sp.
AGCTTACCCCTTCCGGCAGGGATAAGGGTCCCTACAATGGCTCTGACCATATTCCTGAGAAACCTGTCGGCTGATATCGTAAAAATGAGCCTCTCCGCCTCCTCATGCCACATGGCATGTGTCACCCTGCAGATACTCGTCCTGTTGCTGCCATGCAACCGGCTGAAACTGGTGAAGTCGCTGTGATTTAACAATATAGCTGCTGCATCATTCATCCTGGCAACATCCAGTTCCCAGTACAGCAACCAGGCAGTGTCAGCAACAAACGGGTCCTTGACCCTTGAGATTGTGTACTGGTAGGTACGTGATAAGGCATTGAACCTGGCACTGGCATCGCCTCTGACTTTCACTATCCTGCTGGCTGCGATGTCACCCGGAAGTATCCCGTTAAGATTGTATATGAACTGCGTGTCACGGTCAAGGTCGTCACGCGCAGCATCAAAATGGGCACAGTAGAATGAGGCGTGCACACCTGTGTCAGTACGGCCTGCGCCTGTTACCGTCAGCTGGGTGGAGAGGAGAGTGCCGAGAGCCTTTGTCAGGATACCCTGTACCGTATGCTTCCCGGGCTGTATCTGCCAGCCATGGTAGGCCGAACCCCGGAAAGAGAGAAAAATAAAGTACCGTGTCATGTCAGAACCAAAGTGTAAAGATAGCTAAAGAACATTGCCTGAACTGTTCCTTTTGACTAAATTGCGCATTCATCAAACAGGCATTGAGATGGGCGAACCGGTACTTAAAAGGGGATTTGCAAGCGACAATAACTCAGGGGTGCACCCGGCAGTGATGAAGGAACTGCTCCGCGTCAACAGGGGGCATGTGGTTGGTTACGGTGACGACCCCTTTACAGATAATGCCAAAGAGCTCATTAAGAAAGAACTGGGGGAACAGACTGAAGTATATTTCGTCTTCACAGGGACCGGTGCAAACGTCCTTGGACTGGCAGGAGTGATGAAGTCCTGGAACTCGGTCATCACTGCCTATACGGCACATATTGAAACCGATGAATGCGGAGCCCCGGAAAAGTTCTCAGGATGCAAGGTCCTTTCAGTGGATACGCCGGACGGGAAAATTAGGCCTGAGATGCTTGCAAGACATATGCACGGATTTGATTTTGAGCATCACAGCCAGCCGAAGGTGATATCCATATCACAGGCTTCGGAGATGGGAACGGTTTATACGCCGGATGAGGTCAGGGAACTCTCAGCTTATGCCCATAAACACGGAATGCTCCTTCATATGGATGGTGCCCGCATTGCCAACGCCGCCGTCACCCTGGGTGTCCCTTTCCGTACCTTCACCACCGACGCAGGCGTCGACATACTCTCTTTCGGTGGCACAAAAAACGGAATGATGTACGGTGAGGCTGTCTGCTTTCTTAAACCTGGACTGGATGACGGTTTCAAATACCTCAGGAAACAGGGGATGCAACTGGCATCAAAAATGAGGTTTATCGCAGCCCAGTATATAGCCTACCTCTCAGGAGGCCTCTGGAAAGAGTGTGCATCTCATTCAAACAGGATGGCACGCGAGCTCCAGAAAAGACTGAGAGAGACAAGTGGTATAAAAATCACCCAGAAAGTGGAGGCCAACGGCGTATTCGTTATAATGCCTGACAGGGTTGCCGCACTGCTCAGCAGGGAATATTTTTTCTACCCGTGGAATGAAACTATATCGGAGTACCGGCTGATGACCAGCTGGGACACTACTTCAGATGATGTAACTCAATTTGTTGAAAAATTGAAAGTTATAATGTCAGATGAAAGGTGAATGCCAACCCCTAAGATAACCTGCCTGAAGGGTAGCTGCCTTTTCATATCCGTATTACTACAGTTTGACAGCCTGTTCAATACTGTTCTCATCAATAATACTGAATACCTCCTCCACACTCCTCACGAAATGGCTGGCTATCTTCATTGCCGGAAGGGCAGAAGGTATGAATGTTCAGGCATTATCTTCCTTGCAGTGGCATGAGCAGCATGCTGTCGCCATAACTCAGGAACCGGTATCCGGATTTGAGGGCATGATGGTAAATATCTTTCCATCCGTTACCGGCAAATGCCGCCACCAGGAGCAGCAGTGTACTGTGAGGCTGGTGAAAGTTGGTGATCATGCCATGTACCATCCTGAACCTGTAACCGGGCACAATGATTATGTCGGTCCGTGCCTCAAGTATCTGCCGGCCGTTTCGATCCATAGCAGTAATCAGGTTGTCAATTGCAGTAACAGGATCAGCATCGCTCTCCCTTTCATATGGCTCCCATTGTGACACTGAAGGAATTCCCTCAGCGGGCCATCTTCCCTCTGTATAGCTGATTCCGAGCCAGTAGAGGCTCTCAAGGGTGCGGACGGTGGTAGTGCCCACTGCAGTTGTTTTCTGGTCTCTCAGCCGCTCCAGCGTTGTTTTTGAGACATAAAAATGCTCGCTGTGCATCATATGGTCGCCGATGAGTTCAGATTTGACCGGTCTGAAGGTCCCGGCGCTGACATGAAGAGTTACCTCTGACCGTTCAATACCTGCCTTGTCAAGGGCAGCAAGTACTGCCGGAGTGAAATGCAGGCCGGCGGTAGGTGCTGCTACTGAGCCGTTTATGCGGGCATATGTGGTCTGGTATGTTGATACATCGCTCTCCTCATCATCCCTGTTTAGATAGGGAGGAATGGGCATGTGGCCAAGGCACTCCAGGACTTCTGCAAAAGAGAGGGTACTCTCATTCCACCTGAACCTGACAGTGAAGGCATCACCGGCTGTTCCTGTCCGCTCTGCACTTAGAATGTATTCTCTTCCTTCATGGATAAACCGGGATTCCAGTATGTTGCTTTTCCAGCGCTTAAGATTGCCTACCAGGCACTTCCATTCAACCGGACCCCCTGAAGCAAGATTCTGTGTGAATTCGGAAGGATTCTGCGGTTCAAGGCAGAAGACTTCGACTGTTGCACCACTCTCTTTCCTGAAGAAAAGCCGGGCGCGGATGACCCTTGTATTGTTGAAGACAAGCAGGCTGTTGCGGTCTGCAACCGAAGGTAAATCGCTGAAGACCCTGTCGCTGATGTGTTTGCCGTCCCATACCAGAAGCTTTGACCGATCCCTTTCCGGAAGCGGATATTTCGCTATTCTCTCCTGGGGAAGATCGTAGGTGTAGTCTGATATCCTTATGTTTCCGTATTTCATTTTTATTTTTGCCGGTGAGGAGGCGTCAGGAACCTCCAGCGAAGGCCTGATGCTTTGCAGGCTTTTCCGGGAGCGTAAAATTAGCTATTTTTGAGATGAGTTGAATGGCATGAATAGTGAGTAGCAGCAGCAGGTACGCACAGAGAGGCAAAAAAAGCGGCGTAAAAGGATCAGGCATGTCCGGCAGGTTGCCGGGGGCAGCCCGTAAGAGGAGTGGATCAGAATCACCCGCCACAGCCAGGGAAGTCGATCTTCACCTGCCTTCAGGGAAAGGGAGCCCGGAATCTCTCGAGCGTCAGCTTGCACGGTTAAGGGGCGAGTTGAACAGTGCAATCAGGGCAGGAGAGAAAGAGATTGTATTCATTCACGGCGTCGGCACCGGCAGGCTCAGGGAAGCCCTTCTGGCCATTATTAAGGCAGAGTATCCCGGATGTACATGTTATGATGCTTCCTTCAACACGTATGGTTACAAGGGAGCCACCCGAGTGAAAACGGGAAAATAGCAGATACGGAATCAACTGTTTAACTTCCATGACAATGACAAAGCAAGAATTATGGCATATGTGAGTTTTGACCCCTGGCTGCAGAAAAAGGTGGCTGCAATCCCCGAAATGAGTGATGGCCTTATTGATGATATTGCCGGCATTGCATGGACCGCTTTCAGTGGTTGGCGGACTCTTTCTCCTGAAGCACGATGCCGGCCACTTGCTGTGATGGCTGACCTCCTTCAGCAACGGAGAGGGGATATCGCAAAGCTGATGGCCTCCGAGATGGGAAAGCCTGTGGCTCAGGGACTGGCTGAAGCTGACAAGTGCTCGCTTCTCTGCCGGTGGTATGCGGACCTTGCACCTCGCCTGGTTGAACCGGAGAGTCGTCCATCTTCTGCTGCCAGGAGCTATGTGGTGCATGAGCCCCAGGGAATCATTCTCGGCATTATGCCGTGGAACTTCCCCTTCTGGCAGGTGTTCAGGTTCATTGTACCGGCATTTGCCGGAGGCAACGCTGCACTGCTAAAGCATGCATCATCCGTCCCCCGCTGTGCGCTGGAGATCGAAGACATAGTAAAGGGAGCAGGATTCCCCGAAGGACTCTTCCGGACTATCTTTCCATCACACAGCCAGATTGAAAGGCTCATTGCCGACAGCCGGATCAGGGGGGTGTCACTCACCGGGAGCACTGAGGCAGGAAAAAGGATTGCCTCGGTGGCCGGTGCAAACCTGAAGAAAATGGTGATGGAACTGGGGGGAAGCGATCCGTTCATTGTTTTCCCGGATGCTGACATTGACGGGGCAGTGAAAGCCGCCGTCTTTTCCCGCTACCAGAACGGCGGGCAGAGCTGTATTGCCGCGAAGAGGATCATCGTTCATACGGATGTTTACGATGAGTTCAGGATGAAATTCGTTTCCGCGGTCAAAGCCCTCCGTACCGGTAATCCGCTTGACCTTAATACCGATGTGGGCCCCATGGTGAACGCGTCAGCCGCTGATGAACTTGAGAGGCAGTTGACTGAAACAATCAGGGCAGGGGCAACGCTACTCTGCGGCGGCAGGGCAGGCATAGAACATCCTGCACTTTTCATCCCCGCAGTCTTGGATCAGGTTCCCCTTTCATCACCCCTTGCATGCGAGGAAACCTTCGGCCCTGCCGCACCGCTGCTGAAGTTCAGGACAGCAGATGAAGCCGTCACACTGGCCAACAATACTCCATACGGACTGGGTGCAACTGTATGGACTGCAGATGAAAGCCTTGCCATGAAAACGGCTCATTCAATTGACACCGGTACCGTCGCTGTCAATGGTTTTGTGAAGTCTGAGCCGGGATTACCGTTCGGAGGAGTGAAGGATTCAGGCTATGGCCGCGAGCTGGCGGCTGAAGGATTATTTGAGTTCCTTAATACAAAGACGATCAGCATTTTTAGGCCTTAGTCCCTTCACCGGCGTGCAAAACGGCACTTTACCCTGTTAGTCCTGAAGGTGGCTATTCATACTGGTCTGCTACTTCAGTCTTGCCGTAGGTGTAGTATGGCGCTTCTGTATCACCGCCGAGCTGCCTGTACCATGCCGGTGTGACAATGGTGCCGTCAGGCCTGAGCAAGGAACGTTCGTAGATGGCATAGACAGGATTGAATATTATATCAGTCACCCCTACGGTGTAGACAGACCCCGCTGCCTCATCTGCTTTTGCCTCTTCCCTGACCTTAACCTCAAGCTTGTTGTGAGTAAGAAGGTCCCTCAGGAATTCCATACGGGCTTTCGGGACATTGCTCTCAATAATTGTGCACCTGGTGCCGTCAATCTCGCCGATTAAGTGCTTTGCCGTAGTTAGTGATGCCATGATTGCGCCTTTATCAGATGCCGTAGCTTAAGTTTCTTATCATTTCGAAGAGACCGCTTGCAAACCCGGTCACGACGATACCTGCGATACATATTGCAAGCCCCAGCTTCTGCATGAAATCGCTCCTGAATGATGCTATCGGGGCATCGCTCCTGTTGATGAACATCGCCTTGACAACAAGCAGGTAATAGTAGAGTGCCACGATTGTATTAAGAACCGCGATGGTTACCAGTACATAAAAACCCTTCTCGGCTGCAGCCACGAAGAGGAAGAACTTGCCGAAGAACCCTGCCACAGGCGGTATGCCTGCCAGCGAGAACATCGCAAGCATCATGGTGATGCTCAGGCCCGGGTTGGTACTGTAAAGGCCGTCATAGTCATCCATGCTTTCCCTGCCGGTCTTTTCGGCGATAACCGAAACCACACCGAAGGCTGCAAGGTTTGAAAAGATGTAAATAAGTGCATAATAGATCACGGTCGTCATGCCGAGCTGGTTCCCGCCGACAAATCCGAGAAGGAAGAAACCGGCCTGTGCAATGGATGAAAAGGCTAGGAATCTCTTCATGTTTTTCTGCCTGAGGGCGAAGAGGTTACCGATGGTTATCGTCATAACGGCTATAACCCATATCACCTTCTCCCAGGTCACCGATATAACCGGGAACACCCTGAAGAGGATGATTATGAAGATGAATGCAGCAGCGCCCTTGCTGACTACCGAAAGATAGGATGTCACGTTGACAGGAGCTCCCTCGTAAACGTCTGCTGTCCAGAGATGGAACGGAACGAGTGACATCTTGAATCCCATCCCTGCAAAGAAGAATATGAAGCCCAGGATCACCAGGGGCATGGCAGTCAGTTTTGCTGCCACCTCAGGGAAGTAGAGAGAGCCGGTGACTCCGTAAATCATTGACAGGCCGAACAGAAGGATGCCTGAAGAGAGGGTTGATGAGAGAATCAGTTTTATCCCGGCCTCGGCTGACCTGTTCTGGTACCTGTCATAGGCCGCCAGGGCTGCCAGAGGTATGGTTGCAAGCTCGATACCGAGGTAGAACATCAGGAAATGTCCTGATGAAATCATGAAATTCATCCCTATCAGCGTGGAAAGCAGCAGCAGGAAATACTCATGGATCCTGTCCCTGTTCTCGGGCCTGCCAAGCCAGGAGTATGACTGTATCAGGACAATCAGTGTCCCGATGTTCAGGATGTTTTTCATCAGGGTTGTGGTGCCGCCGGCCTGATACATGCCTCCGAAGAGGGAACCTGAGGCTGCCGGCAGGAAGCCGACGGCAGTCACTATGGCGAACAATGCAACGGCAATGCCCTTTATCTTTTCCTTGTTCCTCTCGCCGGTAAATACCTCTGCCACCAGGATGAAAACAAAGGCCAGGGTCAGAACCAGCTCGTGGCGCATTATTATAAAGCTTTCGGGATTCATTTTTGCAGGTTTAAGAGTATTCCTGTATGTTTTTGTTTTACAATAACTTGTCTATAATAGGCATCAGGCTCTCCCGGATAATGTTGGAGAGGCCAAGGGGGGCCATGCCGATGTAGACTATACCGGTTATAAGGGTAACCAGGGACAGCTTTTCATACCATTTGGCATCGCCGAGGCCCACAAAGTGGTTATCCTTTATTGGTCCGAGAAGCAGGATGGCAACCACCCTGAGTATGTATACCGCCGTGATCACGATTGATGATACTGCTATGATTGTAGCCACCCTGTAGAATGTTTCGGGGTGTTCAAAGGCTCCGAAGAAGATGTTCATTTCGGCGACGAACCCGCTGAGACCGGGAAGGCCGAGTGAGGCAAGACCGGCAATCACATAGGCCACGCCAAGGAA
>CAYYEH010000027.1:0-30274 GCA_964470815.1 uncultured Rikenella sp.
TAACCGAAGACGTAGTGGTCAGGGGTAAAGTGCCGGTATGAGCCGGCGAGCATTTTGTCATATCTGTAAATACCACCGGGACTTGCTGCCAGTGCCTTTGCCACCTTCACAAAAGTGTTGCTCCGGCCTCTTCCCGAGAGACCTGTCGCCGTTTCTGCATAGACTGCATCGCCCTCAAATGCCCAGTTGGGTATCTGCAATGCGCTCAGGCCCACGGCCTGTTCGCCGAGAAGCCAGGAAACGACCCTGCCCAGGCCCCTGCTGTTGAGAGAGCCCAGCTGCAGCACATGGGTTGCCTCATGGACAGCCAGCTGGGCAGCGGGATCCATTGGCAGATTATCCTGTCCCGGCAGGGGGTAAAGTTCCATCCTGCGCGGAGCCCAGCTGACATAACCGTTTGACTGCATCGAGTGATTATGGATTATCACAGGGATGTTTTTCTTCACTCCGGGATAGAGAACCGAAAGCTTATCAAATGATTCCTGAAGAAGACGGGCATAACGACGGGCCTCTTCCCCGAAGTCGTCCGGATAGATCACCCTGAAATTGGGTGTGCGTATCTGAAGCCACCTGAATGATGCCGGGTCCTGCCCCGTCTCATAGTACTGGGCGCCTGCCCTGGAAAATGGAAGCAGGCTCATTATGAGCATTATAATTGCTTTTTTCATTCAGGGCTGTTTGCTCAAAAATACCAAAATTGGATGATATCTACGGGCAGACTCCAAAATCTTATTATTTTCGTACGGTACAAATCCGGGACAGCAACAATTAAGATCATGATAAAGAAATTCAGGCTCTGGGAAAACATCATCGGCTGGGTGGTTTTTGCCATGGCGTCATTCACCTACCTGATGACCATCGAGCCGACAATGAGCCTGTGGGACTGCAGTGAATTCATTGCTTCGGCATATAAGCTTGAAGTCGGACATCCCCCGGGAGCACCTTTTTTTATGCTTCTCGGAAGGTTTTTCACATTTTTTGCCGGCGGTGACGTATCAAGGGCTGCCATGATGGTAAATGCCATGTCAGGCCTTGCAAGTGCTTTTACGATACTCTTTCTTTTCTGGACCATTACCCACCTTGCGCGGAGGATTTTCCTGAAGCAGCAGTCTGATTATACCGCCGGCAGGATCATTGCAGTAATTGGTGCAGGTGTGACAGGCGCCATGGCCTATGCCTTTTCGGACACATTCTGGTTTTCAGCCGTGGAAGGAGAGGTATATGCCACCTCCTCGCTGTTTACTGCTGTCGTCTTCTGGGCCATGCTGAGATGGGAGGATGTGGCAGACGAGCCTTATTCAGACAGGTGGATCATCCTGATAGCATTTCTGATGGGGCTCTCAATAGGTGTCCACCTCCTGAATCTGCTTGCTATTCCGGCCATAGTATTCGTATGGTACTTCCGGAAATACCCGTTTTCATGGAAGGGATTTGTTGTCTCAACCGGAGTATCTGTGCTTCTTATTGTCCTCATAATGTACGGTATCATACCCGGAATTGTGAGGGTCACCTCAGCCTTTGAGCTCTTCTTCGTCAACAGCCTTGGCCTCCCGTTCAACAGCGGAATGTACATACACCTGTTGCTCTTTCTTGCCGCCCTTGTTCTTTCTGTATGGTACAGTTTTACCCACAGTGACGGAATGAGGATATTCATATTTGCAATGGCTGCGTTGCTTCTGTCAGGATTATGGCTTCTCACAGACACACTTCTTGTGAACCTGGTGTTCCTGGCAGCAATAATATGGGGGGCATGGTTCCTCTCAACAAAACACAGGAGAGCGTTGAACACCGTCCTGACTGCACTCCTGGTAATTGTTATCGGCTATTCCAGCTTCGCGGTGATTGTTATCAGGTCAACCGCCAATCCGCCGATGAATGAAAACAACCCCTCAAATCCTTTCGCCCTGCTTTATTATCTCAACCGTGAGCAGTACGGACAGCGACCTCTTTTCCATGGTCCATACTACAATGCACCGGTCACCGATTATGTCAAGGGCAAGCCTACCTATAACCCGTCTGACGGGAAGTATATCATCACCAACCGTGAGACCACAAGGAAGTATGATGAGCGGTTCATGACTCTCTTCCCGCGGATGTGGAGTGACTCCCCTGATCATGTCAGGGAATATGAAACATACGTAGGCACAAAGGGAAAACCGGTGAGGATCACCGATCCGCAGACCGGTGAACCCACCACCCTGCGAGTTCCCACTTTCGGGCAGAATCTCAGCTTCATGTTCCGTCACCAGCTCGGGTTCATGTACTTCAGGTATTTCATGTGGAATTTCAGCGGAAGGCAGAATGATGTACAGAGTACCGGCGGACCTGTCAACGGAAACTGGATCACCGGGATAGAGTTTATCGATGCACCCCGTACCGGATCGGTGAAGGGGATGCCCGATGACATGCGCAATGACCCCTCCCGGAACAAATATTACCTTCTGCCACTGCTGCTGGGGCTGGTGGGGTTCCTGTGGCACTTTAACCGCGATGTCCGTAACTGGTGGATAGTGCTTCTCCTTTTTGTCATGACCGGTATTGCCATTGTAATCTATCTGAACCAATACCCCAATCAGCCCCGTGAACGGGACTACGCCTATGCAGCATCGTTCTATGCCTTTACCATATGGATAGGATTGGGTGTGCTGGCTCTTTTCGAGCTGCTCCGAAAGGCCGCCGGAGAGACTCCTGCAGCGCTGGTTGCCTCCGTGCTGACATTTGCAGCCGTACCGGCCCTGATGGGCTCGGAGAACTGGGATGACCATGACCGTTCAGGAAGATACCTGGGAAGGGATGTTGCTTTCAACTATCTGAACTCATGCGCACCCAATGCCATTATTTTTACAGGTGGCGACAATGACACATTCCCCCTCTGGTATGCCCAGGAGGTCGAAGGGGTACGTACTGACGTCCGTGTTGCCAACCTGATGCTCCTCAATACCGACTGGTACATTGACCAGATGAAATACAAGGCCTACACCTCTGAACCTCTGCCGATAAGCCTCCCCAGGGAACTGTACTATGATGGGGTCAACAACCAGGTGGCAGTCTTTGAACGGGTGAAGGAACCGGCAACGGCAAAGGAGGTGATGAAGTTCATCACCAGCGGAAGTGACGTGTCAAAACTTAAACTCTACGGTGAGGACCTGTGGTATATACCCACACGCACGATACGTATCCCCGTTGATTCTGCGAAAGTAATAGCCAACGGAACCGTCAGGCCGGAAGATGCCGATAAGATTGTGCCATATATTGACATCAGCCTCAAGGGCTCATGGATAATGAAGAACCAGCTCCTGGTGCTTGATATACTTGCGCACAACGACTGGGACCGTCCGGTCTATTTTGTCACAGGACAGACCGATGATGCACTTGGTCTTGAGGAGTATTTCCAGCTTGAAGGGCTGGCCTATCGCCTGGTACCGGTAAAAGGGGTAAACAGGGGATGGTTTGAATACGGCCGTATCAATACGGATATTCTTTATGAAAACCTGATGAACCGTTTTACCTGGACCGGCTCTTCTGATCCGGATGTTTACCTTGATTACTACCATAAGCGCACCCTCATGGTTGTCAGGGCACGCCTTAACTATGCCAGGCTTGCTGTGGCTCTGGCAGCAGAAGGTGATACCACAAGGGCGAGGGAGGTCATAAACAGAAGTCTCGAACTCTTCCCGGTTTCAAAACTGGGATATAATTTCTATTTCAGTGATATCATCTCTGCCTGCTTCGCAGCAGGTGACAGGGAGAAGGCAATAGAGCTCTCGAAAGGTTTTGCCGACTACTATTATGAACGTACTGCCTACATGCTTGATCAGAGACCTTCTTTCGCCATTTATGCCGGCGCTGAGATTGCCAATGGTCTGCAATTGATGCTACAGGCCATGCGTGTCTGTTTTGACAATGGCGAGACAACACTGGCCGAAGAGATAAACGTAAGATACAACGAGCTCTATTCCAGGTATGCAGCTATGAATCAGTAGGGGGATAGGCAAAAGGCATCAGGCAATCGGCAACAGGGTTGTCATTGAATATCAAAAGATTGCAATAAACGGAGTTCTTTCATCACTGCCTTCCCGACCCGCCTTCCGGCGGGTGCGGGATAAAACCGCCTACAGCATATTGCCTTAAAAGTTAATCATACATCTGGTACGCCGGCCTGGGAGCGAGGTATTTTTCAAGTATCAGGTGGATCTTGTCCGGGAATACCGGCTTGAGGTTGTACTCGGTACAGCCTGCAATATATGCCTCGTTTTTAGTCTGTTCAGAGTAATAGGCCGTTATCAGTATTACAGGTGCTGACTTGTTTATCTGGCGGAATGCCCTGGTGCACTCGATGCCGTTAACCAGTGGCACAAGAAAATCCATGAATACAAGGTCAAAGTGTTCCCTGCCGGTAGTAATTGCTTCGACAAACTCCTTTCCGTTGCGGTAAAGAAATACTTCTGCACCGGTCTCCCGCAGCAGAGTTTCGTAATACCTGAGTGATGCAGCATCGTCCTCAACGATGGCAATCCTTTTGCCTGTAATATTCAGCATCATTTATAGTTGTGAACCCGGTTTATTCAGTCCGAACTCAGCGTAAAGATATCCGGCGAGGAAAAGCAAGATTAAGCAATTCCGTATCAAATGTCAACTTTAAGAACAACTTATTAACAACAACTTTTAAACAGGATATTAAAATGGAGAAGATCCAGATTTATAGTGCATCATAGAGGTGTCAGCGACATTCCCATACGGTGGTGACCCCTCCTACTGTCGAGGGTGCGATTGCCTTGATGGCTACAAGGTCCTGGCCGCAGTATTCAGCCTCCGTTCCCCAGGCAATCGGGTTACCGTTGTCATAGGATACCGTCCGGCATACCTGGCATCCGTCACCCAGGATTTCGCAGGAACTGAATGTGCAGGTTATAAGGAGAATCGAAGCGGCGTACAATATCTTTCTCATGGATGTAGTTTCTGAAATAACGGCAAAGGTATATAAATAGTATTGCATGTGAAGTGCAGCATTTTTTATAAATTGGAGTCATTATTGTGACGACAGAAAACCTAAAATGAGTTATAAAATGGAAGAGAATGCCACATCACCCACAGTGGTGACCGTTGAGGAAAACAGGATGAAAAAGCATGTAAACATTGCGGCAATCCTGCAGATTGTATTCGGATCATTTATTGTACTCGGAGCTCTGGTCATAGCTCTCGCCTTTGGTTTTGTAGACCAGTTTGTTGATGACCCCACAGCAATGAAGGTCCTCGGCATTATAGGTACTCCGCTGGTTACCCTGATGCTGCTGTTTGGCGGGGGAATGATTGCCGGAGGGGTCGGACTCTTCTACTGCAGGCCGTGGGCCCGGATTCTGACACTTATCCTGGCAGCCATGGGCCTTCTGAACGTGCCGATAGGAACCCTTAAGGGTGTGTATATAATCTGGGTGCTGGTTCAGTCAGAAACCGTTTCACTCTTTGAAAAAGGGTGCCCCGGCGGATCGGTTAAGCTCTGATTATTCAATCCCTCCGGCTTACTGCCGGCATGCCGCCTTCCCGGTCCCCACATTATCGTTTTGCACCCGGATCGCGAACCGCAGACCCGTTTCAAAACCGGCCCCCTCCCCGAAGTTGTCTGTCGCAGCTACTGCTTTCCTTCCCTCCGGGCAGAAGAAATGATTATTTTTGCTGTCTAACCATAAGACCATGGCAGACGACAAGAAGATCATTTTTTCAATGTACAGGGTGAGCAAGAGCTACCCTCCCCACAAGCAGGTTATCAAGGACATATCGCTCTCATTCTTCCTGGGGGCAAAGATCGGCATTATCGGTCTCAACGGCTCGGGAAAGTCAACCCTTCTCCGGATCATTGCCGGCCTGGAAAAGGAATATCAGGGTGAGGTTGTCTTCTCCCCGGGTTACAGTGTCGGTCACCTGCCGCAGGACCCTCTCATGGATGAGAGCCGTACTGTCCGGGAGATTGTGGAAGAGGGGGCTGCCGAAGTGGTTGCCGTCATGAAGGAGTATGAAGAGATAAATCTCCGCTTCGGCGATCCCGGGGTTTATGAGAATCCCGATGCCATGGAGAAGCTCATGGCCCGCCAGGCCGTGCTTCAGGAAAAGATCGAGGCACTAGACGGATGGAACCTGGAACATAAGCTTGAACGGGCTATGGATGCTCTTAACTGCCCTGACCCCTCTACCCCTGTAAACATCCTTTCCGGTGGTGAACGCCGCCGTGTTGCTCTCTGCCGCCTGCTGCTGCTTGAGCCTGATGTGCTGCTGCTCGATGAGCCCACAAACCACCTCGACGCTGAGAGCGTTCAGTGGCTCGAAACGCATCTTCGTCAATACAAGGGGACGGTCATCTGTATCACTCATGACCGTTATTTCCTTGATAATGTGGCAGGCTGGATCCTGGAGCTTGACCGGGGAGAAGGGATACCCTGGAAAGGCAACTATTCATCATGGCTTGAACAAAAGGCCAAAAGACTTGAAATGGAAGAGAAAGGGAGTGCAAGACGCCGCAAGACCCTTGAACGTGAACTTGAGTGGGTCCGCATGTCTCCGAAAGCAAGACATGCCAAGTCAAAGGCACGACTGAGCGCATATGAGAATCTTCTCAACCAGGATGTGAAACAGAAGGAAGAAAAACTGGAGATATTTATTCCAAACGGACCCAGGCTTGGCGATAAGGTCATTAATGCCCGGAGCGTCACCAAGGCTTTCGGCGAAAAAATCCTTTTTGAGGGTCTTGATTTCAGGCTGCCGCCAAACGGCATAGTAGGAGTTATAGGTCCGAACGGTGCCGGTAAAACCACACTTTTCCGGATGATCATGGGTCAGGAAAAGACTGACGGCGGCACTTTCGAGGTGGGGGAGACGGTGACTATCGGGTATGTTGACCAGGCCCATGCTGCCATTGACCAGAAGAAAAGCGTTTATGAAGTGATCTCAGGAGGTGTTGACGAGATAATGGTTGGCAACAGGCCCGTGAACGCCAGGGCATATGCCGCCCGGTTCAACTTCACCGGCGCTGACCAGGAGAAAAAATGCGGTGTCCTCTCAGGTGGTGAGCGCAACAGGCTGCACCTGGCCCTCACGCTTAAAAGCGGCGCCAATGTGCTGCTCCTCGACGAACCTACCAATGACATCGACGTCAATACCCTCCGCGCTCTCGAGGAAGGACTTGAAAACTTTGCGGGTTGTGCAGTCATTATATCTCATGACAGATGGTTCCTTGACCGAGTGGCAACACATATACTTGCATTTGAGGGTGATTCGAAGGTGGTATGGTTTGAGGGGAGCTTCTCGGAGTATGATGAGAACTACCGGAAACGTACCGGAAATGCCGGACCTGTCAGGTTCAGGTACAAAAAGCTTTCTTAGTCATCAGTCTGCCTGCCACAGATGGCCGGGTGGCATGCATGTCTTTCATGACTTATATCATAAAAGTCATTTTATTTTATCTGTTAATTTTTAAACAGTAATTTAGCCAACCTGTGGCGGTACTGTTATTCTTTCACCGGGGCCGCAGGCTATCGAAACCTGGATCAATTAAATATCAATATATTAGCATGGCAACACGCAGGCAATTCATCAGGATCTCAGCGATGGGGGCCGGAGCTGTCATGGCCGGTGCCGCGGGGCTGAAGCTTTTCGGATCCGGCATCACAGACGGTCAGAAGGCCACCTTTGCTGCCCTCACCGGGCGTACTCCCACATACTGTGAAGTATGTTTCTGGAAGTGCGCCGGCTGGGTTTATAAAGACGACAAGGGATCAATTCAGAAGATCATCGGAAACAATGAAGACCTGAACTGCAACGGCCGTCTGTGTCCGCGCGGCACCGGCGGAGTGGGTATGTATCACGATGAGGACCGTCTGCGTAAACCCCTGATACGCACGGAGGAACGTGGTAAGCAGAGCTTCCGGGAGGCAACATGGGAAGAGGCGTTTGACTACATCGCGGAAAAGATAAAGGTGATCTCAGCCGAACATGGTCCCGAATGCATAGCTCTCTTCACCCACGGGTCAGGCGGGAAATATTTCTCGACCCTTCTGCGTGCCCTCGGTTCTCCACATATTGCAGCACCATCATACGCCCAGTGCCGCGGACCGCGCGAGGTGGCCTTCCAGGCAACCTTCGGGGAAGCGCTCGAAAGCCCGGAACCTCTTGATATCCGTGATACCAGGTGCCTGGTACTGATAGGAAGCCACCTCGGTGAGAACATGCATAACGGACAGGTCCAGGAGATGTCTGATGCCATTGACAAGGGAGCAACCATCATTACTGTTGATCCCCGCTTTTCCACTGCAGCAGGCAAGTCAAAATACTGGCTTCCGATAAAACCGGCCACTGACCTGGCACTGCTGCTGGCATGGATCAATGTCATCATCACGGAAGAGCTTTATGACAAGCCCTATGTTGAGAAATATACCTACGGATTTGAATACCTGAAGGAACATGTAAAAAACATGACTCCTGAATGGGCTTACGGTATAACCACCATTGATCCGACGGTCATACGTGAGACTGCCCGCGAGATGGCCAATGCCGCACCTGCCGTGATTGTCCACCCGGGGCGTCATGTCACCTGGTACGGTGACGACACGCAGCGACTCAGGGCTGTGGCAATACTCAATGCCCTGCTGGGCTCATGGGGCCGCAGGGGAGGATTTTTCCGCTCCGAGTTCCTTGAACTGCCGGAACCGCCACACCCCGCCTACCCGACACCAAAGAGAACCTGGAGGACGGAGTTTCCTGATCTGTACAAACTTGCAGACACTGTTCTGGCCAACGGCGTATGTGACGCCACGGTACCGGATCCGAGCCGTAACTGCAAGTTCCAGGGATGGATAGTCAACGGTACAAACCTCATGGAGACCCTTCCCAACCAGGCAAACACTCTCAGGGCTATCCAGGAACTGCAGCTCCTGGTGGTGATTGATACCATGCCCATGGAGATAACAGGCTGGGCTGACGTTGTCCTCCCCGAGTGCACATACCTTGAGAGGTATGATGACCTGAGGGTAGTACCGCACCGCAAACCGCAGATTGCACTCAGGGCCCCTGCC
This sequence comes from uncultured Rikenella sp., assembly GCA_964470815.1. GTDB lineage: Bacteria > Bacteroidota > Bacteroidia > Bacteroidales > VadinHA17 > SR-FBR-E99. The sequence goes on from CAYYEH010000027.1 coordinate 9,063, forward strand.
GCCGAACCGATGTACGACACCAAACCGGCATTCTGGATGGCAAGGGAACTCGCTAAAAGGCTCGGGGTAATTGAATACTTCCCGTTCGAAAAGATCGAGGATCAGCTCGACTGGCAGCTCAGACAGGTTGGCAGCAGCCTTGATGAGATGAAAAGGATCGGCGTAAGGACTTTTGACCGCACCGCAGATAACCTGTTTTTCTATCCTGATGAAGATATTGAGTTCTATACTGCCACAGGAAAAATAGAACTTTATTCAACGACGCTGGAGGGTGCCGGCTTTGACCCGATGCCAAAGTATTCGGCACACGAGGAGCCGCCGCCCGGATTCTACCGCCTCAACTACGGACGGGCTCCGATGCATACATTCAGCCGCACTGCGAATAACCCCAACCTCACTGACCTGATGGATGAAAACAGTGTATGGGTTAACCCGCGTGTGGCAAAGGAGTGGGGACTGAGCACAGGGCAGTATGTGCATCTGGTAAACCAGGACGGTAAAAGGTCAGAATTCCCGATTAAAGTCAGGGTGACCGAACGTATCCGTTGGGACTCTGTTTACATGGTTCACGGATTCGGGCACCAGGAGAAGAAACTTCGAAGGGCCTACGGAAAGGGGGCCAGCGACACGAATCTCATCACAAAGGTGCTTGTTGATCCCATTATGGGAGGCACGGGCATGCGGGGCAACTTCGTGACATTTATAACTGACCTTTCCGGAGAGGGGGTGGTATCATGAGATATGCAATGGCTGTTGATACCAAAAAATGTGTCGGATGCAGCGACTGTGTCGTGGCATGCCAGACTGAAAACAATGTTCCGATAGGTTACTGCCGCGACTGGGTGGTGGAGGTAATGGACGGTACTTACCCGCAGCTGGAGATAGAACTCCGTTCTGAACGGTGCAACCAGTGCGGGAACCCGCCATGTGTCAGATGCTGTCCGACGGGTGCAAGTCATATAGTTGACGGAGGAATAGTCCTTGTAAAACCCAACAAGTGCATAGGCTGCGGAGCATGTATTGCCTCGTGCCCATATGATGCACGCTATCCACACCCGAAGGGTTATGTTGACAAATGTACCTTCTGCGTCCACAGGGTGAATCAGGGTATGAAGCCGGCCTGCGTGGCGGTATGTCCTACCAAATGCATGTACTTCGGTGACCTTGATGACCCGAACAGCGATGTAAGCGTGGTTCTGAAGAAGCGCAAGTACAAGACCCTCATACCCGAGGCAGGAACGAAACCCTATCTCTATTTCCTAATCTGACCGGACCATGAACGAAGAACTTATCATTAGCGGCAGGGAGAACCTCATGGTTGACCCTCACCTGCATATATGGCACTGGCCCATCCCGCTATACCTATTCCTTGGCGGACTGGCGGCAGGGGTACTCTTTTTTGCAGCACTCTACTACCTGCTGGGCAAGGAGAATGAATACCGTTCAGCGGTGCGCCGGGTGCCTTTTATAGCCCCGATAGCCCTTGTCATAGGCCTTGCAGCTCTCTTCTATGACCTGCGTCACAAGGCCTTCTTCTGGCAGCTTTACACCACGATAAGGCTTGAATCCCCGATGTCATGGGGTGCCTGGACGCTGCTGGTGATAACCACGGCGTCATTCATCTGGTGTGCGCTTCATATAAGGGAGTTTTTTCCGAACTGGAACTGGAAGTACAACTGGCTCAGGGAGCTTGAGGGCTTTTTTAATAAGTACAAGAAGCCTCTTGCCTGGGTGATTCTGATCTTTGCCATAATCACCGGTGTCTATACCGGGATATTGCTTTCGGCATTCAATGCCAGGCCGCTGTGGAATACTTCGGTGCTCGGCCCGCTCTTCCTGGCATCAGGGTTGTCAGCCGGGGCTGCAGCCATAGTGCTGGCCTCAAAAAACAGGGAAGAAAGATTGCTGTTCACAAAGATTGACCTGATCATTCTAGGTACCGAACTCTTCCTGATAGTGCACATGTTCATGGGCTTCCTGGCCAGTACCCAGGTACAGATAGAGGCAGCAGGCCTTTTCCTGGGTGGAGAATATACAATGGTATTCTGGATCTTCGTGGTGGCAATTGGCATTATCATTCCCGGCATTCTCGACCTGATGGAACTGAGGGGCAGGCATATACCCGCAATCATACCCGGAGTGCTGGTTCTGTTCGGAAGCCTTATGTTCAGGTTCGTGTTTGTCTTTGCCGGCCAGATAAGCCGCTGGTTATACTGATCACAATAAAATTCAAGATAAAATGAGTAACAATACAACAAATGAGAGGAGCAGGAGGTACCTGAATCCGTACCTTGGCGGGGTGCTTCTGGGCCTCGTGCTGCTTGCCGCCAATTTTGTCTCTGGGAGAGGTCTCGGGGCAAGCGGTGCCATCAAGAGCGTTGTGGCAACTACCATTGAGACGGTAGACAAGGATGCAGTCTCTACCATGCCTTTTATGGAAGAATATGCCGGTTCGCACAGCGGCAGCCCCATGAAATCATGGCTTGTCTTCCAGATGCTTGGGGTAATAGTTGGAGGCTTCCTCTCCGGAACAGTGGCAGGCAGGCTCAAATTTAAGGTGGAACACTCACCAAAAATCACATCAGGAAGAAGGCTGATATTTGCCCTTGCGGGAGGAATACTCTTCGGCCTTGGCTCGCAGATCGGTCGCGGATGCACAAGCGGTTCAGCCCTCAGCGGCATGGCCGTTCTTTCACTGGGCGGATTCGTAACCATGATGGCAATCTTCGGCACTGCCTTCGCACTGGCATATTTCTTCAGGAGAAACTGGATTTAATGAAAGGAGGAAAAAATGGGACCACTGGCACCAAATGAAATAATATCGGAGAACACCAATTTTCTCCTAGCATTCTTCATCGGAATAGCTTTCGGCTGGGTACTCGAGAGCTCCGGATTCTCATCAAGCCGCAAACTGGCAGGAATCTTCTACGGTTATGATACCGTCGTTCTGAAGGTCTTCTTCACCGGAGCCATCACAGCCATGCTGGGATTACTCTTTATGAGCCTCTTCGGATGGATTGATCTCGACCTTGTATATATCAATCCCACATATCTCACTTCTGCCATCATCGGAGGTGTGGTAATGGGTGCCGGATTCATCATGGGCGGATTTTGCCCCGGCACAAGCTTCTGCGGTGCTGCAATCGGGAAGATCGATGCCATGGTGTTCATCGTCGGACTTTTTATCGGTGTTTACGGCTTTGCCTTCACCTATCCCCTCTGGGAGAAGATGTATATGGCAAAATACCTCGGTGAGCCGAAGGTGAGTGAAAAACTTGGAATGTCTGACGGACTTTTCGGGCTGTTTCTGATAATAGCTGCTATTGGTATGTTTATCGTTGCAGAGTGGGCAGAAAAGAAGTTTCCGAGAGAAGAATACTAATCAGAGAGGCGAAAACACCGGATCTTCAGGGCGATATGCTGGTTCCGGATATGCGGGGCCAGGATCAGTCCGCAGGATGTTAAGGATCAGGGTCTGCCAGACCGGAAACTGCCGGGAGCTTTAGAAAGAATGTTTGAACAATTTGTTACATAAAAGGTTAAACAACAAACAACGAAATTAGCAAAAGATGAAACCGTTGAAATTACTTGCGCTGATAGTGATACCCCTTGGGATAATCATTGCTGCCGTACCGCCAGACAGGGTAAAACACTTCAGACTGACAGCCGATGAGCTTCTTCAGGAGGCCGGGGCAGGAGTGCAGTTCATATCTCCTGACGTGGTTGCTGACATGCTCGTACAGAAGGATCCGTCACTGAGGCTGATTGACGTCCGTACCCCGGAGGAGTTTGACGCATACCATATGGAAGGTGCAATCAACATCCCGCTCAGCAGCCTGCTGTCAGACGAGTACACTGACATTCTCAACCAGGATGCATATATGAACGTATTCTATTCAAACGGTTCAGTCTATGCAAACCAGGCCTGGATGCTTACCCGGCAGCTCGGGTATGAGAACAATTTTGTGCTGGAGGGCGGCCTGAACTTCTGGTTTGGCAACATCCTTTCACCGCAGGCCCCTTCGCAAACCAGTCCTAATGAGGAATTTGCAAAATATGATTTCCGGAAGAGCGCAGCTGCTGCACTGGGCGGAGGCAGCATTGTTGCCACGGAAGGCAGCGCCCCGGCAGTGAAGGCTGTCAAGCCGCCGGTGACGTCTAAGGCAAAGAAGAAGCCTGCAGGCGGATGTTGATTTTTTGCGATAACCGAAAAATAATATACATTTGCGGCTGCAAAAGCGCGGCCCTATAGTTCAATGGATAGAACGCGGGTTTCCTAAACCTGAAATCCAGGTTCGATTCCTGGTGGGGCTACTGACGGCTCAGTGACTGAAGTTCAGAAACACTGCCAAAAGACAATGCCCGGGATATGATCCCGGGTTTTTCTTTCTCAGGAGATTATTACTGGCTCATTCCTGCAACTTATTGATACCGGTAACCGGATTCCTTCCGGCGGAGAATGTGTGCTCCTCCGCAGAACAGGCCCTTCCGGTTCTGTTGTCCCTGATGTCAACCTTAAGTTCCCTACGGGTTCACCCGACAATTATCTCAATTATTCCTCCAAATTCTCTTGCATGGTATTCATGGCAGAACCCGATCCCCTCTCCCAGGGGACGCCGCGGATTGCCTGCTGACAGAGGCATATCCCGGTACAGCCCCGAAATTATCCGGAGGCTGTCACTGATTTTATCCCTGTCTGACCGTTCCACCGGATGAGGTACAGATTTAAGGTCATTGAGGATGAAATGAGGATCGGGATGGTTACCGATCAGGGAAAGCTGCAGGTCTGAGATTACTCTCCTCTCCTCTTCCCTGCTTGTCAAAACCCGTTTCCGGGTATTCTGTATGATCAGGACAACCGCAATCAATGATGCAAAGATCAGGGGATGAAATACAAGGGACAGGTAAAACAGGGGATTTCACCTGTATTCGGTCCGGAACTGACTGGTTCCGGGCTGAAGGTACAGGCGGGGTTATCCACCACGGGCTCTCCTGACAGAGAACAATATCTCCCCGCCGAAATCCAGTCCCAGATGCACCACTGCAGGTTGCCTTTAAACCAACCCTGTAAACATAAGCCCAGCCGGTTTATGTAGCTGGGACTTCTATTTCCGGTGATCCGTAAAGATCAATATCATTCTGAATGACCGCCTGAGATCCTTCAATCCCGATCTCCTTCAGGCATGTCCTCCTCCCGGTCAAAGGGAACAATACCCCTGTCTCTTTCAGGAGCAGCAAATACAGGCTGTTTTTCCTGCTAACCGTAACAAAGCCTGAATAGGGAATTGCCCCGATGACCTCCCGGTTTGAAGTTTCCCCCGGGACATTGAAAGAAATCAGAGAGGAGAAGGAATCCTTCTCGGGTGAGGAGAAAAGAATATAATGCGACCGGTACCCAGGGAGAATCTCTTGTCATTGGCACGACCCAAGTCAGGCTTTCTTTAAATTCCGGAGTTGAGAACAGGAACTCCGGGTTCCTGTCAAGGACTGTTAATCACGCAGGACCTGACGGATCAGGCACGGAGTGCAGCAGGGTGAAGTCTCCCTTAATCGAAGAGAAGCATGATAATCTTACACCATCGCCGGTGGAGTCAGCAGGGATATTGAGAGCAGATTTGCCTGGAAACTCAAAGGTACCATCCATGTTCAACATTTGAGGGACTATCCCGTCTCTGGCGACTGTAATGCCTGAATCATTCTGATAATCGGAATGTTGAAAAGCACCCCCGTGATCCATTGGGAAGAAGAAACGGGGAAGGATCACAGGGGTGATGGTATCATAGCCTGATGAATTCAACTCTTCGGTTCATCGCTTTGTTTGCGGGGGTGTCATTGGGTGCAACCGGCCTGTTTTCGCCGGCACCTTCGGCATGAAGTCGCTGAGCCTCAATTCCGAACCTTGATACAAGCTCATTCTTCACTGACTCTGACCTTCGCATCGAAAGGTCAAGGTTGAATGCATCATCACCGTCACTGTCAGAATGACCGACAATCTTTACCGATACGGACGGATTTTCCTTCAGCACATTGCCAATTTCATTGAGTGTACCGTATGATTCGGGTTTGATTGTGGCCTTGTTTACATCAAAGGTGATGCCGTATGTGGTAAGTCTGCCCTCGGTAATAAGTTTGCTCCGGGTGTCAGGCGCAGCAGTGGTTATCTTAAGATTTGTAACCATTGGCCATGAATTTGAATCCCATCCTGAGAACAGGAACCGGTTAAACTTTGTATGAGCATAAATATTGGTGGGAACATCTAGAGTCTTGGCCCCCTGGTGATATATCCTTACCCTTCTCTTCTGTATCCAGATGATTACATGATTGATCTGCTCGGTTGTAACGGGGTTTCTTGCAGACTGCCCCTCTATCCAGTCTCCCTCAGGTGAGTTCGTATAACCCTTTGTCTGCCATCCGTCTTTGGCGACCTGTATATGGAGGCCGCTTTTTCCCGGATACAGGTCATCATTGATCTCCTTCGGGTCATCAGGATCTTCTTCATATAACGTATACCTGATTCCGTACTGGTATTCACTGTCAGGGATTATATCGAACTCAACAATGAAATTATCAGGGAAGCTGACAGTCCTTGAGTAACAGTAAACAGCATCTTCCCCGTTCATATGAAACCATTTTCCCGGGGCGATATTGACCGTTTTCACCTCCCCGCTTCCGTTGGAGGTCCACAGCTCCGGGAAGTCGCCTGGTGCATCCTGACTGAAATCCTCATAGAATAGGATTTTGTCACCGGGAACAAAATCGTACAGGGTGTAGCTTTCAAGTTTTTGATTTGCCGGTATTGCCTTAGCCGCCGGCTCTTCATCCCCGTGAACTTCATCCTCCGGCTCATCTGCTGCTGATCCTGCAGTATCTTCTATGCCACTCTCCTTTTCCTCTGCGTTCACGGCTTTTTTCTTCCTCAGGAGAGATCCAATCCCCTCCTCAATCTTGCTGAATCCTTCATCTGCACCTTCGTAGATTTTGTTATTCACCCTGTTTGTGCCCTCCTCCCTGACAACATCTTTTGGTTTGACTATCTGGGCGTTAACGGAGGCGGTTAAGAGCAATAACAGCAATGCCGCCGCAGGTGCGGCAAATGAACATATCTTCATGATTAAACTTTTTGTGAATATTAAGCCATAAAACAAGGGATAATTTTGGCGGTGTCATAGTAAAAAACCGACAGCCCGGGAGGCTGGCTTAATGAGATTACTTTCCGCTGAAAATCCTGGATACCCGGAGGTTCCTTCTGAAAAAGGCATCGGGCGTCTCTCCCGTTATTGATTTGAAATCCTTGATCAGGTGGGTCTGATCGAAATAGTTTCCCAGAAAAACAAGGTCATGATAGTCAACTTTACCTCCTCTTGAAGTAACACCCCACAGGTAGTTGATTCTCAATATTCTTATGAGCATCTTCGGGGAGGCTCCCAGGCGATCATTGAACCTTCTCTGCAGGGTACGCTCGCTCACACGAAGTTCCTTTATTATGTCAGGAAGCTGGTTGTTGATCCCCTTCTGAATTATGAGCTCATAGCTCCTGTCTGTCTCATCGGGAATATAATCACCGGGACTGAGGCTGTTTATGAAACCTGAAAAGATATTCATCCTTATTTCAGCCGAATCAGTTTCCTTCATTTCAGTCCATAGCGGCCCGATCAGCCTGTCCGGTAGTGGTACCCATGCAGAACTTCCCGGGTTTAGCCTTACTCCCAGCACACGTGAGAGTACTGTGGGCTTGCAGATTACTATCATGGCGTCATTCCGGCCTGTAAGGCTGATTGAGTTGGCGGTTGGCGTCAGTGGTGCGATAAAGAAAGGCGGCAGGGTCCGGGCTGCCGGTGTCAGCATCTTCGGAAGGTTACGGAAATGAAAGACAAGTGCAGCGTCTTCACGCGGCACAAATTTATCAGTCAGCTCAGAGGTGCTGTTGTACCTGATAAATTCATATTTCTTAACCACCCATGAAGTTACTGCATCCGGGTTGTAGAATCTGACTTCTGGCAATATCTCGGGAGCCTTTTAATCTTGCAGGGTAATATAAAGATTATTTCAGATTGTCAAGGAAGCGAATGTCATCTTCTGAAATCTCAAAGTTGATATCGAAATTCTGGCGGATGTATTCGGGATGGACTGATTTGGGAAGGGGCAGAGCTCCCTTCTGAAGGACATACCTGACCGATACCTGGGCCACACTTTTGCCATATTTTGCTGCGATGCGGGATATTTCACCGTTACCAAGTATCCTTCCGGTGGCAAGGGGAGAGTATCCTTCAACAAGGATGTTGTTCTTGCTGCAGAATCCGGTTATCTCTTCCTGCCGGTGGCCGATGTGGAGCTTGACCTGGTTTACCATTGGCCTGATGCGGCATGTCTCAAGGATGGCCTCCATATCCTTCACATTAAAGTTGGATATTCCTATCGAGCGTGTCTTGCCGCTTTCATGGAACTCCTCCATTGCCTTCCATACCTCAATATTTTCTTTTGTATAGTCAGCCCCTATTTCCGACCATGGCCAGGGAGCGTGTATCAGGTATAAATCAATATAGTCAAGACCGATATTCTTCATAGTATACTCGGCTCGTCTTAAGGCCCTGTCGTAGTTTTTTATCTCGGCAGGCAGTTTTGAGGTTACAAAAATCTCACTCCTCGGGATACCGGAATCAAGTATCGCCTTGCCCACACTGGCCTCATTTCCGTATGCCTGGGCAGTGTCTATATGGCGGTATCCGGCTTTAAGTGCCTCTCTTGTTGAGTTGTATGCCAGCTCACCTGAAGGAATTTGCCAGGTTCCGAATCCGATCGCAGGTATTGTAATGCCATTGCTTAGTCTGAAAGGTTCTCCGAAATTCATTTTCTGTATCAACTGAAGGTTTTTATCAAGACTATAAAGACGCGTGAGGTACAGGTTCTCGCGGGTATAAGATAACCTATTTTAAGGGAAATTGTTTAGTTAGGAAAAATGGGCACGGTTTTGGCCTTCTTTTAAATGCCTGTTTTATGTATCACGTCATCAGGAACTCTTTCGGGACTTTAATCAGACGGGAAATATCTTCAATTTTTGCCCTGACATCAAATCCTGATGCGCAATTTACATTGCATTCAGTGCAAGCTTTGCACGGATGGTCTGATATGCCCGTTCTGGCAAGGTTATTCCATGCCTGGCTGGTATTATGGTAGCCATAAGCGTACATATAGCTTCTCATAATTGAGGGAATATCCAGCTTTCCGGGGCACCCGGGAATGCATTGACCACACTGCTGGCAATAAAGTCCGGTTTCTGAAAGTGCCATTGCCTCAATAAGATCATTCCTTTCCTGGTCTGACATTCTGAGGTTCCTGGTCATGTTGAGGTTCTTCCGGAGCTGTTCAATGGTTGACATTCCGGATACAACAGAAGAGATATTTTCATTTTGTAATACCCATTTCATGGCTGCTTCGGTGTTTATGCCAGGACCGTTCTTGTCTCTGAATACACCGGCAGTTGTTTTCATGGCAACAATACCCATCCCGGCTGCTGCAGCCTTTGATATTGCTTCATCAATAGATTTCTTGTTCTGGATCTTAAAATTATATGAGATCATTGCCAGATCATATACTCCGGCACCGGCAGCCGCATAAAGGGCTTCTTCGGTTCCGTTATGTGAGGCTATTCCCGTAAATCGCACTTTCCCCTGCTGTTTGAGCTGTTCCATTGTTCTGATTATTCCCTCATGAGTTAAGGTTTCTTTCCTTGCAGCGTAGGGGAACAGCAGTATATCAATATGTTCCAAGCCGAAACGTTTCAGACTTCCTTCCGCTTTTTCAATATAAGCCCGGGCATTGAAATCATTGCGCAGAAGGCCGGTACGGTTATCAACCTCATTGCAGGGTGCAGCAGTAGCAACAATATAGGATTCACGTGGAAGATCCTTCAGGGCATTGCCCACTATTATCTCATTGTTCCCCTCACCGTAATATGTGGCTGAAAAGAAGAGTTTTATGCCTGCATTCCACGCTGCCCTGATGAAGTCCGGGTTTGTGGTGCCACTGGTTCCAAGGCTGATCACCGGAGCCATAATGCCGGTTTTACCAATTTGTCTCGCCGGTAAATCAATCGCCATATCCCTGTTGCAGGAGGATGAAGGCGGATTGCCCAAGGCTTCCGGTAACATAGCTGCACCGGAGATTCCGAGAAGGCTTTTTCTCAGGAATTGTCTGCGATTGCTGTTCATTCTGCCATTGTGTCAATTAATATTCAACTGGCTTACTTCAAGTGAGCTGGAGTGCACCACTAATTTACAAAAATCTTTCCGGGCAGTAAAAATGGTCAATTCAAATTTTATCCTTGCACGTTTAATCTTAAATTCACAGTCAGAAATATTCAAATCATGCTTAAGGGAATTTCTCCGCTGATATCACCTGACCTGCTGTCAGTGATGGCCAGGATGGGTCATGGTGACGAGCTTGTGCTGGCAGATGCTCATTTTCCGGGTGAGAGTGCCGGTAGAAGGGTGGTGCGGGCTGACGGACTTCGCATCGCCAACCTCCTGGAGGCGATCATGCCCCTGTTTGAACTGGACAGCTATGTGCCACACCCGCTGATAATGATGGAGCCTGTTCCGGGAGACAGCCTGGATCCATCGGTAGAGGCGTCATACATGGAGAAGATCAGACAAACTTCACCGGGTGTTCCTCCGGTTAAACGGCTTGACCGTTTTGCATTCTATGAACGTGCCTCCAGGGCATTTGCCGTGGTCATGACCGGCGAGACTGCAAAATATGGGAATATTATTCTTATAAAAGGGGTAACACCCGTGATGTAAAAAACCCCGGAGGGTTGCTCCGGGGTTCCAAACACGATGTCCGGCAGAATCTCCGGAGCATCAAACCTAAAACTCAAACCAGTCTTATTTAAGCAGCCACATAAGTTTGTTGATCTCATCATAACCCTCGTACTGCCTGTCGAGGGCCTCAATAAGGTTTTCCCTGTTATAGTTTGTTTCCGATGAGGGATATAACCATCTCATTGGTAATCCGGACGGATTGTTTTCATTGAGGCTTGTAGCCGGATTTATAGGGAATACCGGATAGGAGGTCCTCCTGTACTCGAAGTAGCTGTACTGTGCATCCTGCATGAAATTCAGCAGATAGCGCTGCATCCAGATTTGTTTCAGCTGGTCTTCCTCTACTGTTTTAAATGCTGCCTCCCCGGTCAGATATCCGTCAATATATGCCTGGTTTACCGGCATTGTGTGTGCATAGTTACTGTTAACCGTCAGGAAATGTCCCAGCGCAGCCTTAACTCCCTGCTCATAATATTCCTGAGCTGAACCGGTGGTTATCCATCCCCTGATCCTTGCCTCTGCAAGGATCAGCTGCTGCTCGGCATAGGTTATAAGCCTGCGCGGCTCGGTCGCCTCCTCCTGAAGGTAACGCTTATTCAGAAGGGAATATATTCCGGCGCTGTGACCTGCATTCATTGTGGCATAGTCGATTGATACATCCACACCGGAATAGGCTTCCGGATCAACCTGTGTCAATCCGGCAAGAATCTGGGCAGCTGCTGGTTCAGCATAATAGTACATACGCCTGTCATTCAGAAGCTTAAGATTATCCAAAAGGAGTGAGCTCAGGACAGTCCGACTTGTGAAGAGGTCATTGGTACCGGAGAGAGGGTGTTTGTTCTGGGCTGAATAATTGACACCGAGGAAACCTGTTGAAGGCTGCAAAAGATACCCGGCATTTACGATCCCGGCAAAGCGTGATTTCACGTTAAGCGAAGTTACATTCTCTTTTTTGCTGAGTGTCATAAGTATCTTGAGAGCAGTGGCATTGACAGCCCTGCGCCATTTATCGGGGTCACCGTTGTAAGGTGTCGGGTCACCGTTGAAGGTTACTCCCTGTGCAAAGAACTGGTCAGCTGCCTTCAGTTCGTCAAGAATACCAAGGAATATTTGTTCCTGGGTGTCATAGCTGGGCCTGTACAGGCCATCTGCTCCCTTATTGGCTTCAGAATACGGCATGTCACCTGTCTCCATGGTGATCCTGAAGAACAGATATGCTCTCACGAAGCTAGCTACACCTTTGTAGGAGTTCTCCATCACGGTTCCCCGGGCTTCCTCCAGCATTTGCTCAATGTTCGGAAGTACCAGCAGTCCGCTGAAGTCGGTTGCACCTATTGTATTGTACTGTGTTCCAAGTTGCCCTTCATTGGCATAACCAACATATTTGGGCAGGGCATTGTCAGATATCATAACCTTTCCGTCACGACCGCTGAAAGCTGTGACACTGAGTATTGCCCTGGTGCACAACATTGATGCACTGGCAACGGTTGTTGTATTAGGATTCGTATTTAGCTCCTCGAACTTACTGCAACCGGTAGAAATCAGCGCCAGCAGCATCACAAGGGCAGTTATTCTGTATGTCTTTTTCATCATTTTGAATTTTAAATGATTAGAAACCAATCTTCAGGTTCAGTCCCATGTATCTCACGGCCGGGTCAATAAAGTTTTCCGAGCCTCCGTCAGGATCGGAATACTTGAATTGTTTTGCCCATAAAAACACATTTTGTCCGATGGCTGAAACGGATACTTCTGCCAGTCCGATACTGCTGCAGAATTCTTTCGGTGCCTGGTAAGTAAGCGCCACTTCCCTGATCTTGAAGAAGGTGGTGCTGTAGGCATCAAGTGGTGACGGTGACCCGCCCCATGCTGTTCCTTTGTGCAGGGCTTCTGTATAAGTCTTGTATGTAACAGGGATATCATTCGGTGCAAAGACTCTTGTATCGCTGGTTATGTTCCCGTAGGTGTCATATACAACTGAACCTTCCACTACCTTTACCCCTTCACCGATATAGTTTTTTGTACCAGGCTGAGTGGCGTCAAGGTAACGTTCAGGAACAACCGATCCCGGATGAGAGCCGGCCCGCCACATGTACATCTCAGTGGTTGTCTGTGCTATTCCTCCAACCCTGCCGTCAGCAGAAACTGTCAGGGCCCAGTTCCTGTATCTTACTCTGTTGCTCAGGCCCCAGATCCAGTCGGGATCATAATTTCCGAATTTCGAATCATACCCCGAATAAAGAGGCAGGCCGTTATTGTGAATAATGTTTCCCTCCGGGTCTTTCTGATAGTCTCTGAGTACATAATGGTCAGTCCTGGCACCGACCTGCACCCAGGGTTTGTCTGTGGAATAGAGTGAATCAAGTTTCAGGTAGTAAGTAGCATATGTCGACCAGTTGACAGCCACATCCCACTGCCAGCTTTCAGTTTTTACCGGGGTTACATTTGCCTCAACCTCAACACCTTTTCTGGCCCACTCCTCGTCAATGTTAAGAAGCCTGTTTGAATAGCCTGATGCGGGAGTTATAGGAGCAAATTTAATGAAGTCATACATTCTCTTCCTGTACCATGTAAGATCTATTGAGGCCCTGTTTCTGAAGAGATTGACCATTGTACCTATTTCGGAAGTTCCTGCTGATTCAGGAAGCAGGTCGGTACCCCTTATTGTTGTTGGCAATGATGCTGCACTGAGTGAACCCCATGCATTATTTGTGATAGTGTAAACAGAATTGATATCAAAAATATTTGCAGGTTTCTTATAAGAAGTCCATGAGCTGCGAATCTTCCAGAGTGAGAGCCAGTCTATTTCCGGCAGAAGATTTGAGGCTATGAAGCTTCCGGAGACTGATGGGTAAAGGTAAGACCTGGTAGTTTCCGGAAGGGTTGAACTCCAGTCGTTCCTTATGGTTGCCTCTGCGTAAACCAGGCTTTTCCAGGAAAGAGCCAGGCGGCCATAAATGCTGTTGACCTGCTGGCGGCTAAGAGTAGAACCAACCAGAGCCGGATTGACGGATGCTTTCAGGGAATAGAATCCGGGGATTGAGAGGCCGCCCTGTGTACGTGCCTCGATACCGTCATCCTGGCGGAAGAATACTGTTCCGCCGGCAAGAGCACTGAGAGTGAAGTCCTTGAATGTCTTATCGGCAGTAACCATCAGGTCATTGTTTATACTGAATCCTCTGCTTAGACCAAGATTGTAGGAGCCTCTCTGGGATTCACCCCAGATCTGCGTTCCTCCTGGTATTACTGTCGAGCTTCCTCCGCCCTGGAAAGATCCCTTTGAGATCCTGACTTCCTGGCGGTCACTGTAAATATCATACCCGCTTCGCAGTATGGCCTTCAGCCAGGGCAGGATGTCATACCCCATGTCAAGGCTGACATTGAAGACATCCTTGTTAATACTGTGAATCCTTTCGTACCTGTCAAAATATGGGTTGTTGTTTGTACTGGTATAACTGCTGTTCTGAACCTCATTGGGAACCACCCAGTAGTCTGTATAATCTCTTATATCATAATCCGGAGCAGACCATACCAGGAGGTTATACATCGGGTCATAGCCGGTATAACCGCTGAAACCCACGTTCGGTGAGGTCTGTTTGTTATATGCAATCGAACTTGAAAGAGAGAACTTGTCAATTTTCATATCGCCTCCGATTGTGTATGTCATCTTGTTGAACATTGAATTGGGGTACTGCCCCTTGTTCTGCACCGATGTGGCAGATGCCCTGAGGCTTCCAAGGTCACTCTGCTGGACAATGCTGATGTTATTGTTAAATACAAATCCCTGCTCAAGGAAGTTCTGGAAGTTATCCTTTCCCACCGGCAGGTAGGGCATAAGCTTCATTGATTTTGATATCGGGTCCCATTGAATAACCTCCCGTCCATCAAGGGGTACACCCCATGATCCGTCACCTGAGCGGGCATATGTATTAGTGGAGGTATTTACCACGCGGCCATATGTTGACTGCATTTCCGGGATTGCCAGGTACCCTGCAGTAAACATAGTGCTGCTGTTCAGGGTGACTGTGAGTCCGTTTTTATCGGCGCCTCTCCTTATTGTTATCATAATGGCTCCGCCGGCACCTCTGGACCCGTAAAGTGCAGTGGCGGTGGCTCCTTTAAGTACACTTATATTCTCAATATCATCTGGAGGGAGGTCACGGAGGGTCATGTTCCCGTAAGGTACACCGTCAATGACAAGCAATGGTTTCTCACCACGGACGAATATTTCAGGTTCAGCGCTGAACTCTGAACTGTTTCTGATAAGCATTCCTGCTACTTTTCCTGTCAGCGATGTACCCATGTCAACGCCCTTGACTGTTGATACGACATCGCCGGAGACTTTCTGTACCGCATATCCCAATGCCTTTTCTTCCCTTTTTATTCCCAGTGCTGTCACGACAACAGCATCCATACCAATGAGTTCTTCACTCAGAACTATATTGAAAACGTTCTGTGACCCTACAGCAATCTCCTCGGTTTTCATACCGATAAAGGAAAAGACCAGGATGTCTGAAGGCTGTACATTGTCAAGGGAGAAACTGCCATCCATTGAAGTTGCCGTACCCAGGACCCTGCCCTTTACGGCAACAGTTACACCCGGGAGTGGCTCTCCCCTGGGATTGGTAACCTTTCCTGATACAGTTTGCTGCTGCAGGACAAACCCTTCGGTAAGGTAACCGGGAGCCAGTATTATTTTCCGGTCAATAATCGTATGGGTAACGTCCGTACCGGCGAACAGCTTATCAAGTACAACTCCAATGAGCTGATTATTTGCTGATATAGAAACCTTACGGTCTGTGTCCAGCAGTTTTTCATTGTAAAGGAAGAAGAATTCGGTTTCTTCCTCAATCCTGTCCAGCACTGTTACAAGCCTCTCATCAGACATGTTCAGCGTCAATTTTGTCTTCTGGGAGTATGCGTCAGTAGCATGTGCCTGCATTATGCCGAGCAACAGAAGTACAATTGTTATACGCATTGTTAGAAGGATTTTTTTCAGGGGCCGGTTAATTCTCCTCCCCCTGAGGTCGGTTTTTTTCATAACTTTGAAAGTTTTCAGGTTAAAAAATATCATTCAAGGATGTTTTTAAGGAAATCGTTGCCGCGATTTCCTTTTTTTGTTTCTTTCTACGGGCTGTGGATGGTTTTCATGGGATGGTAATTTGGTTAAAGGGTTATCATTTCAGATAGATTTTTACAGTACTCTTGGCATAGGTTGAGTCTCCTTCCAGGTACCTGGGGGTTATTTCATACCTTATTGGAGAGGTCATGCCCAGGAATTTAAGGACCTCCTCAAGGGGGTCATCCTCAAAGGTTGCACGGAAGGAATATTTTTCCAGATCATTGTCCATGAGTAAAACCTTCACATTATACCAGCATTCAATTCTTCTGGCGACCTCAGACATGGAGTCACTTCTGAAGACCAGCTTCCCTTTTGTCCAGGATGAATACTTTGATGGATCTGATTTGCTCCGGGTCACTATGCCGTTTTCATATACAAGCCTTTCCGAAGGATCCATAACCATACCCTCCCTGTATTGGCCGCAGTTGACCAGCACCTTTCCGCTTTCAAGAACTACCTCGACATATTCTTCGTCAGGGTATGCGCTAACGTTAAAGGTAGTGCCGACAACAGTAAGATCAAGCTTCCCTGCATCAACGGTAAATGGGTGTTTTTCATCCCTGGCAACATTGAACCATGCTTCCCCGTCAAGTTTGACAGAGCGGTTTTTTGTGAATGAAATCGCATAGGTAAGGGTCGATCCGCTGTTAAGCATACCTCCTGAACCGTCTGGTAATGTGAATGAAACACGTGACCCTGCAGGAGCATGTATCGAAGCGGACGCAGGCATGTCACCTGCACCGGTTTTGTCTCTGAAAAGGAGAAAGCCCGCGCCGGCAAGAACCGGAATCAAAATAATTGCGGCAGCCCTTGAATAAAAAGCAGAAATCCTTCTGGCAAGACTCCTGCTGCTGACATGCTCATCAAGACTTATCCTGTGATGAATCCTGTCAAGCACTGCCGCAAGGTGTTTGCCGGCAGGTATATTGCTCTGCATGTGTCTGTTAAAGTCAGCTTCAAGAATATTCCTTAATCCTGGATTATTCTCTCCTCCGGCTATCATCTCCATCACCTCCTGATCTTCTCCCGGGGATGAATTTCCGTTTACGAACCTTGTAAGCTTTTCTGTTTCGCCGCTGCTGCTGAATTTCATCTGATGTCCTTTATTTGCGGGATCATCTCCCCTCTGGTTATTACTAATACCCCCGAAGTTCAGAATTCTCATATGAAAACCCTGAATTTTTTCCCCGGACTGATTTTCCGGTTTCGTCAAACAAGAAAAAGTGCAGTGAAGAGAATGACAGCCAGACTCTCGCCGGAAAGCCTGTTTCTTATCAGCCGGACAGTGGCAGAAACGTAATTATCTATGGTTCCGGAAGCCAGGCCGAGACCCTCAGCCACCTCCCGTGAAGGCCTGCCCTCGAGTTTGCACATTATAAATGCTTTCCTCTGACCCTCGGGAAGTCCTGCAATAATATTGTTTATCTCCGTTAGCAGAGACTGAAATTCTGTACCCTCTTCCGGAGAATTGTCTGCACGGTTGCCTGATGCAAGGGTTTCCTCCAGATATTTTTTAAGATAGCTCTTTCTCCTGAAAAGCCTGCATATCTCATTATAGGCAATAGTGAACAGGAAGGATTTGAATGAAAGTTCCGCGTTGAGCCGCTTGTGGTTTTCCCAGACTTTCATGAATACTGTCTGTACCAGTTCTTCAGATTCCTCAGCAGACTTCAGGTATTTCAGGCTGAAGGCATACAATCGGCCGGCAAACATGTCATACAACATGTCAAACGACTCCAGGTCTCCCTTTTTAAGCCTTTCAACCAGATCAGTTTCCGTAACCGTCACGTTCAGGGAATTGCATTGGTTCAAATATAAACAGATATGATGGAAATAATACTTAAACTAACCAGATGAATTTCCTGCGGGTGTTTGAACGTGTTTCAAAAAACCTTTAAAACTCCTGAAATTCATTCAAAAAATCTACTTTTATGCCAGGTAGTAAACAAATCGTAAAATCTGTAAGGGTAATGAAAAGATTATTGTGTTTGCTTCATTTTATCTTATCTGTAACAGTCATTCTCGTAATTGCAGTTGACACTGTTGATGCCCAGCGGCTTAAGCCTGGTCCACAGGATCTGTCATTCTTCTCCTCCGTGGATGATACTGACCAGCCCTATTCGGTTTACATACCGGAAAACTTTGATGAGACAAAGGCATATCCGCTGGTGGTATTTCTACACGGTGCATGGTCAAACCACAGACTTGGCATGAGGAGGCTGTTCGGCGTTGGGAACAGCCAGGGATATGACTTCATCAAACCGGGCAACATTCCTTATGAGAATGATGTGGAAGCGACAAGGTACTGGCCGCCCTTCAGGCCGGTTGACTACATCGCTGCCGCGCCACTTGCACGAGGAACAGCAGGCTACCAGGGGGTGCCGGAGCAGGATGTATATGACATGATTGATGACCTGAAGGAACGATTCCGGATAGATGATGACAGGATATATCTCACAGGGCTATCGATGGGTGGTGGCGGCACCCTGTGGCTCGGACTGACACGGCCTGACGTATGGGCAGCCATAGCCCCGGTCTGTCCGGCTCCGCCGGACGGCACCCTGGAACTTGCCGGAAATGCAGCAAACCTCCCTGTACATCTCTTCATAGGCGACAAGGACTTTTTGTACCAGACAGCAATTGACTGGAAGGGGAAACTGCAAACGGCTGCGCAGAGGCTTGACTACGTGGAGTATTCCGGCGTGGGCCACAACAGCTGGGAGTGGGCCTACAAGGACGGTTTCATTTTTGACTGGTTCTCTCAGTTTAAGAGGGATCTGTTTCCGGATAAAGTCAATTTCACCACAGAATGGTTTAAATACAATAAAGCTTACTGGGTAATCATTGATGACATGGTACCGGGTGAAACAGCCACCATTGAGGCAAAATTCACCGGATCGAATATCTTATCCGTTGTTACATCGGGGGTACATGCCTTTACCCTCAGCCTGAACGGCCACCCGCTCTTCTCCTCCGCGAAAAAGGTATCAGTCACTGTCAACGGGAATACTTTCGGTGTGAAAAGTGCTGACGCCGTATCATTTATGCTGGAAGGAGAAAAATGGGTCAACAGGAAATTCACCCCGGGCCTTACATCAAAGCAGAAAGGGGCAGAGGGACCGCTTTACGCTGCCGTTGCCGGAAGCCATATCTATGTTTACGGCACGGCAGACAATCCTCCGGCCGAGGTGCTGTCTGCCAGGCGCACCCAGGCCATGTCAGCTGCTGACTGGACCGGTATGGGAGGAAGGATAATGGTGTTCCCGAGGGTAGTTGCAGACAAGGATGTGAGACAGAGTGACTATGTCAGGTCTAACCTTGTCCTGTTCGGGACCCGCGAGACCAACTCTGTTATAGAGAAGTTTGCCGACAAGTTGCCAATGCATCTCGATCCGAAGGCAGAAAACTATGGTCTTGTTTACATCTTCCCCATGAACAGGCACTACATACTTGTGAACTCAGGCCTTTCCTGGTGGACGCCCCCGAAGAGCCAGTCCGCCCAGAGAGGCTATGCTTTCAGCGGTTCAAAGGTGGAGGCCCTGAGGAGCCTGGGTGACTTTATCCTGTTCAGGGAGTCTCCTGATGATCCGGTTGCCCGGGGAATATTTGACAATAACTGGCAGTTGCCTGCTGAAGCCGCTCAGAAGATAAAGGCATCGGGTGTTGTGACAGTCAGGTAGTTCTGAAAACAGAGGCCGGGATATATATCCGGAAGCAGGCAGTCATAATGCAATAGCCTGCCCTCCGGAAGTCAGGAGGGAACTGCCGGCTCCACGGCTACCAAAAGGAATTTTGACTATTATTGCGCCGGAATTGAAATCATTATGGTGAAAATTAAAACCGTGGTATTTGATATCGGAGGCGTCCTGATCGACTGGAACCCAAGACACCTCTTCAGAAAAGTTTTTGACAACGATAGTGAAATGGAGTGGTTCCTTGCAAATATCTGCACCTATGAATGGAACCTGCAGCAGGACGGGGGTAAGCCTTTCAGCGTTGCAACCGCAGAGCTTCAGGAGAAATACCCGGAGTACAGTGATAAAATTGCCCTTTATTACGGCCGCTGGGAGGAGATGCTTGACGGGGAGATAAAAGGGACGGTTGAAATCTTCCGGAGGCTTAAATCGGCCGGAATGCCCCTCTATGCCCTTTCCAACTGGTCACATGAAGCCTTCCCTGTTGCCTACGCGAAGTATGACTTCATGAAGGAGTTTGACGGGCTGGTGGTCTCGGGCTATGAAAAGCTTCTGAAACCTGACCATGCAATCTACCGGGTGCTGATGCAGAGGTACAATGTCATTCCTGAAGAGGCAGTCTACATTGATGACAACAAACCCAACGCTGATGCTGCGGCCGAGCTGGGATTCCATGCGATTCACTTCAGCTCGCCCGAACAGCTGAGGGCAGAACTGAGATCCATTGGTCTTTTTGTATAGAAAATACTGACCGATCCGAAAATTCCACCCACCGGAGAACTCCTTGGAGAAATTCTCAGAGAGAGTTACCCGGTTTAAAGAGCAATGATTGCTGAAGTCACCGGACCTGACTGCAATCTTGAACCTCCTTGGCGCTATTATGATGACGGCAAGGCATGGCTGTGCAAGATGGTATTCAAAAGAAGCTTAAATAGTTAACGGGGGTTTGGAGAAAGCCGCACCAAAACCCCCGTACATCCGTTTACCTTTCCAGTACCACCGGCTTTCCGAAACCGGCTTTCTCCAGCTGCTTCATCTGTGTTGCGGCATCACCCACAACAACATAGTACATCCTGTCCGGATCGAAATATTTCTGCGTTATCGCCTTATGGTCCTCAATGGTCATTTTCCTGATGATATCCTCCTCCTTCCTGACCCAGTCGTTGCTGAAACTGTACTTGCCGATATAGGAGAGCATGTTTACCAGGGCCTCATTGGTTTCGAACCGGAGTGCATTTGACCTTATCATGCAGTTCTTTATGAACTGGAGCTCATCCTCGCCTATACCTTCGCGGTATTTCCTTAGTTCACCGGTGATGATCTCCATCGTCTCCAGTGTGGCATCTGACCTTACCATTGTTGAGATCATGAAGGGGGCAGTGTTCTTCATCTCCCTGAAGGAGCTTGATGCACCGTAGGTAAATCCCTTCTCCTCGCGAAGGATCTGGTTCAGTATGCTGGTGAAGGCCCCGCCCATCCGGTAGTTGGCAAAATCGACCTTCACATAATCTGGATTATCCCTTGTCAGCGCCGGGTATCCGCAATAGAAGACCGACTGCCGTGAACCGGGAATATCCA
>CAYYEH010000028.1:0-20009 GCA_964470815.1 uncultured Rikenella sp.
TGACGCTTAAGCCAAGGGTATAGGTCCTGGGAAGCGGAAATCTTCCATAATCGATGCCATCACCCGATTCTTCCGGCAAGCTTCCGGAAAAATGGTTTAAGTATGCCAGGTTGGCACCAGTAAAATAAACCCTGAGATCATTGAAGAGGTTGTTGACTTTGCTGCCGGGAAGGGTGTAACTCAGCGTAACCTCCCTGAGTGCAAGGAAGTCACCCTTCTCCCACATCCTGGAACTGCTGCTGGTCATCGAACCCTGGTCACCGCCTCCGGCGAGATGGTTTTTCTGCCTGTCAACAAGTGTAAAGATCGGGACATTTGATGTCGGATTCTCCGGCGTCCAGGTATCCCTGATCTCCACCGGACCGTTCTGGTTACCCTGTGTCTGGGCGATACCCTTAACCCTTCGGCCGTTGATTATCATATGCCCCACGGTAAAGTCGCTCCTTAAGAAGAGATTGAAGTTTTTGTATGTCAGTCCTGAAGTAAGACCGCCCGAGAATTTAGGGGTCCTGCGACCTATCACTTTCCTGTCAAGGTAGTTGATGATATTGTCACCGTTGACATCTTTCCAGATTGCATCGCCAAGGAAGCGGGTATCCTTATCCTGTGCAAACTCAACGATCCTTCCTGCATGAGCATCAATCTGCGCCTGGGTCTGATAAACACCCTCAAAGATATATGCGGTGATCACATCATATCCGACCCTCTCACCTTCCTGCAATCCGCCCACATATATGGTGGTACCCGAAACAGGGTCGTAGATTTCCGTGCCGCCCTGCCTGTTTTTGTCAACGCCATTGTCAGGAAGCTGCTTGGCGTAGTTCCTGACACGGTAATATGTGAGTCCCACGTTCCAGGTAAAATCTGAAGACCTGATAACATCGGCATTAAGCTGCAGTTCCATTCCCCTGTTCCGGAGAGTACCATTGTTTGTGGTTATGGATGAGAAACCGGTCCACAAGGGAAGGGTAAGAGCAGCCAGTTTATCCTTCACATCCCTGATAAAGTAATCGGCTATAACCGTCACCCTGTTGTCAAGCAGACCCATATCAAGGCCAAAGTTGAGGGTTATGGAGCGTTCCCACTTCAGATCGAGCAGAGGGAGGCTGTTGTTGACATAACCCGTCTGTCCATAATAGACTGAAGTGGCACCATAGCTGCCAAACACGCCAAAGTTACTGAGAATGTCAATGTTACCGTTGACTCCATAGCTGACCCTTGGCTTGAATTTGGCAATATAATCGCTTACAACCGTGTTTTTGAAAAAATCCTCATTGTGGGCATTCCACCCGAGGGAAATCCCGGGGAAGAAATCATACTTGTTGTTACCCAGACGCGAGGTGCCGTCATAACGGAAGGTAAGTCCCAGCAGATATTTGTAATTGAAATCATAGTTAACCTGCCCGAAGAGCGAGGCAATTTCATAACCAGTCCTGAAGGAATAAGGAACACCACTGGATTCCGAGCCCACATTCATTGTATAAATGAGGTCCGTCGGCGAGAGGCGCGTCCCGGCACTCATATTGAATCCTTTTTCGGTGAAGTACTCTCCACCCAGAAGTGCATTCACATTATGAAGCCCTGCAAATGACTTCTTGTAATTCAGCAAACCGGTCAGCTGATGACGCAGTGTTCTGTCAAGAGAGGCTGAGGAGTTTCTTGAAGTGATAAGGCTTCCGGAATTGAGATAAGCCTTGGTGAATGATTCGTTGCTGTTGTTGACTGAGAAGTGGCTGCCTCTGAGGGTAAAAGTAAAATCATTCAGGAAGGTGTAATCAAACTGAACAGAACCTGAAAGCCTCTGCTCAAGGTTGTAATTGATAAACTTGTCATAGTAGTAGAGGGGGTTGCCAAATCCCAGGTAGGTACCAGGCTGGTACTCATTCGAAAGGCTTCCGTCAGGATTGTTGTTATAGATCCGTGACGTAGGAGCAAGACCTGCTGTTCTCTGGAAGAGATTATAGTCAGTGTCGTAGGGCAGATCCCTGTTCGAATGGGCATAGAAGATGTTTGATGAAACCTTGAGGGCATCTGTCAGCTTATAGGAGGCGTTGAAGGTTCCGGAGACTCTCCTGAAGGCAGAATTGATAACCAGGCCGTTGTCATCCAGGAAACCAAGCCCGAGGTAATAGGTACCCCTGTCATTGCCACCGTCAAAAGAAAGGGTGTAGTCCTGTGAATTGCTTTTCTGATAGAAGAGCTCATTCATCTGGTTCTCCATGAAAATAAGGGTAGTGCCGGGATTGACCGGATCTTCCATCGTCTGCCAGCCGTCATAGGCGAGCAGGTACTCGTTGGCCGGGGAAAGGACCATCGTGGTATAAATGGAGTTGGTGGTGTTGTTGCCAACACCAGCAGCATTGTTTCCGGTAAGGAACTGGTTGAGCCAAGCATAGCCCATCACCTCCTGGGCGGCTTTGACAGCCAGCCTGTTGAACTTGACATAATCAGCCGCATTGAGATACTCCATCGGATCCTCAGGGCGGTCATTGAAGGTAAACTTTGACCTCAGGGTGATGTTTGCCTTGCCGCTCCTGCCCTTTCTTGTCGTAACCAGGATGACACCATTGGCAGCCCTTGCACCGTAGATGGCGGTTGACGCTGCATCCTTCAGCACTTCTATAGACTCCACATCATCAGAGTTGAGGGCATAGAATGTACTCGGGACACCGTCAACCAGGATAAGGGGTGAACCTGTCCCGTCAAAGCTGGTACCGCCACGCACAACTAGACTCGGTGTTGTACCCGGCTGACCGCTTGTCTGGGTAACCTTTAGTCCTGCAATAGTACCCTGAAGCGCAGTGGCAATATTCGAACGGGGAGCATTCTCAAGCACCCTCGTATCAAGCTTTGAAATGGAGGTAGTCATCTCTGCACGCGACTGGGTGCTGTAACCTGTTACCACAATCTCATCAAGGACGGTTGTCTCCTGTGCCAGCAGAATATTTACAACATCCCTGTTGCCGATTGCAACTGTCTGTGTGACATAACCTACCATCGAGACAACAATTTCATTGCTGCCTGCCGGGAGGTTAAGTTCATAGGAGCCGTCAGCCTGGGTGGAAGTGCCCACTGTGGTGCCCCTGGCAATAATAGTCACAGAAGGCAACGGAAGCCCGTCTGCGGCATCCGTCACCGTTCCTCTGATGGATTTCTGGGCCGTGATTGTGCTTCCGCTCAGTAACACAACCAGCAGAAACATCATCAACCCAGGCAAGAAAGTCTCTTTTCTTTTCATAGAGTGTGATTGGTTTTGGGGTTAATAATTAGTATTAGTAATATGTTTTATGTATTACATAATACAGTGCAAAAATAATTTTTTAATTTTATATGCAATAGTTCTGTGATTTTTTTTTCTTCTTTTGTATTAATTTTTTCGAAATCAATGAATAATGGATAACCGGGACCTGAAACTGGAGCTGAAGGCAATCGATACCAGTTCACTCGTGGACAAGGTTGAAATGCGGCTTATCGAAGTATTTCTCTATAAGGAACTAAAACCTGGTGATGCCATCCCGAAGGAGACAGAGCTTGCACAGCTCATGGGTGTCAGCCGGACAGTCATCAGGGAATCACTCAACAGGCTGAAGACAATGGGTCTGGTTGAATCAAAAAAGCACAGGGGTACAATCATCAAAAGTCCTGACTTCTCGGCAATACTCGAAAAATCTCTTATCCCGAGAATCCTTGACAATAAAACCCTGATGGATATTTTCGAGATCCGCCTCGCGCTTGAGGTGGGGATGGCTGATTTCATCTTTGCCCGTAAAACATCAGAAGATATCAGGGAGCTTGAGGAGATAGTGGAAATTGAACCGGATCATTCCGACGATATTCTCTTTGACGTTGAACATGAGATGAAGTTTCATGGCAAACTCTACTCAATGACAGGGAACGAAACCCTGAATGATTTTCAAAATCTTATTTTGCCGGCTTTTCAGCATGTATATGACATCGGACTCCTTAAAATCAAGGTCAAACGGAAAAAACACAAATCCCACAAGGAACTGGTTGCCCTTCTGAAAAAAGGAACTCCTGATGAGTTCCGCGAAGGGATGAGAAGGCATCTTGAAAACCACTTCGTAAGGATCCTGGTAGCAACCGAGGGTCAGGAAACAAAGAGGTAGTACAGGTCAATTAATGCAAAGAATCCGAGTTGAACTGCATAGACAGGAAGTGCCCTGTCATTTGGTTCCTCCTCTCCCCAGACCCTTACCACTGAATGGAAGAGAGCTGAAAGGAAAAACCAGGCCAGGAAATTCCGCAGCGGGATGATGCCACACTCCCATGACCACATGTCAAGCCTTACAGCTGCCGGTTCAAGTATCAGATCATATAGCACCATCAGCAGTGAGCCGGTGATTATGACGAACAGCGATTTCATCAACACATCCGGGTTTCCGCCAGCTTTAGCCGGCAACCTGTCCCAAATCTGACGGCTGATCACATTTGTACAGTAAATAAGGAGAAACCAGTTAAGCCCAATTATTATAGGTGTATTCAGCAGGGACGGCCCCAGGGTGCGTCCATACATGTATGTGCCGAAAATCTTCCCGGTATTTACTCCTGCCGCTTCAATAAAAAATGATGCAATCGCGATAAATATACCAGTGATTACGACCCGTCGTGCTGGCCATCTTCCCCAGAAAAGAAAGAGGACAGCAAAGAGGAGGTTCAGCGGCGTGATCGTCCTGAACAGCTCACGGCTGAAGGGAAGCAGCATCCCTGCCAGCCCTACCCCATATACCCAAAAAAGTACCTCGACAGGTTTTGGTATCCTTGCTTTTACTTTCATCGTGATTCAGCTTTCAAACTGCTTCTGTATATTGCCATTATCCTTTTGCCAGGGGTATCATATCACATGCAATCTTTGCCGATGCCAGGCAGAGAGGAATTCCTCCGCCGGGGTGCACTGATCCACCCACAAACCACAGATTCTTATACCTGCTTTTCACGTTGGGGTGGCGCCTGAATGCCGAGAAACGGCTGTTTGAGCTGCTGCCGTAAAGCGCTCCCCGAAACGATGCTGTATGTCGTTCAATTTCAGCAGGGTCAAGTATATGTTCTGCAGTTATGCATTCCTCAACAGTGCATCCAAGCCGTCTGCCAATCTTTTCAAGGATGCTTTTTCGTGCCGAACTGATCATACCTGCCCACTCCTGTCCCCTGTCACAGGGGACATTTATCATTACAAACCAGTTATCCTTTCCAACAGGGGCATCGTCGGGCACCACCCTTGATGAAGCAAAAACGTAAACGGTAGGGTCACCGGTCACCTCACCACGGCGGAGTGCCCTGAACTCACCCGGGTAATCTGAAGAAAAGAAGATGTTGTGAAGGTCTATTTCCTCAAACCGTCTCTTCATTGACCAGTAGAAGATCAGGGCTGAGGTGCTGCGCTCCTGCCTTTCCTGCCTGCGTGCAGCTCCTGCTTCCTTAAGAAGCTTCCTGTAGAAGGTAATCACATCCACATCAGTAACTACCAGCCCGGCAGGCATGATCCCCTCAGCGGTCTCAATGCCTGTAATCCTATTTCCTTCCTTTCTTACATTGAGCACCTCCGCACCATTATGGATCGAAACACCGCACCGGACAGCCAGTCTTTCGAGCTCCTCAATGATGCTGCGCATTCCCTTCTCCGGGAAGAATGCCCCCATGTTATGTTCCAGGTGTGCAATAACATTCAGCGTACCCGGAGCCCGGTAGGGACTTGAACCATTATATGTGGCATATCGGTCAAAGAGCTGAACCAGCTTCGGACTTCTGAAGCGTTTGCTGATCACACCGTGCATGGTAGAGAAGGCATTCAGCTTCCTTAAGTTGCGGGCCACATTCAGAGACTCAGGCTTCCGGAAGTTGTCAAACTGGTAAAATGGCGAAAAGATAAAAATGCCCGATGTAAGGTCATAAAGTTCAGCACATTCATCAAGGAAACCCAATACCTTTTCACGGGACTCTCCCGTGACCCTCTCCGCCTCCTCGGCAAAACGGTTTCTTTCAGTCCAGGCATCAAGAAGAGTCCCGTCATCCCAGAAATACCTGCATGACGATTCCAGCGGGATGTAACTGAAGTGCTCTCGCGGATCCTCTCCGGCAAGGGTAAATAGCTCATCAACCAGGCCTGGCAGGGTGAAAAGCGACGGGCCTGTGTCAAACCGGCACCCGTCAATACGCAGCTCACCAATCTTGCCACCCGTTTCATTGTTCTTCTCGTAGAGGTGAGTTTCATACCCCTTCACTGCGAGCCTTATTGCTGCTGCAAGGCCTCCTATGCCCGCACCTATTACTACTGCTTTTTCCTTCATCTCTTCCAGGTTTTCAGATCAGTCCCAGCAGGTCATTCAGAGTTACCCTGAAGAGGAGAAGCAATTTTCTCCGGTCAGATATCCGGAACCGCCTGCCCTGGACTGCATCTGGTTTTGTCTTTCTTATTTTGCCGAAAAGGGCCATATAGTATGAATAAGCAAGATACACTCCACGGCGGCTGCCACGGTCGAGTCTCCTGATTCCCCCCAATGATGCCCTGAAATCTTCGGCGATATCCTCCTCTATCTGCTTTTTTTCTGCTTCAGTAAAACTATTGAATTCGATCTCAGGAAAATAAACACGTCCCCGTTCCTGGTAATCGCTTTTAATGTCCCTCAGGAAGTTGACTTTCTGAAAGGCTGATCCCAGCCTGCGGGCCGGTTCTCTGAGCGTGTCAAAGCGAAGCGGGTCATCATGACAGAAGACTCTCAGACACATCAGTCCTACCGCTTCGGCTGAGCCATAGATGTACCGGCTGTAGCTCTGACTGTCATGGTTCTTCTGATCAAGGTCCATCTCCATACTGTACAGGAAAGCGTCAATGAACTCCCTGTCTATATTATAGGTATTGACGGCCCACTGAAAGGAATGGAGTACCGGGTTTGAGCTGATCCCTTCAGAAATCGCCTCCCGGGTTTCAAGGCGGAACCTGTCAAGCATCTCCCGCTGCCTGTGTCCGAAGAAGGTGTCGACTATCTCGTCGGCGAGCCGGACAAACCCGTAAATGGCATAAATGGCAGGGCGGTGTCTCTCCGCGAGAGTACGGATACCAAGGGAGAAGGAGGTGCTGTAGCCTGTGGTGACCACTCTGCTGCACCTCAGGGCGATGGTGTCATATAGAGTCAATTTCATTGTCTATCCTCTGCACGGTTAGTTTTGAGCTTATAATCACCATTGGCAGTCCTGTTCCAGGCACGGTGGAAGCACCTGTATACCATACATTTGAAAATTGTTCATCCCTGTTTGAGGGCCTGAACCCTCCCACCTGGGTCATCCGGTGCCCCAGTCCCAGTCCGCTGCCGCGGTAAAGCCCGAACATGTTCTGCCAGTTGACCGGGTCTAGAACCACCCTTGTCATCAGGTTGGCTTCTATGTCATGGCCGGTCCGTACTGACAGGTCTCTGATGACTGAATCTGCAATGCGCTCCCGGTCACTCCAGTCGGGTTTAAACCTCAGATCAGGCACAGGGACGAGAATAAACAGGTTTTCGCATCCCGGAGGGGCACTCTGCGGGTTGAATATGGCGTTGGCATTCACATAGTAATAGGGTTTTTCAAGCGACACCCTGTTCCGGAATATTCCTTTGGAGTATGGTTCGTAATCCCTGTCACCAAGGAAATAGTTATGATGGTGTATATTCTCCATCCTTCCCTTCACCCCCAGGTAAATGGTGAAAGGAGCCAGGGTCCACTGCATCCGGTCAAGCTTTTCGTCGGTGAATGCCGCACGGCGGAAGACCCTGCCGCGGAACATTGCGGCATCGGCATTGACCACGAAGATGTCACCCTCCCACCGCCTTCCGTCAGAGTCAATAAAGGCCCTGTTCCGCCTCCCTGAAGCTTCAAAGCCGGTAATCCTGACGTTATAGTGTATTTTGATCCCTGATTTTTCTGCTTCGTGAAGCAGACCCTCGACAATGCGGTACATACCCCCTTCCACATTGTGGTAACCGTCATGCACCATCTCTGTGTAACTAAGGATGGTGTAAACGGCAGGTGTGTCGAACGGCGTTGCTCCGAGGAAGAATGATACAAGCGAAAAAATCACCCTGACCTCGTAGGAGGTAAAATACCTGCTCATCTCACCCCACACTGACCGCAAAACTTTAGGCACATGCCTTACGGGAAGCTTTGTCATCTGGAAGATGAAATCAGGCAGCGATCTGAAATTCTTTGCGAGAACTCCTTTTTCAATATCATCAAACAATGTCCCGGCCGATTCAAGGAAGCGGTCCATCCTTTCCCTGAAGCCAGGTTCGATATCCTCAAACTGCGCAGAAAGTTTTTCCAGGTCCCGGTAGATGGTGTACCACCTGTCACTTCCGCGGAAGTTGACACGGTAGAGCGGGTCAATCTTCACGAAGCGGAAAGGCATTTCGATTCCTGCGTCCTTTACGAATTCATCGAAATGGTAGCTCATGCTGAAAAAGGTGGGAGCCATGTCAAAAGTGAAGCCGTCAGATGTAAGCTGGTTTAGCCGGCCGCCTGCCTGCCTGTACATTTCCACCATCTCCACCTCATAACCCCGCCGTTTGAGCCGCAGGGCCGTTGCCAGTCCGCCCAGGCCGGCACCCACTATCAACGCTTTCTTTTTGCTCATAATATCATTTGTTCTTTTTCTCGACGGCTGGCAGCAGCTCATCCCTGACCCACTGAAAGTCAGGCGCTCTCTTCAGCGCCATCCGGTAAGCCTCTGCTGCTCCCGTGTAATCATCCATCCTCTCAAGAAGCTGCCCCAGAAGAACCATTGTATTCAGGTATCTCCAGTTGCATGCCGGGAGTCCCGGGTCAGCCTCAAACAGGCGTAACGCCTCCCGAAAAGAGGCAGCAGCCTTTTCTTTAGACCCACCCGCAAAGGCAGGCATATGAGCTTCCGAATTGGCCTTCTCGATCCATACCACTGGCGAACGGTTTCCAACCTGCATCGCCGTCTCCAGCTGCTTCAGGGCCTTTGGGCCGAGGGTGACTGCCCTTGCCGGGTTCAGTCCCATCCTGAATCCAAGCAGTGCAAGCCTGAATGCCTCTGTCTCGGCCTCATAACCGGGGTAAACGGCCAGCTTCTCAATCTCGCCGGAAAAGATTTCCACCTCGGCTCTTGCCAAATTCTTCTCATCCCTGCCAAGAAGGTAGCCGATATAACCATACCTCGCCTCCACCAGCGCATATAGTGTGCACCCCTTCGGATCACGCCTGATCTGCTCCTGCAGCTCTCCCATCCCCTTTTTCCAAATATCCATGTTTCCGGTGACATAGCCCTTGTAAACAGTACAACTGCTACAGCCTTCACTTTCCGGAGAAACTGAGAGACCTTTTGCAGGTGTATCTGCTCCGCAGACCACAGATGCTGAAAGCATCAATATTGATAAAGTTCTTTTCATTCTACTTTTCGTCCTTTCCATTCATAACTTTTTCTAATCCTGTGTTTCAGCGCCAGGAATGCAATATGGTAAAAAGCCGCGATTCCCGGCAGAAGGCAGATCAGATTCTCACTTACCCTCTGCCGGCTGGTCATTGCAATCATGGAATTGATGCCCAGGACCATCAATAAATAGATGGCAAGGTACTGCCAGGAAATGAGGAGCACAATAATCCATCCGGCCAGTCCGCTGAGAGCATAAAGCAACAGGAAGGCGAGGCTGTTGCCGAACATTGAAAAAATGTTTCTTGAGAAGCCGTTGACTCCCTCTTTATAACTCCTGTACATCCGGCATTCAATCTCCTTTCTTCCGACGAGAGTATCACCCTTAAGACGGCATTTCTTTAACAGCCTCATAATTTCGATGTCTTCTGCCAGTTTCTCCCTGACCCTTTCATGGAAGCGATATCTCCTGTATGTCATGGCGTGGAACAGCATCATCTGGCCGTTGGCAGCCGCAAATGAGCTCCATCTGCAGCGCCGGATAAGGAAAAGAGGAAGCAGCGAGAGGAGAATACGGAACATGAACGGAACGACAATCTTTTCGCCCCGGCTCCTCATCCGTTGCCTGGGGAACATTGAAAGCAGCGCCAGCCTGTGCCTGACAGCGAAGGCCACCGCCCGTCTCAGAAAGTCCTCCGAAACGGTCACGTCCGCATCAAGAAACAGGAGATACTCACCGGCAGCCTCGGCTGCCAGCCTGTGGCATGCATGATTTTTCCCGGTCCAGCCCTGAGGAAGTTCACCTCCCCTGATATATCTTAACCTTCCGTCAACCCTGGCGCATGCGGCGGTCACATCGGCTGTATTGTCGGTTGATCCGTCATCATATACAATTATTTCTGCCCTGGAATAAGGCAACAATGCAAGGCTGCCAAGGAGGTTGCCTATGTTTTTCTCTTCATTTCTAACGGGTATAAGAATTGAAAGTGAGGGTAAACATGCCTGATCTGTGACAACCATTGGCAGAAAGGGCCTTGAGAGCATGTTCACCAGGGCCACCGTAAAGCGGAGGAGAGTAAGAAAAAGTATAAGGCTGCCGGCTATGATCAGTATCATGAAGGTATCTGCTTGGCAATGCACTCGTCAAGGAATATGTTATATGCCTCTTCCATGTCAGAGATGGATCTCTCCCTGGCGGAATATTCTATTACCCTGACACTGAGTCCAGGCTTCTTTTCAGAAAACCAGTCGGGCAGTGCAACATAAAACATTATCATCAGCCTGTCAGAGGCACCTGCTATTATACGCTCGGTGCCCCTTTCAAACCTTACAGGCCTTCTGTGTATTGATGTAATTACTCCCTGCGGGTAGACCACTACCATGTTGGAAGAGTCGTGAAGCAGCCCTGAAGTATACCTCAGTGTGTCAACGACTGTCCGTGAACCCCGTTTGATTGAGAATGCTCCGGCCTTGTTCAGGAAGAGCCTTGTCTCAAGCTGCTCCTCCAGCATCATGATATGAAATTTCTTATGTAGATAGAGGTCATTGAGGCGGTAAGCAATGAACCCGTCCCACCAGCTGAAGTGGTTTCCGATAAGCAGCACCGGCCTTCCAGCAGGATCTGGAGTGCATTCGAAACTGTACCCGCTGAAATGCCTCTTCAGGCCGGTTCGTGCATAAAAACTGAAGAACCGGACAAAAAATGGAATATGTCTGGCTTTTATAATCACTTTGAAATACTTACTGGCACAAGTGACATTGCAGGATTGCGATAGGCCTCAGGAATGACGGGCAGCCCCTCCTCTCCTTCCGGTTTGAATTTCTGAAGATATTTTAAAAGTGCAAGCCATTCCTTACCCTCCTGAATGCCATCCTGTTCCTTATTGAAATCCATCACAAACTCATCCATAACGGTTACTATCTTTCCGGTGCTGTCTTTAGGTTCAACCTTAATAAGACCAAATGTTTTTTTCTTTACCAGGCCAAGGTTGTCAGCCATATATGAATTGGCCACAATGGAATATAACCTGGGATCGTCTTTTGATGTATTAATTTCAGTTATATTTCCCTGTCTGTCTGTAATTTCCATCCTGCGTACCTTGTTGAACAACCTTCCTTCCGGGTCATATTCGATTCGCAGATGGGAATAGTAAGGATAATTGGATGATGCTGTTGCTGAGGTAAAAAGAAGTATCTCAGTAATATTCTTGAGTTCCCTTCCGGTGACCCACATTCTGGAAAGTGAATATCCCGGTACATTATCTTTGCCTGAGCCCAGTGACATAACCCTGAAAATATCTGCCACGCTCTGCACGCCTGGCTGGATCGGATCACGAAGTACACCTGCAGCCACAATTGCAATGTCAGTGCCCGGCCCTTCTGTGTTCACGTAATCGTGGATCGCGTCGGCAACAAGGATACCCAGGTTGCTCTCCGCAGCATTGCCGTATTCATCATAGCTTACAGTGAAAGGAGCACTGACGACAGGCATCGTATATGTCATGCCGAGAGGGGACAGTATGGCTTCGTTGATCACTTCCTGCTGAAGAATAATTTCTGACTGTATATCTTCCCGGGCAGGTGCAGAATCATCCACAGGAATGGCCTCGTATTTTTCAATCTTCATGCCGCCTCTGCCAATCTGAAGGTCAATTCTTCCCAGATACCTCCCGTTATCACCCACTCCCACAATAGGTACACCATTGACTAGCAGGGGCTCTTTCAGCAGGGTATGTGTATGCCCTGTTATGATCATATCAATACCCTTGACCTTCCGGGCAAGTTTCACATCCTCACCGGTCCACCCGCCTTTCTTATCTTTTACTATTCCGCTGTGCGACAGACATATAATAACATCAGAGCCCTCCTTCTCAAGCACCTTTACCAGCTTCTTTGCAGCCGGGATTATCTTGCCGAAAGTGACAGGCGGGGCGTAAGGAGCTGACTCGTCCGCATCCTTTCCCAGCAGTGAAAACAGTCCCACCCTGATGCCGTTTACCTCTTTTATGACCCATGGCCTGACCAGTCCCTCCTTCAATACAGCCTTAAATGAATCATCTGCCGGGTCTTCCGGATCAGTGACAACATTGCCCAGGAGCATGACCGGTATCTCTCCATTCTGTGTTGATTTCTTAATTATTCCGGCATATGCTTCCGGCCCGAAATCGAAATCGTGATTGCCGAGCGCAACAACATCATAGCCGGCTTTCTTCATCAGAGGTATCTGGAATCCGGTTGCCGGTTCCAGCGCCTGGAAGAGAGTTCCCATAAGGCAGTCGCCTGCATCAACCACCATGGTTGACCCGGGGTTCTCATCACGGACGGCTTTTATCATTCCCGCTATGCGGGCAAGACCTCCACGGGTGGGATCATTGTCAGCCGCCATGGGAGTATATGCTGATTCCGGTGCAAATCCCTGCAGGTGGGAGTGGAAATCATTGGTATGCAGTATCGTAAGTCTCTTTGCATCCTGTGCTGTGACTGCAACCGCAGCCAGGAGAAACAACAAAAGAAGGGTTACCCTTTTCATTTCGCCAGAAATTTGGGATTAAGTTAGTAAAAAGCTGCATACTGTGACAGAAGGTATGGGCATAAGAATTTTAGTACCGGGTGTCCCCCTGACAGTATCCGGCAGCTTATTTTACCACTGCAATTCAGGTAACCACTCCTTGGAACAGGACCGGGCTGTCACAGGTAAATGCTGAACCCTATCCTGATTCCTATTCCGCTGCAAATCTCCCTGGAGGTCCCTCCGTCTTCCACATCTTCCCACGACCATGCCGCATGAGTGTATCCGATTGAACCGTCAACCGTAACCATATCCCCAAGGGGAAGGGCAGCACCCAGACTGATACCAAACATGAACATTGGATATTTATCCTCACTGCTTTCCCAGACATCCTTATGTGAGCCGAACAGTACCTCAGCCTCCGCAAAAGGATAGAGCTTTTCAAGCGGATAGTAATATCTTACAAAAGGTCCGACGCCCAACGTGGTCGTTGTGGAGAGGTCACCGTCATCAGTGTCTTTTTCACGGTATCCTGACAGCACAATCTCAAGGCCTGCGGCCAGGTTGTCCATTACAAAGTAACCTCCCTTAGGCAGAATGTTATATGTAAACGATTTGTAATGAGTTTCAGGTGCATCGGAGCCATACTTATATTTTGTAGATCCGAAGCCGAGGCCAAATAATTCGGAGCCCTCACTCCCACCAAGAGCCATGGTGGATGTTACACCTGCAATGATTTTACCCTTTTCAAGCAGTGCCTGGGCCTGGAGGCCCGAACCAACAATGCAGATTGACGCAAACAGAAGCAGAATTTTTTTCATAGTCCGGTTTAACTTAAAGATGCCTACTCTTGAGTTTTTCGGCAGCCACTCCCTGCTGTTTTCTGAGGATTTTGGGGTCGTCCTTATATAATTGTTTATGAGTAAATTGTTATGATTATCAAATTTACGCAACAGGAAAGGGGTTGTCAAATTTATTTTACCCTTGGACTATGGACGGTTGTTTTCCTTAATCCTTTTTTTAAGGTCCCGAGGTTGCCTTTTATTATATTTGTGTAAGACAAACATAAAACCGGGCAGTATGATCAGGGAGATAAAGGTGCAGGATCTTGACACTGAAAAGTTCATTTCAGAAAAGGTAGCTGAAATCAGCAAAGCCGTTGGTGACGGCACAGCCATCAACGCCCTCTCGGGAGGGGTTGACTCGTCAGTTGTTACAATGATAGGTCACCTGGCCCTGGGTGAAAAGCTCAGGACCGTTTTCATTCAAAACGGTCTGATGCGCGAGGGTGAACCGGAAGCTGTTGTCTCAGTGTTTAAAAAACTTGGTGTCACCGTGGAGATAATCGATGCACGGAAAGAGTTCCTTGAATCCCTTCGTGGCATTTCCGACCCGGAAGAAAAACGGGAGGCTATCACCCAGACATTTTATAAGAATGTATTCGGCAGAATTGTCAGGGAAAGTAATGCAAAGTACCTCCTCCAGGGAACGATCCTGACTGATATTGATGAGACTGTTGCCGGAATCAAGCGTCAGCACAATGTCTTTGCACAACTGGGTATTGATCCGCAGGAGGCCTTCGGATATCATATCATCGAACCGCTGCTGGAGCTCCGGAAGGACGGAGTCAGGATGACCGGCCGGGCTCTCGGACTGCCGGAGGAGATGTTCAACAGGATCCCGTTCCCCGGCCCGGCCCTGGCTGCCCGAATCATTGGGGAGGTGACCCGGGAGAAGCTTGACACAGTCAGAAAAGCCACAGCCATTGTAGAAAGACTACTTGCGGGGAAGGGTGCGTTCCAGTATATGGCAATCCTGCATGATGACCGCGTCACAGGCATGCGCGATGGCAAACGAGATTTCGGAAGACAGATAGAGGTGCGCTGCTGGGACAGTATCGATGCCCGAACCGCCACCCCCACACGGCTGCCGTTTGAGCTCCTTGAGAAACTGGCGGCAGAAATACTTGCTGAAGTTCCGGGAGTGGTGTCAGTAACTTATAATATCGCCACCAAACCGCCGTCAACGATAGAAGCGGTGTGAGGATCATATTACAGGGCATCTGCCACAACAAACGTTGACCCGCCGATAAATATCATATCGCGCGGCCCTGCGGCGGCACGCGCTGCCTCAACCGCCTCTGTCACCGTATTGAAAGTACCGCCTCTCAGGCCGTAGCCCTTTGCAGCTGACATAAGCAGACTTTCATCCAGCGCCCTGGGTACCGAAGCTTTTGTGAAATAGTATTCAGCCTTTCGCGGAAACAGCGGAAGCACAGAATCCAGATCCTTGTCATTGACAAATCCGATCACCATATGCAGTTTCTCCTTCGGCGTAGCCCTTATCTGCCTGAGAACATATTCCAGTCCCTCTCGGTTGTGGCCTGTATCGCATACTGTCAGTGGTGAACGCGAGAGCACCTGCCACCTGCCCATCAGTCCGGTGTTTGCCACCACACCTGTAACACCATTAAGGAAATTCCTCCGGTCAAGCCCCAACTCACCAGCCAGTGATTCCACCACGGCGGCACAAGTCTGTATGTTTTTTTGCTGTGCAAGCCCCCCCAGGGGGGTATAACCCTTAATCCTTATCCCATTGCCAGGCACATCAAGGGTAAACCGCCTGACGGATCGGTCGGCGGCAAACCTCCCCAGTCTGCACCTGTAAAACTGGTCGGCAAAGACTATCGGGGCATTCATTGAGACGGCCCTGTTGCGGAACAATTCCCTGGTCTCCGCCTGGGTCTCCCCAATTACAACGGGAACTCCCTCCTTGATGATACCGGCCTTCTCCCCTGCCACAGCTTCCAGGGTATTTCCCAGGAACTCCATGTGGTCATGACCAATGTTAGTAATAACCGACAACAGCGGGGTTATAATATTGGTCGAATCCAGTCTGCCACCCATTCCCACTTCGATGACTGCAATGTCAACCTTCATCCTGTCAAACCAGTCAAAGGCCATTGCCACCGTAAGCTCAAAGAAAGAAGGCCTGATGCGCCTGATAACCTCTCCGTGCCGTTCCACAAACAGCACAACCTCCTCTTCGGTTATCATCTTTCCGTCAACCTTCATCCTCTCCCTGAAGTCCTTCAGGTGGGGAGAGGTATAAAGACCGGTCCTGTACCCGGCCTCCTGGAGCACCGAGGCAGTCATGTGTGAAACCGATCCTTTCCCGTTCGTTCCTGCAACATGCACCGACCGGAATTTCCAATGAGGATGGCCGAAATAACGGTCAAGTTCAAGAGTATTGTCAAGATTGCCCTTGTAGGCAGGCTTACCAACACGGTGATAAGCCGGCAGCAGGCTGAAGAGATAGTCAACGGTTTCGGTATATGTCATGTTGATAACCTTTGTGCGGTTGTTTGCAAATTTACAAAAAGCGCTTTTCTGCCGGAAATGGCTCCGCTATCTTTGTCCCCATGGTAAAATCTGCGCCGGAGATAATGCCATTTAAACTAATCCTGTTATGGCGAAAAAGCAAAAACAAAAGAAGATTTTCATTCTCGACACGAATGTGTTGCTGCATGATTTCACATGCATCTACAATTTTGAGGAAAACGATGTGATCATACCCATCGTGGTGCTGGAGGAGCTTGACAAGTTCAAGCGCGGCAACGACATGATCAATTTCCATGCAAGGGAGTTCACCCGTGAACTTGACAAGATAGCGGGTGACATGCTTCTCACCGGAAATATTCCGCTTGGCGACAAGCTGGGGACACTCCATATTGAGACAGGAAAGCAGTTTTCAGACAGAGTCTCGGAATCATTCCCCGAAAGAACCCCTGATCATCGCATTCTGGCCATTGCCGATTATCTCACCCTTGAAAACAAGGATAAGTCGGTGGTGCTCATTACCAAGGACATAAACCTCCGGATGAAGGCGAAGTCGTTGGGTATAAGGGCCGAAGATTATCAGAACGACAAGGTTGCCAACCTGGATGATCTGTACAAAGGTATCCGTATCATCGAGAACATTGACCATGATCTCATCAACAAGCTTTATGAACAGGCAGAAGGGGTTCCCGCCTCCGAGCTTAAGATTAAGGATACTGAGCCGGGGCATCATTTCTTTATCCTGCGCAACAGCAACTCAAGTGCCCTCGCACATTATAACCCCACCACCAAGATGCTGGTGAGAGTGCTCAAACAGACAACATACGGTATCGACCCGCGCAATGCCGAGCAGACCTTCGCTCTTGACGCACTCTGCAATCCTGATATCCAGCTCATCTCCCTCACCGGGAAAGCCGGGACAGGAAAAACACTGCTGGCACTGGCAGCGGCACTGCATCAGCACAAGCGCTATAAGCAGATATTCCTTGCCAGACCCATTGTACCTCTGGCTAACCGTGATCTCGGGTTCCTGCCCGGCGATGTGAAGGAGAAGATGGATCCCTATATGCAACCACTGTTTGACAACCTGACGGTCATCAAGCACCGCTTCAGCGCCCAGAGCCCTGAATTCATCCGGATCAATGACATGATCAAGGACGAAAAACTGGTCATCACCCCTCTGGCATACATCAGGGGCCGAAGCCTATCCAATATCTTTTTTATTGTTGATGAGGCCCAGAACCTCACCCCTCACGAGGTGAAAACAATAATCACCCGGGCCGGCGAGGGGACAAAGATGGTGTTCACCGGTGACATTGAACAGATAGACTCGCCCTACCTCGACTCAGGTTCCAACGGGCTGAGCTACCTCTCAGACAAGATGAAGGGGCTTGACCTGTTTGCGCATGTGCACCTCGTAAAGGGTGAAAGAAGCTTCCTTGCCGAACTTGCAAGCAAGCTGCTATAACCCGCTTTTTTGCTATTTTTGCATCCGGAACAGTAACCTTTTAATTTTGAAGAGGAAAGTAGCGTTTCATACACTGGGATGCAAACTTAATTTTGCCGAAACCTCCACTATCGCACGTACCTTCCCCGAAGAGAGGTTCGAGAGGGTATCATCTGATGGTCATGCTGATATTTATGTGATAAACACCTGCACCGTCACTGATGCAGCAGACAAAAAAACCAGGCAGATGGTAAGGAAATTCGTCCATCGCAATCCTGACGCCTTCATCGCCGTAGTGGGCTGTTATGCACAGCTGAGACAGGAGGAGGCTGCCGCAATCGAAGGTGTTGACCTGGTGCTTGGCACATATGAAAAGTTTAATGTCGCCTCATATATAGATAATCTGCAGAAGCGGACCGCACCGGAAATTCATTCCTGCGAGAGCGTAGACACTGACGGATTCATGGCCTCCTGGTCTGCCGGTGATCGCACCCGTTCATTCCTGAAGGTACAGGACGGATGCGACTACCACTGTTCATACTGTACAGTCCCGCTGGCTCGCGGAAAAAGCAGGAATCCGTTCATCAGCGAGATAACTGAAGAGGCTGAGGCGATTGTCATGAGCGGAGTAAAGGAGATCGTTCTCACCGGTGTCAACGTGGGCGACTTCGGCCGCAGCACCGGCGAGACCCTCGAACAACTGCTGGAGAGACTTGTAAAAGTAAAGGGGCTGCAAAGGCTCAGACTCTCATCAATAGAACCCAACCTCCTTACAGACGAGGTTATTGACCTGATAGCTATAGAAAAAGTGTTGCTGCCTCACATTCACATGCCTCTGCAAAGCGGCAATGACCGGATACTGGGTCTGATGCGCCGACGCTACCGCCGGGAGACATTCCGTGAGAGGGTAATGAAGATAAGGGAACGTATACCCTGTGCCGGAATCGGGGCAGATGTTATTGTCGGCTTCCCGGGAGAAACTGAAGAGGAGCATGCCGACACATTCGGATTCCTGGAAAGCCTTCCCCTCTCCTACCTCCATGTCTTTGCCTTCTCCCCGAGACCGGGAACACCTGCAGCAGAACTGCCGGGAGCCGTAGAAAAACTTGAGAAAGAGAGGCGAAGCAGGCAACTTATAAAACTCTCCGAAAGCCGCCGGATGCAATTCATGCGTAACGCCGGCGGGCAAACCCACGAAGTCCTGTTTGAACATAGAGGCCCTGACGGATTGGTGGCCGGACTTACCGGCAACTATATCAGGGTAATGACAAATTGGGAGAAAGGGCTTTCCGGTACTATAAGGAGAGTCAGGCTAACATCCCTGCGCGACGATGCATCAATGAATGGCCAACTGACAGAAACAGACTTGTAATGAACCGGGCAGGCTTCTATATCTTCGTGGCCCTGAGCTACACAATAACCCTCCTTCCGATGAGGTTACTGCATCTCCTGTCAGACCTGCTTTGGCCCTTCTTCTATTATGTGGTTCGATACCGCCGCAAAGTGGTGGAGAAAAACCTTCGCAACGCATTCCCTGAAAAGAGCCATGAAGAACGGATAAAAATCGCCAGGAAATTCTACCGTCATCTCACTGACATGATCATGGAGACACTCAAGGCCATGCATCTGACCCCGGAACAGATAATGAAAAGATTCCGTGTACCCGACACTTCACTACCCGACAGGTTTTTCAGCGAGGGACGTGATATGGTAGCCCTGAGCAGCCACTATAATAACTGGGAGTGGATGTCAGCTCTTCAGTATTCATCCAAACACAGGGTGATCACGATTTACAAGCCATTGAAAGACACAAATTTCGATAAGTTCCTGCTTAAAATAAGAACAAGATTCGGGTTATGGGTCACCCCGATGAATCACATAGCCAGGGACCTGGTACAGTGCAGGAATCAAAAGATCCTGACAATGTCTGGCTTTATCGGAGACCAGACTCCTCCTCCCGGTGATAATTCATACTGGACCACATTCCTCAACCAGGATACAGGATTTTACAGGGGTGCCGAGAAAGTGGCGGTAAAGTATGATATGGCCGTTGTCTTTATTGATATTGTCAAGCGGAAAAGAAGTTACTATGAGGTTGTTTATCACCTTCTATCCGAGCACCCTCGTGATGAGGAGCCCAATACAATCATAGCCCGCTATGCTTCAAAACTTGAAGAAGTTATAAGGGCTAACCCGGAATACTGGCTGTGGTCACACCGCCGGTGGAAGTATAAAAAGCCGCTGACCGATGATTAAAACAGCCGTCGTAATCCTCAGGTGGAAGTATAAAAAGCCGCTGACCGATGATTAAAACAGCCGTCGTGATACTAA
>CAYYEH010000028.1:20109-29924 GCA_964470815.1 uncultured Rikenella sp.
GGTGGAAGTATAAAAAGCCGCTGACCGATGATTAAAACAGCCGTCGTGATACTAAACTGGAACGGGAAAAAGTTCCTTGAACAGTTCCTTCCCGGTGTGATTACCAATACAATGGCCCCTGACACCTGCGTCTTTGTTGCCGACAACGGTTCGGCAGATGATTCGGTTAATTGGGTGACAGGCAACCACCCGGAAGTAAAGGTCATCAGGCTGGATAGCAATTACGGTTATGCCGGAGGATATAACAGGGCTCTGCAACAGATCGACGCCGAATACTATATTCTTCTCAATTCTGATGTCGAAGTAGAGCCGGGCTGGGCGGAGAAGCTGATAACCTTCATGGATCTGCACCCGAATGT
This sequence comes from uncultured Rikenella sp., assembly GCA_964470815.1. Lineage (GTDB taxonomy): Bacteria > Bacteroidota > Bacteroidia > Bacteroidales > VadinHA17 > SR-FBR-E99. The sequence goes on from CAYYEH010000028.1 coordinate 20,469, forward strand.
GGGAGCCTGCCAGCCAAAAATCAGGTCATATCCGGCCCGCACTTCCTTTGAATACGCCGGTGCTGCCGGGGGCTATCTTGACAAGCTGGGTTATCCCTTCTGCAGAGGCCGGATCTTCAGAACAGTTGAGGAAGACATGGGACAATATGATGATACCCGCGAAATCTTCTGGGCATCAGGCTCCTGCATGGCAGTCCGGGGTGCTGCATTTGAGCAGTGCGACGGCTTTGATGAATCGTTCTTTGTACATATGGAGGAGATAGACCTCTGCTGGAGAATGCAGAACGCCGGGTATACCGTCTGTTATTTCCCCCATTCAGTCGTCTGGCATGTTGGCGGGGGTACCCTGGGCTACGGGTCTCCCACAAAAATATATTACAATTTCCGGAACAGTCTGATCATGCTTGCAAAGAACCTACCGTCAAGGCATCTCCGCAGGACTATCTTCATCAGGCAGATTCTCGACGGAGCGGCAGCAGTGATGCTTCTTTTCACAGAGGGCAGGGCTGCTGCTGCCGCGGTTGTCAGGGCACACCACGATTTCCGCAGGCAGCGTACTTCAATCAGGACTTTCAGGTCGGTAACCCCAAACCCGGAAATCTTTCACACTCCGCATACCATGATGAACAAATACCTCCTTTTTGAGTATTATGTACGGAGAAGAAAAATCTTCTCCGAACTGAAGTGGATCTGAACAGAAAACAACAAATGGCAATATTCCTGACGGTGGTGCTGACCGTCTACATACTTGTTAACCTGTACCTATGGCTGAAGGGCCGAAAAGCCCTGTCCGGCGCAGGATTAAGCACATCATGGTACACTGCAATCTTTGTTGCCCTGGCCTCTACTTTCGTACTGGGCAAGTTCCTGGAACACTCATGGACCAACCTTTTAACTGATATCCTGAATGTTACCGGCGGTTTCTGGATGGGATTCATGCTTTATGGGTTCCTTGCCTGGCTTGCAGCCGACATACTCCTGCTTCTGCAGAAGCCGTTTCACCTGGTGCCGGTTGAAGCCCTGCCAAAATTGAGATTATGGATTTTCACCGGGATAACCTCCGGCGTAGTGTTGCTGATTATCATTGGTTTCTTTAATGCAATCAGCCCCAGGACAAAAAAATATGACCTGCAGGTTGCAAAGGAGTTTGTCTCCGGGGAACCTTTGCACATAGTTGCAGTATCCGATATCCATCTCGGAAGCATCATCCGAAAGCGAAGCATGCGGCATCTATCGGAAATGATAAGCAGGGAAAAACCTGACCTGGTACTCTTTCTGGGTGACCTGTTGGACGGCAGTATCGGTCCGGTTCTTCGTGGTGATCTGCTCTCATACCTCAACATTCCGGAACCGCGCTTCGGCATCTATGCCATCACCGGGAACCATGAGTTCATGAGTGATCTCGGCAAATCCATCCCTTACATCGAGAGCAAAGGAGTAAAGGTCCTGAAGGATGAAATTGTAAGGCTGGAGAACGGGGTTCAGATTATAGGACGGATTGACCGGACAGCCCAGTACACAAATGGCAGCAGGCGTGAACCGCTTGAAAGACTTCTGGCTGAAACCGATACTGCAGCGCCGGTAATCCTTCTGGACCACCAGCCCTATGACCTTTCACAGCTGGCAGGCACACCTGTTGACCTTCAGATGTCAGGACATACTCACCACGGTCAGATGTGGCCGCTCAGCCTTATCACAAAAAAGATGTTTGAACTCAGTCACGGCTACAAAATGTTCGGAAAGACACATGTTATAGTATCCTCCGGGTTCGGCATCTGGGGCCCGCGCATGCGCATAGGCACAAGGCCCGAGATCCTTTCAGTGACCCTGAGAGGGAAATCAGAGTGAGGGAAATACCTTCTCAAGCATTATACTCCTTGATCCTTTGACCAGGATAGTATAACCTTCAGGTTTTTGATCCTTCAGCCATTCTGCGGCAGCCGCTGACGTTGGAAAAAACTCAGCCTGTAATATCCCCGGGGTGCCGGATGCGAGGAGGTGCTTTGAGTGAGATTCTCCGGCAGCGCCTTGTTCTGAGAAATGCTCCGCCTGAAATCCGGCTGCCGCCTCCCGGAACAGAGGCCCGACAAATACCGCCTTTATGCCGGGAAGGTTCAAAAGCTGCCTGATAACCTCCCGGTGGCCCTGCCCGCTCTCAGTTCCCAGTTCCAGCATATCACCCAGGATGACCATCTTTTTTTCTCCCTTCAGCCCCGCAAAAGAGGAAATGGCTTTCTCCATGCTCGACGGGTTTGCATTGTAGGCATCACGAATTACAGTGTTGCGTCCTGTTTCCGTAACCTGCGAACGGTTGTTTGAGGGACGATAGGATGAGACAGCATCGATGATACCGGTTACAGGGACATCAAAAAGCAATCCTGCAGCCATGGCAGCCCTGACATTATCTATGTTATATGAGCCGAAAAGTCCGGTTTCAAAACGGTGCGCCTCACCATCAATTTCAGCGTTTACGACGAGATGAATACCGTTGCCCTCCTCAGCCCTGGCACTAAGGGTGTGTCCTCCGGGCGCAGAATATGGTATTGCATTAGCAATACCCGAAACCAGGGCTGCCAGGACAGGATTATCATTGTTGTACAAGACTGTGCCCCCGCTTGCTCCGAGCCATTGGTACAGCTCGGATTTGGCTATGCGTACATTTTCAAATGAACCGAAGCCTTCGATGTGTGCTGTTCCGATATTTGTGATTATTCCGTATCCCGGCATCGCAATCCTGCAGAGTGCTGCTATCTCTCCGATGTGGTTGGCACCCATCTCCACAACCAGGAATGCGGCATCGTCAGGTGCACTCAGAAGGGTAAGGGGTACCCCGATATGATTGTTGAAGTTACCGGTTGTGCTGTGCACCCTGCCCTTCCTGGAGAGAACCGCTGTCACAAGTTCCTTTGTGGTGGTCTTTCCGTTGGTGCCGGTAATGCCAATAACCGGCATCTGAAGCCTCTGTCTGTGAAATGAGGCCAGTGCAGTCATTGTTTTAAGAACATCCTCAACAACAATAAAGCCTTCCCCGGAAAGCATGGGGTCATCAACCACTGCAGCCACAGCGCCGGCTTCAATGGCGGCGGCGGCATGCCTGTTCCCGTCATGGGCCGGGCCTTTAAGGGCAAAGAAAATCTCCCCTCTCCTCATTGTTCTCGTATCTGTGGCAACACCCGCGGAACTGCGGTACAGGCTGTATAACTTCTCCGGTTCCATCTTTATATCCTTATTAAATACAAAATATCCTTCAGTGACATGAAAACATCCGAAAGATATCAAAAAGAGAGGCTGCCCCGGTTTTTACCCTGAAACAGCCTCTTTATTTTTTCTTACAAACTGCGTATCACAATCCAGCCGGACTACCGACCCTGATCATTGCACACCTGAATCCGAGGTCATCACGTGATGCCTCCTGGTCCAGGAAGCGGCGGGTTGACGGATTGAGCCAGTAAGCCCTGTCCTTCCATGATCCGCCCTTGATAACCCTTGCCCTGTCATTGACAAGAGTCACATAGTCATTGTCAACCTCGTTCTGTGAATACATCCTCTCCGTCTGCGGGAGGTCGGCATTGCCTGACCACTCAAGGCTTGAGGAGATGCTGGAGATCACGTCACCGTCGAGATAGTTTCTGTAATCAGATTTCTGATAGTTGTACCTGTGGGCCACATCCTCTGCCTTGACGGTGTCAATCTGCAGCCTGCCAAGCCTGTCCTTCTCAACCACCTGCCCGTTTGCATCACGCCTGAGATCGGTGAACACGTTTCCCCTGAACGGGTTGAACATGTCAATATCTTCCGAAGATAAGGGACGGTATACATCCTGCACCCATTCATTTACGTTTCCTGCCATGCAGTAGAGACCATAGTCATTGGGCCAGTAAGACCTCACGTCAACGGTTATGCTACCGGCATCGTTGAGGTTTCCTGCCACACCCATCATGTCACCACGTCCGCGGACGAAGTTTGCCATGAATTCTCCTCTGTACTTGGGGGCCGAATTGCGGACGTTGTGTCCGTCCCATGGGTATATTGCCCTTTCATATATTCTCTCCTCGAAGGTGTTGCCCCTGAGGCCGTAGGCTGCAAACTCCCACTCTGCCTCAGTCGGGAGGCGATAACGGGGAAGAAGGATACCGTCTTCCTGACGCACACGGGGATGAAGTTCATCAACCCTCTGGCCCGGAACACCTTCATACTGGCCGGCAAGGTATGCCTCGGTATTGAAGTTGTTGGCACCTGACTGTTCAACGTTGGCATCCTGCCACTTGCTGTCAAGGAGGATCTGCTCATTCACCCTGTCAGTACGCCATACGCAATAGTCATTGGCCTGAAGCCAGCTCACACCCACAACCGGATAATTGTTGTAGGAAGGATGGCGGAAGTAATACTGCACATAAGGCTCATTGAATGCCAGAGGACTCCTCCAAACGAGAGTGTCGGGGAGAGCGCGGCGGTGAACCTCGGGATAATCACTGTATACCCTCCTGAGCCAGTACAGGTATTCACGATAGTCGAGATTGGTGATCTCTGTCTCATCCATATAGAATGAAGAGACGGTGACCCTGCGGGGTGAGTTGTTCCAGTCAAACATCACATCCTGCTCAACCCTTCCCATGGTGAAGGTGCCTCCTTCAATCAGGACCAGGTTGGGACCGGTGATCTGCTCTGATGCCTCCCCTATCGGGTAGCCCAGGTCATTGACATCACTCGATTTGGGATCCCTGTAGCTCCAGCCAGTAGTCGGAGATACATTATCCTGCTTCCCTCCCTTGCAGGAAAAGAGGAAGAGAGCAACAACTACAAAAACCGGTAAAGCTCTGAGTTTATACATAGCAATATAAGGTTTACTTGATTACTTTTTCAATTTAAATTTTTGCTCATTTAGAAAACTCTGCACCAAAATAACTACAAACCGGGCAACTTTATTATGTGGATTGCCCTTCTTTTTTCAACATTTCCGAAAGTTAACAGTGCCCCGGCCCTTGCAACGGCCGTACCTCCAAAAGATGCGCCACCTCCGGCAAGTATGTAATTATATGACAGCATGATCTTTACCGCCGACACCTCCCACCCTGCTGATGCCCCTGCCGAGGTAAAACCACCATTGACATGCCAGAGTGAAAGGGCGCCGGAAAGTTCCCGCCATGATATTTCACTGCCTAAATAAACCGTGACCCGGTCTCCCTGAACCAGCATTGCGGCTGAGGGCATGACTGAGATATCCTTTTCACGTTGATTTATTGTCATACCTCCCGTGAATGTATAGAGACGGTCTATCCTGTTGTGATCAAGGTCATCATCGCTGAGCGAAGGCCTGGTGAGGTGCATCACTGACACACCCCCATACCAGGGACCTGATGAGACAGTAAAACCGGTACCAAGATCGAATCGGACTACAGGAGCCGGACTGATATATTCCGTTCCGCCCCCGGTGAACCCCCAGAAGGGATCAATGTCATCGGGCAATATGACAGAACCGGATCTTATTCCCAGTGTAATCACCGATGCTGTTAGTCCTGCGGTAATGTAAACATCTCTTCCCGCCCTGAAATGATAAGCATACGAAGCTCCTCCCCTGAGGTCATTCATGATATCACCCAGCATATCATCCGTTATCCAGACGCCGGCTCCTCCGTGCAGGGAATTGTAGTAACCGTCATATGAGGCATAGAAAGATCTGAGACCGAATCCGTTGCCGGGAAGAAACGAAAAAGCGGAAATGTTAAGTGAGGGTGCACCGCCGGCACCTGTAAAGCCAGGATTGTACATCATCTGCATGCCGGATACGGACCCGTACCAGGTGTCCTGCCCGCTGAGTGAAGCCAATCCTAAAAAAAGTGCGGCTATGAGAGTCCTGTACTTTAGCATCATGATTGCCATCCGGAATAGTCAACGCTGCCCTGACATCATTATTTTATGCCCTGCAGCCTCTATCCGGGAGCAAAGATAAGTGACTTGACTATCTTTGCGATGATGAGAAGGAAAAGTCTTGCATCGGCAATTATGGTTCTGCTCTCCGTATCAACTGCAGTGTCGCAGAGCCATGCCGGCACATCAGTGCTGCGCAGCGGCAACTGGAAAAAACTTGCGGTGACTGAAGAAGGTGTTTACAGGCTTGACTATTCCCGCATCCGCGAAATGGGTTTCCCCGATCCTTCAACGGTGGTCCTCTATGGCAACAACAGGGGACAGCTCTCATTCCGTAATGAAGGCAACCCTCCGGATGATCTCCGGAAAATTGCCGTAATGACCGACAAGGGAGCCGACAATGTTTTCAATGAGGGCGACTATCTTCTATTCTATGCCGAAGGAACACACCGGTGGGCAGTTGACCCGGAGACCGGGGAATTCAGTTTCCTGAGGCATCACTATTCGGATACGGCATGGTATTTCCTGACATCCCGCGCGGGAGATGCTGCAGAAATTGAACAGGAGGAAACACCTGCAGCCTCACCCACAAGATTCTCCTCTGCGACGGATATCTTCATCAGGCATGAACGCGAGGATGTCAACCTGATCAGGTCAGGCAGGGAGTGGTATCAACTGGTGGTGCCCGGCATGCAGAACAACACAGGATCAGGCCTTACAGGCCTTATATCAACCGTGAGGATAAAGTTCACCGTCAGGGTTCTTGCCAGGTCGGACACACAGACCTCATTTGCCTTCAGACAGGGAAGTGACGTCATCAGGACCATAGCAATCCCCCCGGTGAACATGACTGACATCAATGGTCTCTACGCTGAGTCGGTTGCAATAACGGATTCCGTATTCCCATCATCTGATTCACCCTCGTTCAGCCTTGCATTCTCTTCAGGAGGTAACATGTCAGCCACAGGTTATATAGACTATGTCGACTTCAGGGCTAGAGCTTCACTCGCCTGGAGGGGAAACCAGCTCTACATCAGTGACAGCCGGTCAGTTGGCAAGGAAGCAGTCACGCGGTTCACCGTTGAAGGGTCATCCGCACTCCGGGTATGGGATGTTTCCGATCCTTTTGCCCCTCGGGCATTGCATGCATCAGCATCAGGAGGCAATACTGTTTTCACGGCGAATACCGACACCCTGAGAAGATTCGTGGCTTTCAGCACGGCCAGCCTGAAGCAGCCTTTAAGGAACACTGTGGTACCCAACCAGAACCTGCATGCTCTTGCTCCGGCGGACATGATCATAGTAACCCACCCACTGTTCGGGAAATATGCAGAGCAGCTTGCCGCTCTGCATCTATCTGATGACGGTACAGAGTCAATCATTGTTACTCCTGAACAGGTCTACAATGAGTTTTCAGGCGGGATACCCGATGCCGCAGCGATAAGAAATTTCCTCAGGATGATGCGTAACCGGGGCGTTGAGAGCGGATCACCTGTCAGGTACCTGCTTCTGTTTGGCGATGGCTCTTATGAGAACAAGACTCCGCCGCCGGGGAACAGCTCGTTTATACCAACCTGGCAATCAGTAAACTCCACTGTAGGTGTGCTCTCTTTCACCTCAGACGACTTCTACGGTTTACTGGATGACGGCGAAGGTGAAGCCGACGGGTTCCTGGATCTTGGCATCGGCAGGCTGCCTGCCTACGATACCACAACTGCCGGCATTATGGTAAGAAAGATAGCTTCTTATATGTCAGGGCAAAACCAGGGCTCATGGAGGAATACAATATGTCTGGTGGCAGATGATGAAGACTCCAATCTTCATATGTTCGATGCTGAAGGGTTGGCAGAAGCAGCCTCTGCATCGGTGCCGGCGCTGTCGGTTGAAAAGATTTACCTGGATGCCTTCCGTCAGGTGACCACTGTCACAGGTGATTCCTACCCTGATGCTTCCAGGGCTGTTGATGACAGGATGGCGGCCGGATGCCTGATAATGAATTATGTGGGTCATGGCAACGAGTCAGGGCTGGCTCATGAAAGGGTTATCAGGGTTGCCAACATCAACTCCTGGAAGAACAGCACGATGCTTCCTCTGTTCATTACAGCCACCTGTGAGTTCTCCCGATTTGACGATGTAGACATAAACCGTTCTTCGGGAACCATATCGCCGAAAACCTCTGCCGGTGAAATGGTCCTGCTTAATCCCGCAGGAGGCGGCATAGCGCTAATGAGCACCACCAGGGTAGTATACTCGGCTCCCAACTATACCCTTAACCGCGGAATTTATGACGTCGCCTTCCGCAGTGCCCCGGACGGAAGATCCATGAGACTGGGAGACATTATCAGGCAGGCGAAGGTAAGTTCCGGCACAGGTATGAACAAACGTAATTTCCTGCTGCTTGGTGATCCGGCCCTCAGACTCGCATGGCCGGTAAACGGTACGGTTGTAACTGACAGCATAAACGGCATCCACGTCTCATTGCCAACAGACACTCTCAAGGCCCTGTCACTCGTAACAATAAGCGGCCATCTGCAGGATAACAGCGGAAACCTTATGGCCGGATTCAACGGTCCAGTAGAGATCTCGGTATTTGACAAGCCCGGAATTATCAGCACCATGGCCAATGACGGAGGTTCACCGATGACCTTTCATGTCAACGGCAATATCCTGTTCAGGGGAACCACAACAGTAATCAGCGGCAGATTCAGGTTCACCTTCATCGTACCCCTTGATATTAACTACAGCTACGGCCCCGGATCGGTCAGGTACTATGCCTACGACGGCAATACTGACCTGAACGGAAGCTTCGGGGGGATAACAGTCGGAGGCTTTTCGGAGGCAGCCATGGATGACACCGAAGGGCCTGAGATAAGGCTCTTCATGAATGATACACTGTTCAACGAAGGAGGGATTACCGACACCTCTCCCATCCTGCTGGCGCTGATCAGTGACAGATCAGGTATAAATGCAACCGGCACAGGCATCGGGCATGACATAATTGCCTGGCTTGACGACGACATACTCGGAGCCGTAACGCTGAACAGCCTTTACAGGGCTGATGTGGGGGTCCATACATCGGGAAGCCTGATTTACCCGCTGCTGGTATCAGAAAAGGGTGAACATACCATCTCGCTGCGTGCATGGGATAACCTCAACAACCCCTCTGTGGCCACCCTGAGGTTTGTGGTTGAAACGTCAGGCACCTTCAGGCTCTCAGACCTGCTTGCGTTTCCCAACCCTGTTACCGATGGCACAAAATTTACCGCAGGCCACAACAGGCCAGGAAGTGAGATAGAGGTAACCATTACTATCTTCAGCTCTGACGGACGCCCTGTAAGGGTGCTCAGGGAAAAGAGCCTCAGTGCAGGGTATGCCCTGCCCGATATCGCGTGGGACGGATGTGACAGGAACGGCGGAAGAGTGGCAAGAGGACTCTATCTGTGGCGGGCAGAAGCAGTTACCTCCGAAGGCGAAAAAACATCAGCCACAGGCCGATTCATCATTTTGTAATCCAACACAATAAGTAGCCCTTATTTTTGTTTTATATTTGCACAAATTCTGAATCAGAACAAACATGAAAAACAAGGC
>CAYYEH010000029.1:0-29672 GCA_964470815.1 uncultured Rikenella sp.
AGGACTGTGCCCCGGGAGCTACAACGCCGGTTCCGCCCTCAATATTGCGGAGAACAACACTCTTTTTATCCTGTTTGCCCTTCCGGAGGTAGGTTACTTCGAGCCTGTCCCCGGGCCGGTACCTGCTTACCCTCTCCTGAAGGTCAGCAGTGGTCTCCACAGGTTCCCCGTTGATAGCGATGATCACATCCTTCGCGGCAAGACCGGCAGCCTTCGCGGCACCATCCTCGGTCACACCCGTCAGGTAAACACCCCTTATCTCCTTCAGGTTCTCCTGTTCTGCCAGTTCAGATGTCACGTCGGTGATATTGACTCCCATGAGTCCCCTCTGTACTTCACCAAACTCCTTAATATCTTCGTATACCTTCTTAACAATAGACGTCGGAACCGCAAAAGAGTTGCCTGCATAGGCACCGCTGGGAGAAATAATAGCAGTGGTGATCCCTATCAGCTCTCCCTGAACATTTACCAGTGCACCGCCGCTGTTTCCCTGGTTGAGGGCTGCATCGGTCTGGATGAATGATTCAATCCTGTACTGGTTGTCGAGCAAGCCAAGGCTCCTGCCCCTGGCACTCACGATACCGGCCGTAACGGTAGAAGTCAGGTTAAAGGGGTTGCCTACCGCCAGAACCCACTCTCCCAGCCTGATCGCATCAGAATTGCCGAACCTGATGTAAGGCAGGTTATTTGCCTTGATCTTCAGAACGGCAATATCCGTACTTGGATCACGCCCGACAACCTCAGCGGAAAAGGTCCGCTTGTCATTCAGCGTCACATCAACCTCATCCGCCTCGTCTATAACATGATTATTGGTAACTATGTACCCGTCACCAGTCACTATCACACCTGATCCAAATCCCCTTACCTCCCTGGGCCGTGCCGATCCCGGACCATAGAAAAATTCATAAAGCGGATTTGAATAGGAGGAACTGACTGTAGCCTTTGTCTTTACATGCACCACGGCATGCACTGTCTGTTCTGCCGCAAATGTGAAATCGTTTACACCGGACTGAGGCACCATGGACGTATACCTGGCGTTCTCCTCGATCATTTTCCTCTCCTTTTCAGTTCCCGTCACCAGCTTGTCCCTGTCAAGAAACCTGGTGTAGATGAAAAGTCCGACCAGCGCCCCGAAAAGGGCAACCAGCAACGTAGTTATCAATCCTTTACCTTTCATAGCTCAAATTATTTTTTATGACTTTGTCTGTTTTGTCTCTTTTTAACAAATTACGTGCCTGCCCAAAAGATTAATATCTTTACAACCACACCGACAGGAAATTGTTTTACAAATTTTCGAATTTTTAACAGACTGAAAGGGTCATTTTAAGATATTTAACTTCAATTTAACGGAATGAAACCTGCAGGGACGGTAACCCATAATTTGAATATACCAAAATTATTTATGCAAGTTCCATCCTGCCAATGAAATACAATTTATCACCGAAGAATGCAACTTACCTTTGACAAATACGAGGGAGCCGGTAATGATTTCATCGTGACAAGAAACAGTTCCGTACTGATCAGCCCGCAGGTTACCCGGCTGATCAGGAATCTTTGTGACCGTCACTATGGAATCGGGGCTGACGGGCTTATCCTTGTGGAGGAATGCAACGGGCATGACTTCCGCATGCGCTACTTCAATTCAGACGGTTCAGAGGGAGCCATGTGCGGAAACGGGGCCAGGTGTGCCTCTCACTTCGCCATGAGGCATCTGACAGGATTCCGCGATCTGACTTTCATGGCTGGTGACGGACCTCACTCAGCCAGACCGGCGGGTGAAGGCAGAACCGAAGTATCCATCACTGACGTAAACACCGTCACTTATGCCCCTGACGGTATCCTGGTCAACACGGGTGTGCCTCACCTGGTGGTATTCACTGATGACAACGCCACTGCTGACATGATTTCATTCGGAAGGGCACTCCGGTGGTCACCGGCTTATTCCCCTGAAGGGGTTAACGTCAACCTGGTAAGCATCAACGGCGGAAAGCTCACGGTGAGGACTTATGAACGGGGAGTCGAAGATGAAACTCTGGCATGCGGAACAGGTATAACCGCATCTGCCATTGCGGCAGCCTTTACCGGAAAAATTGTCACTTCAGCCACGGAGGTTATTGCAAAAGGAGGAACCGTATCAGTCAGATTCACCCTTACTGAAAAGGGAGCAACTGATATCTTCCTTGCAGGCCCTGCCACCTTTGTTTTCAGCGGAGTAACAGAAATTCATCAAAATCTGAAATATGAAAACTAGAATCCTGAAGACCCTCTTTGTTCCCCTGGTGCTTTTATCCCTCCAGCAAAGCATGTCCGGACAACCCGGCAATACGGAGCTCATGAATGCAATCAACGGGGTGCAGAGAAGTTTTGATGCACTTGACCACCGCCTTGATGTCCTCGAGAAGAACATTGATGACCTCTTATGGTTTGACAGGGTTGGTGACATTGCATTTGTCGACAAGATATACATAACCGGACCGCCACCGGCGAAGGAGAGCAATCCAACGGGACAGGGAGCAGGCAATCCCCTCAAGTTCTGGAGCTATGTCTTTATCCCCCGTGACGTCAATCCTTCGGCCAAATACCCCCTGCTTGTCTTTCCACACGGAGGCGTCCACGCGAATTTTACAACCTATTATACTCACATTATCCGCGAGATGGTGTCACAGGGATATATTGTAGTCGCTGCCGAATACAGGGGTTCAACCGGTTACGGCGCAGGAATGTATCGCAGGATAGACTATGGCGGACTTGAGGTTGAGGATGTGGATGCCAGCAGGAAGTATATGATCGGGAATTATGAGATTGTTGACAGGGACAGAGTCGGAGTTGTTGGCTGGAGCCATGGCGGCCTGATAGGGCTATTCTGCATCTTTGATCATCCGGAAGCATATAAGGCCTGTTTTGCAGGGGTGCCGGTAAGTGATGTCATCGCACGCATGGGTTACAAGGACGACAGTTACCGTGATCTGTTCTCAGCTTCATACCATATAGGCAAGAGTGCCGATCAGGACGTTGCCGAATACCGAAGACGTTCACCTGCATGGCAGGTTGACCGTTACAGGGACACACCGCTCCTGATTCACACAAACACGAATGACGAAGACGTCAACGTCCTGGAAGTGGAACACCTGATCAAATCGCTCAAGGCAGCCGGTAAGCAGAACTTCAGGTATAAAATTTTCGAGAATATGCCGGGAGGGCACTCATTTGACAGGATGGATTACCGTGAGGCAAGGAAGATCAGGTTTGATATCTACAACTTCCTCAATGCCGAACTTAAGCCTCCAAAGCCCTTTAAAAGCCAGCGTGACATGGAGAGGGCTGCTTACAGATTCTGATGGAAAGGGAAAGACTGTTCGGAAAGACCCTGAGTGAACTCTCTGTAATCACGGAGAATGCCTCGCTGCCACCTTATACCGCAAAACAGATAGCCGGATGGCTTTATCGCAGAGGAGCTCCTGAAATAAGAGTCATGACCGATCTTTCTCTTGCCACCAGGAACATGCTTGAAAAAGGGTATGAGACAGGGTTGATCGCACCTGAATCAGTAGCTGCCGGAAGTGACGGCACCAGGAAATACCTGTTCCGGATCACCGGCAACCGCTTCATTGAAACAGCATATATACCTGACCGCGACCGGGCTACCGTATGCATTTCCGTGCAGTCGGGCTGCCGCATGGGTTGCGGGTTTTGTATGACAGCCCGGCAGGGTTTCCAGGGAAACCTGACAACCAATGAGATACTGAACCAGTTCAGGAGCCTGCCTGAACATGAATCTCTCACAAATATAGTTTTCATGGGCATGGGCGAACCTCTCGACAATCTGGAGGAGGTGCTCCGCAGCCTGGAGATTCTGACCTCGGAGTGGGGATACGGCTGGAGTCCCACTCGCATAACAGTCAGTACAGTAGGAATTACGGGCAAAATAAAGGAGTTCCTGGAAAAAAGCAGGGTTCATCTGGCAGTAAGCCTCCATTCCCCATTTGATGAGGAGAGACAGAGACTCATGCCGGTACAGAAAGCACATCCTGTCAGGGACATACTGGATACCGTCAGAAGCTTTGACTTCGGCAGGCAGAGACGGGTCTCCTTTGAATATATAGTCTTTCAAGGTGTGAATGACTCCCCGTCACATGTAAGGGAACTGGCCCGGATCCTTAACGGCATCCGCTGCCGTATTAACCTTATTCGATTCCATGCCATCCCAGGTTCCGGGTATGCCAGCCCGGGAATGGCTGAGATGGAAGACTTCCGTGACAGGCTGAATGCCAAAGGAATAACAGCAACAATACGCGCCAGCAGAGGTGAAGATATCGGCGCTGCCTGCGGACTACTTTCAACCCTTGAACAGAACAAAAACAAATGAAAATCAGAGCCCTGACAATTCCGGCACTGTTGACTGCCATTACACTGAACCTGGGTGGCCAGCAACAGGTCATTGACTCCATCATGGCTGACACAACCCTGACCGGCACTTCATGGTCAGTATGCTTCGCTGACGCTGCCACAGGTGAAATAATGTACAGTCATGACGCAGACCGCAACCTGGCCCCTGCATCTGTAATGAAACTCTACCCGACATCAGTGGCACTGTCACTGCTTGGCCCTGATTACAGGTACCGGACAGGCATCTTCATTTCCGGGGAATTCCATGCCAGGAAAGGCATCCTTGACGGAGATGTTATTATCTGCGGCGGCGGTGACCCTGCTCTCGGTTCGGAATACTTTGAAGAACACTACGGCGACGTGATTTCAGCATGGGTAAATGCCCTGAAAGATGCCGGTGTCAGGCGTGTCAGAGGCCATGTGGCTGCCTCCGGATCAATCTACGACTTCAACCCGGCACCTTCCGGCTGGGCATGGGGTGACCTGGGTCAGTACTACGGGGCCGGGGTTTATGATATCAATATCCATGACAACATGTACAGAATTCATATCACCGGCAGATCTGAAGGGGAACCTGCAGTGATTGATTCTGTCCAGGATTACGGACACAACATTATCCTCACAAGTTACCTTTTATCATCAGGTAAGACAGACAGAGGTTATGTTTTCAATGCACCCTATTCTGACATGGCATGGATAACCGGGACTGTTCCCGCTGACAGCAGCTTTGCACTTAAGGCATCAATACCTGACCCCCCTTCAGCCATGGTAAGAAAACTTGACAGGGCCATGAGGGCATCCGGTATACGGATTGACGGCAACCCGTCAACTCTCAGGGTTCCCCTTGACACGATGAACAGCCATAAGGTATTCATAACTCTTTCACCCACCCTTGCCGAGATAGTCAAAGTCACAAATCATGAGAGCGTCAACATGTATGCCGAGGCATTGAGGAAGCACCTGGGTTATGAGATTCTCGGGCAGGGAACCTTCAGTGCCGGTTCGGCAGTCATAAGGCAATTCCTTGATTCAGCAGGCTGTGAACCATATGAGGCAGTGATGCTTGACGGATCAGGGCTCTCCTCAAACAACAACATCAGCGCACTGATGACCGTCAGGTTGCTTGTCCACATGAACAACAGCTTCTGTGCCGGGCCATTCATGGCATCCCTTCCTGAAGGAGCCGTTTCAGGCACCATGAAGAACTATTTCCTCGATGAAATGTTTAAGGGAAGAGTTGTTGCAAAAACAGGCACGATAACAGCTGCAAAATCATTTGCCGGTTATTTCACAACCAACAGCGGAAGAAGGGTCGCCTTCACCACGTTCGCCAACGGCTTTACCGTTCCTTCCAGAACCATAACCGATTATATGGAGAGCATGGTCAGGGAGATAATCCTGAAATACTGAGGTGTCATTCCCGCGTGGAAAACACCTAAATATCAGCACAGCCGCTTGTTTTAATATACTTTAACATAATGATTTAATTAAACCCCCTTATTTTGCGGATCAGTAGACAGATTATATCAATTTGATGAAAAAAGGAACGAAAATAGTCCTGTGGATCAGCATCCCCCTGGTACTGGCAATATGGTTTGCCGGTCCCCGGCTTGGACTCTGGGGAAACAGGGATCTGAACAAGAAAGACGAGGTTGGGGCTGTAGAGAACCGGGGACCGGCTGCCGGAGGACAGCAGGGACAGGGTCAGCCTGCCGGAGGACAGCAGGGACAGGGTCAGCGCACGGGAGGGCAGCAGAACCAGCTGCCTGTGACCGGTACAATCGCAAAACCATCATATCTCACCAGTGGAATAAGATCGGCAGGGTCACTTCTTGCCAACGAGGAGGTGGATATTGTCAGCAAGGTTTCAGGGAAAGTTACTGCAGTATATTTTAAGGAAGGGAGCAAGGTCAGGAAAGATGACCTGCTTGTAAAAATTTATGATGAAGACCTCCAGGCCCAGCTCAGACGGTCAGAAATACAGGAAAAAATGCTCTCGGAAAAACTGGAACGCCAGAGAGTGCTTCTTGAAAAGGATGCCGTGAGTCGTGAGGCATTTGACCAGTTGCAGACCGACTACAACGTCATCCTTGCCGACATAAATCTGCTAAGGGTAAGAATCGCGGAAACGGAAGTAAGATCGCCGTTCGACGGTGTCATAGGATTCCGGTATGTCAGTGAGGGTACCTATGTCACCCCGAACGTAAAGATAGCTCACCTGATTGACCCTTCATTCCTCAAGCTTGAATTTGCCATTTCCGAGAAGTATGTCTCCGAACAACTTCTGGGAAAAAGGATCTCTTTTGAGACCAAGGGCTATAATGAAGAGTTTTTTGCCACGGTATATGCGGTTGACTACCGCATTGATGAGACCACCCGAACCATAGGTCTCCGGGCCCGGTTTGACAACAGGGCGGGCCGGCTCGTACCCGGCATGTTTGCCTCCCTCACACTCATTACCGACGAAAAGCAGAACGCCATTCAGATACCTACAGAAGCAATCGTTCCCGAAATGAATGAAAAGAAGGTATGGGTTGCCAGGAAAGGCAGGGCACAGATGGTTCCGGTAATCACCGGCACCAGGACTGCAACAATGATTGAAGTAACGTCTGGGCTTTCGGCAGGTGACACCGTCCTGACAACCGGCCTCATGCAACTCAGGGACAATATGCCTGTAAGAATAAACATAACTGATTAGAAAACGGGATGCACTACAACCTAACAGGGAGAACCACAGTATGAGTCTGTCATCATTAAGCATAAAGAGACCTGTGCTTGCAACAGTGATGTCACTGGTTATCCTCATCCTGGGAGGAATAGGATTCACCTTCCTTGGAGTAAGGGATTACCCGAGTGTTGACCCTGCGGTGGTGACAGTATCGACCTCATTCCCAGGGGCCAACTCTGATGTTATTGAAACACAGATCACCGAGCCCCTGGAGTCTGCGATTAACAGCGTCCAGGGTATACGCTCAATCTCCAGTTCCAGCAGTGACGGTTCTTCACGTATCACAATTGAATTCAAGCTGGAGGTTGACATGGAGACGGCTGTCAATGACGTGCGTGACAAGGTTTCCGGTGCCATGCGCCGTCTGCCACAGGATGTTGACCCGCCCGTGGTGCAGAAAGCTGATGCAGACGCACAGCCGATTTTCGCAGTGACACTGCGCAGTGACACCAGGTCAATCATCGATGTCAGCACATGGGCCGAGATCAACTTCAAGGAAAGAATGCAGACCATTTCCGGAGTTAGTGCGGTAAGTGTCTGGGGATCAAAGAAACTGGCAATCAGGATGAAGATGGATCCGGCCAGGCTGGCGGCTTACGGCCTCACACCGCTTGATGTGCGTACTGCTGTAACCAGGGAGAACGTGGAACTCCCCTCCGGAAGAATTGAAGGAGATAATACAGAGCTTACCATCCGGACCATGGGGAGGCTCCGTACCGTTGATGAATTCAATGACCTTATCATCGCCAAAAGCGGTGACAGGGTTGTTAAATTCAGTGATATAGGAATTGCAGAGATCGATGCTGAAGATATTCGCTCACACCTTCTTAGCAACGGCAAACCGGCTGTAAACGTAGTCCTTGTACCCCAGCCTGGGGCAAACTACATTGACATAGTCGACAATGCGCTGATAATGCTTGAGGAGCTCAAGAAAGACCTTCCCGAAGACATAACCACCGAAATACTTTTTGACAATACCACCTACATCCGGGAGTCAATCAGGGAAGTAAAGAACACTATTTTCATCGCTTTCATGCTGGTGGTCCTCGTCATATTCCTCTTCCTCAGGAACTGGCGCACCACCCTGATCCCGGTCGTGGCTATTCCGGTAGCCCTTATTGGGGCCTTCTTCGTGATGTACCTGGCAGGTTTCACCATTAACATCCTGACCCTGTTTGCCATTGTGCTCGCCATCGGCCTCGTGGTTGACGATGCCATCGTCATGGTTGAGAACATTTACACCAAGGTTGAAAAGGGGATAAAACCGATTGAGGCAGCACTGCTTGGTTCACGTGAGATATTCTTTGCAATCATCGCCACCACGGTAGCCCTTATCGCGGTCTTCTTCCCCATAGTGTTCCTGCAGGGGGTGACCGGAAGGCTCTTCCGTGAGTTCAGTTTGGTGATCGTGGGTGCCGTGATAATTTCATCCTTTATTGCTCTTACGCTTACACCCATGGTTTCATCCAGAATACTGAAGCATGACGCCATGGAAGGTCGTTTTTACCGGTACACTGAACCATTTTTCAGCGGGATGATCAATTTCTACCGTAAACTGATATCAGGCTTCCTTAAGAGAAGATACTGGGCACTGGTAATAATAGTTGTCTCCGGCCTTCTTATAGGATTGTTCTGGACTCTCCTTCCGTCAGAGATGGCCCCGCTGGAGGATCGCGGCTATTTAAGCATTAGCGCCAGGGCTACAGAAGGCACTTCATATAACTATATGACCGATTATATGCAGACTATCTACCCTGTGGTACAGGCCGAGGTCCCCGAAAGTGACAACATCATGGGGATGGTGGGCATGCGTGGTATAAACAGTGCAGATATGAGAGTGCGTCTGACAGACCGGCGTGAACGCAAAAGGTCACAACAGGAGATAGCAGCAGCATTGTCACCAGTCCTCAGGGACTACACCGGAGCACGTACCATCGTTTCCCAGCAGCAGACATTCGGATCACGCCGAGGCGGCCTGCCGGTGCAGTATGTGATTCAGGCAAAGAACCTTGAGGACCTTAAGCGAGTACTCCCCGACTTCATGGCAGAGGTGTCTGAAAGCCCCTACTTCTCAGCCAGTGATGTGAACCTGAAGTTTACCAAGCCTGAACTGACCGTACTTATCAACAGGGAGAAAGCCTCAATGATGGGGATAAATGTTCAGAATATCGCTCAGACACTGCAGCTCACCATGAGCGAACAGCGGATCGGTTACTATATACTTGACGGCAAACAGTACCAGATATTCAGCCAGTTTGACAAATCAAAGCGCAATGACCCGTATGACCTTACAAGCACATATGTCAGGAATGACAGGGGACAGCTGATCCAGCTTGACAACATTGTTGAGATCCGTGAGAGCAGCCTCCCGCCCCAGCTATACAGGTATAACAGGTTTGTGTCTGCCACTGTTTCCGCAGGTCTTGCCGGCAGGTATACCCTCGGTGAAGGTATTGAAGAGATGGACAGGATCTCTGAAAAAGTGCTTGACGAGAATTTCAGCACCACACTGTCGGGCGACTCCAAAGACTTTGTGGAGAGCACCTCCAGCCTCCTCTTTGCTTTTGTGCTTGCCATAGTTCTGATTTACCTTGTACTTTCAGCACAGTTTGAAAGCTTCCGTGACCCCGTGATTATCCTTGTTACTGTGCCGCTGGCACTGATCGGCGCTCTCTTCGTAATGGTAATAACCGGACAGACGCTCAATATTTTCAGCCAGATAGGACTGATCATGCTGATCGGTATGGTAGCAAAGAACGGAATCCTTATAGTGGAATTTGCAAACCAGAGACAACAGGCCGGGCTGACAGTCATGGATGCTGCACGTGAGGCTGCCGTATCACGATTCCGCCCGGTACTCATGACCAGTCTTACTACCATACTTGGCATCATGCCACTGGCCCTGGCCACCGGAGCAGGAGCAGAAAGCCGTGTCTCAATGGGTGTAACAGTGGTAGGAGGATTGTTCTTCGCAACTTTCCTCACCCTTTTTGTCGTGCCTTCAGTCTACACCTACCTGGCCGGAAGGAAAAAAGCAGAAATAAACATCAATGATCAACCTCAGACTTAAAACAATATTGCTGCTGTCAGCCCTTTCAATGACAGCCGGGGCACAGAAGCTGATGACCCTCGATGAGGCCATTATGCAGGCTCTTGAAAATAATTACTCCCTCAAAATTACCCGTAACGATGAAACCATTGCAGGTAACAACGTGACCCTATCTCCTTTCCTTCCTTCAGTAACAGGAACCGGAAGGCAGTCTCAAACCAACAATAATACAGAATCATCATCAGCCGGTGAAGACAGAAGCCTGATAAATGGCTATGCCGCCGGACTAAGCCTTAACTGGAGGCTCTTTGACGGATTCGGCATGTTTACCGACTACAGCAGGCAGAAAGAGCTCCTTTCCATGAGCAGCCAGAGAGTAAAGATCAATGTTGAAAACCTGATCATGAGGGTCTGCTCGGAGTATTACAACATCATCGTGCAGCAAAACAGACTGCAGTCTGCCCTTACCTCACTCACGCTCTCAAGGGCAAGATACGAAAACGCCGAGGAGAAATACCTCCTGGGTGTAATATCAGGCCTTGACCTTCAGCAGGCCAGGATAGACCTCAATGCAGACAGTTCAGCTGTTCTGACTCAGCAGGAAACCGTTATCAGTGCCTATATCCGGATGACCAACCTGCTCAATACCAGGCATGAGATGAATTTCAATATCAATGATACCATTATCCTGGCCCCGGAAATTGATATCGATTCGCTTCGTCAGCGCACCCTGGCATACAATAATCAGCTTATCCTTGCAAGGCAGGGCGAGCGGCTCTCCAGGTATGATATCGAGTCGGTGAGGGCAGACCGGTATCCAACAATAAATTTCAGCACCGGCTATAATTTCTCCCGTAATGAATATCCCTGGCAGGCAAACACCTACAATCAGACCATGGGATTTAACTGGGGATTCAACCTGTCATGGAACATCTTCTCCGGCCTTGAAACCAACCGCCGGATGGCGAATGCAAAAATTGAGGCTGAAAGCAGCAGGTTTGCCTACCTTGACGTCGAAAATGAAATACTTGGAGAACTTGACCTTCTGTACAATACCTATCGCAATAACCGGATCGTAACCAATTTTGAAACGCAGAGCGCCGAGGTGGCACGTGCCTCCCTTGAGATAGCTATGGAGCGTTACCGCCTGGGGTCACTTTCAGGACTGGAATTCAGGGAGTACCAGAATAACTACCTGAATGCCATAAACCGAAGGCTGACTGCACTATACCAGGCAAAAATCTCAGAGATCGGATTGCGTCTCCTGGCAGGCGAACTTACTGAGTAGGCTACTTCTGACTATCCCGTAAATGAGAATGTTCTATTTTTTATGGAACAACATCCAGATGTCAGAAAAGGTCCTCCCTGGGGTATTTTTCCTCCAGCTTGCTGAACAGCCACGATGCCATGGATCCGGCAGCCAGCATTAAAAGGCAAAAGGCAACAGCTCCACCGAAACTTAGGCCGGCAGCAGATAACTGGTCAGCCCTGAAAGCCGGAAAAACTATGGTCGGGAAAATAGCAACTGAAGAACCAAGGACCATTCCAAGTATAAAATGATACATTCCTGAATAATACTTTCTGAACAAAAAGGCAGCAAGCCTTGAGAAAAGCAGAATGCAGACAATCACCCCTGCCGTGAGAGGGATAACAACAGCCATGTTGAGATCGTTGATACCTTCAGCCATCTTATCATACAATCCGAAATAGATCAGGAAATTTGAGGGGCTCATTCCGGGTACAATCAATCCCAGGCCGATAAGAGCTCCTGACCCAAACCATGCAGGCAACCCGGGAGTAACATTTAACAGTTGCCGTTCACCGACCATCATCAGGGTGAATATCGCCATGGCAGAGATTATCAGAATTACAATATCCCGGGTGCCTCTCCCCTGTTTGCCCGCTGTTTTATAGAGAGACGGAAATGTTCCGATAACGAAACCGATGAAGAGACATACAAACACAGCGGCATATCTTCCAAATGCCTTTTCAACCACAATGGCAAAAAGGAATATTCCGAAAGCCACTCCTATCAGGACAGGGATGAAAAACAACATGTTTTTAACAAAATCCTTTCTGATATCTGAAAGGAACTTCAGCAAAGGCTGATATATTCCGAAAATAACCGCAAGCACTCCCCCTGACAATCCGGGCAGGATTGCACCTATACCTACCAGTGTTCCTTTCAGCAGGCGGATGATCCAATCGGTCACCGGGTTTATTTTTCTCATGTCATGTGACTCTCCTGCGGTTTTGCTGGTTTGTTGTAGCATTTCTGTATGAGTATATATTTATTTTTTAAGTCGTCGCCATACAAAGTATACCGGGATACCGATAATTACGATTATGAGGCCGGGCCATGTGAAAGCTGGTTTGTAAATAAGAAGTATAATCATTATGGTTGACGCCATAAGGATATACAGTGCCGGTATGAACGGATAGCCGAAGGCCCTGTAAGGCCTTTCAGCATCAGGTTTCCTGATGCGCAATATAAAGATCGCAACAATGGTGAGGACATAAAACAGCAGAACGGCAAACACGACATAATCAAGAAGCTGAGAGTAGGAGCCTGACAGGCACAGCAGTGACGCCCATGCGAACTGTATCCACAGGCCGCTTCCGGGGACAGCCCTTTCGTTGAGCCTTCCGGCCTGGCGGAAGAAGAGTTTGTCTGCAGCCATGGCATAGTAAACCCTCGCTCCTGAAAGTATAAGCCCGTTGTTGCATCCAAATGTTGAGATGACTATGAAGACTGCCATGACTATTCCTGCATAATCGCCAAATATTGATGAGATGGTTGCAGTACCCAGCCTGTCGCTGGTGGCAAAGGCCATTCCTCTCTCGAGGGCTGCTGCACCATCAGGCATACCGCGAAGCGGAAGCACCTTGATGTAAACAATATTGGTAAGAAAGAAAAGGGTGAAGGCGATGAGGGTTCCCCAGAAGAGGCTGAGAGGGAGAGTCCGCTTTGGATTGACAACCTCTGCCGAGGCAAATGTAACATTGGACCATGCATCGCAGGTAAAGAGTGATCCTACCATTGCCATTGCCAGGGCGACCAAGATCATGCCGCCTGTGATGGGTGTCACGACTCCGGTGGCCTTGTCGATCGATGCTGCCTCCCAGAAGTATTCAGAGTTGGCCCGCATACCGTCGGAACCGGCAAAAATAAAACCTGCCAGCAACAGGAGTATAAGTATCAGCACCTTTGTGAAGGTGAATGTATTCTGCACATGCTTACCTGTCCGGATACCCCTTGAGTTTATCCATGTAAGCAGTGCAAGCGATCCAATTGCAACAAGGTGAACCGAGGAGAACTTCACAGGTCCGAGCCTCATCAGAATGTTGGATTCATTGATCCACGGGACGATGACCCCGAAGAACTTCCCGAATGCCATCGCAACCGCTGCTATGGTACCGGTCTGGATTACCATGAAAAGAGTCCATCCGTAAAGAAATCCGATGAGCGGGTTATAGGCTTCGCGAAGATAGACGTAGGTCCCCCCGGCCTTTGGCATCATGGCAGCCAGTTCTCCGAAGTTGAGTGCACCCGTTACGGTCATGAAACCTGTAATCAGCCATGCCACCAGGAGCCATCCCGGGGAACCGAGAGTACGTGCCATATCAGCACTTACAATGAAAATTCCCGAACCGATCATCGACCCAATGATCAGCGCTGAGGAGTCAACAATATTAAGACTCTTCCTGAATGATGGCTGGCCACTTTGTAACATATTATCCTATTGCGTGTTACTGATTGCCTTCGCCGCAATATGGCTCCTCGGAAAATAAAAACCCACCTGGCAGGGTATGAACTCCACTGCTGCCTGCTGCCTGCTAAGCATCTATATTAGCATACTTCGCATGCCTCTCGATGAATTCCCTTCTCGGGGGCACTTCGTCTCCCATCAGCATCGAGAAGATATGGTCTGCCTCGGCAGCGCTGTCTATTGTCACCTGCCTCAGGGTGCGCGTCTCGGGGTTCATTGTCGTTTCCCAGAGCTGCTCTGCATTCATCTCACCGAGACCTTTGTACCGCTGCACCGTCACGCTCGATTCCTTACCCTGACCCATCTCCCGGATGGCTGCATCACGTTCCTCGTCTGACCAACAGTACTTTTCAGCCTTGCCCTTCTTCACCAGGTAGAGCGGCGGAGTTGCAATGTAAATGTGGCCGTTCTCAATAAGTTCCTTCATATACCTGAAGAAGAAGGTCATAATCAGGGTGGTTATGTGTGAACCGTCAACATCGGCATCAGTCATTATTATCACCTTGGCATATCTCAGCCCGGAGGTGTTCAGCGCCTTGCTGTCATCTTCGGTACCGATGGTAACCCCAAGTGCGGTAAAAATATTCTTGATCTCCTCACTGTCAAAGATCTTGTGCTGCATGGCCTTCTCCACATTCAGTATCTTACCCCTGAGGGGAAGTATGGCCTGGAACCGGCGGTCGCGACCCTGCTTTGCTGTTCCCCCTGCTGAGTCACCCTCAACCAGGAATATTTCCGATACAGACGGATCCCTGTCGGCGCAGTCGGCCAGCTTGCCAGGCAGGCCCGAGCCTGAAAGCACATTCTTTCTCTGCACCAGTTCACGTGCCTTGCGGGCTGCATGACGTGCCGTAGCTGCAAGTATCACCTTCTGAACGATTGACTTTGCATCCCTGGGATTCTCTTCAAGATAATTGGTAAGGGCCGTGCTGACTGCCACATCAACAGCACCCATAACCTCGGAGTTCCCGAGTTTGGTCTTTGTCTGCCCCTCAAACTGGGGTTCAGCAACCTTGACTGAAATGACCGCAGTGAGCCCCTCACGAAAGTCGTCACCGTTGATGTCAAACTTCAGCTTGCTGGTGAGCCCCGAATCCTCTGCATACTTCTTCAGGGTGCGTGTCAGCCCCCTTCTGAAACCCGCCAGATGGGTGCCTCCTTCTATAGTGTTTATGTTATTAACATATGAATGTACATTCTCCGAGAATGAGGTGTTGTACTGAAGGGCCAGCTCTACCGGCACATCCCCTTTGTCATAATTGATGTAGATAACCTTCTCGGTGAGTCTCTCACGGTTGACGTCGAGGTACTCCACGAATTCTATCAGACCCCGTTCTGAATAAAAATTCTCGGACAAATGTGCCTGCTCCTCACTGCCGCCATTCTCCGCAGGCTCACGCCTGTCAGTAAGGGTGAGGAGGATGCTCTTGTTCAGGAAGGCCAGCTCACGGAGACGGGCGGCAAGGATATCAAACTTGAAATCAATGGTCTGGAAGATTGTGCTGTCAGGCATAAAGGTGGTAATGGTACCCGACTCATCCGAGTCACCAACCGGGGCCACCGGGGCGAGAGGCTTACCCTTTTCATAGGTCTGAGACCATATTTTTCCCTGCCTCATCACCTCTACGGTCATCCTTGATGAGAGGGCATTGACACATGATACTCCTACCCCGTGCAAACCGCCGGAGACTTTATAGGTATCCTTGTCAAACTTTCCTCCTGCATGAAGCACTGTCATTACCACCTCCAGGGCAGAACGCTTCTCCTTCTCATGCATCTCAACCGGAATGCCGCGGCCATTATCCACCACGGTTACCGAGTTATCCTCATTGATAGTTACGTCGATCCGTGTACAGAAACCTGCCAGGGCTTCATCAATCGAATTATCAACAACCTCGTAAACAAGATGATGCAAACCCCTGACGCCCACATCCCCGATATACATCGCGGGCCTTTTCCTGACTGCCTCAAGCCCTTCAAGAACCTGGATACTGTCGGCTGAATATTCATCCTGTTCCCTGCTCCTCTTCCTCAGTTCCTCATTAGTCATATTAATAATTTTATGGTAATTTCTGAAAACGTTAACGCTTTGATAATATGTCATTTAAAAAATCACACAAAGGTAGCAAAATATGCCGGTTCTGCATCGTGGGATGATAACTATTCATGAAAAAATATGAACAGCCTTACGATAATTGCCGTACTTTAAAGGCTGTATGAAATTCCGCCCAGGAGCATGAAGTTCCTTGATGGATAATAGTTCCATTCAAAATACCTGTTATACGAAATATTATTGCATTTAATCCAGAATGAAATGTCAGGAGTATACCTGTATTCGATTCCCATATTCAGGTTAGGATGGAAGGGAAGCCTGATGGTCTCACCGGGTGCCATCACCCTGGCGTACCTGTCACCGGTAAGAGTAAGTTCAGCAGATGCGATAATCTTGTTCCTCAGGTTATAGTCCGCCCTTACAGATCCGTCCCATTCCGGTTTGTGCCACGCATGTTCCTGTCCCGACAGGTTGTAGCCGTAATAATTACCCGCAAGTGAAAGGGTGACCTGGCGGTTGAGCGGAACCTTTACCTCACCATGGAGCCTGAGGAGGCTGCCGTCTGAGTAAACAGGCACGAAGTAATTTCCCACCCCCAGGGTATCATTCATAAAGAGAAGCATATCCCTGAAAAGTGTGTAGCTGGCATCAACTGCATAGGATGAGGTGACATTCATCGTGCCTGAGAAGCCTGCCTTTATCCTGAGTTCATTGTCTGTGCTCCGCAGGTTGTAAAGAGTATCACCTGGAAGCAGCCATGGATTTGCATATGCAGTATTCCGCGCCTGGTTATCTTCAAGCGAACCGTCGATGGATGCTGTGAATCGGAGGAATTTTGGTATTATCCTGAAGGTGAACATGGCATCAGGGTAGAAAAACATGTATAGCTTTTTGACCCCACCCACTAGCGGGTCATGGTTCTCCTTCAGATCAGCCGCCAGTTTAAGCCCGAACCGGAACCGCCAGTCGTCATTTCCCTTCGTGATGTAAGGTGCCAGCATCAGCAGGTTCCTCGCCTTGTAGTCAATCCCCTTTGAAAAGAGAAAAAGGTCGTACCCGGCATCCAGTCCTGCATAAAGCCCGTAAACATTCATTCCTCCCTTCAGTGTAAGACCCGGGTTATGCTGAATACCGTCACCCTGCCTCGTGAAAAGGTTATACTTCAGGGTAGCGTCCCAGTTGAGGTCACTTGAATCGGGTTCCATGGTAAAATACCTTGCCTTTGCCGTCACGTCATAATAGAGTGACCTGATATCATTCTTGTCAGGGTCATAACCGGTGACATCAGGATTATAACCGTATGCATGACGGGTCATATGTCTGAAATCTATGTCACCGTCAAAACGGCTTCTACGGAAATATTTCCTGCCATAGATCATTGCCTGGTTGTCAAGGAAACCGGCATGAACCCTCCTGTCATTCTGCAGTTCGATCTTTCCGGCAGAACCGTAGGTTCGGGTAAACAGTCCTATTGTTCCCTTGTTTGAGCGTCCGTTTGAAATACTTACCTCAAGGAAAGGCGAAAGGTAGGTACCGAGGCCGAGGCTTACATATCCTTTCTTAAGCTCCGGAAGCGGCTCGGGTGAGAGTACTGCCGACCTGATCGGGCTCACCTCATATTCCGGAACAAAGGAACCGGGGGTGAAGTCATAGTCAAAACTGATGCTGACAGTGGTTGTATCGTCAGCTGCGGGGAGCAGGGTCCTCTTTGTGGCCTCCTGAAGTGTCGGCTTATACGGATTGTAAAGGGTGACACTCCTCCTGATGGTCTCATCTCCTGTCTGTGCGGTACCTGTGGCTGTCAGCAGCAGGAATACAGCGGCAATATATATTTTTCCTTTCATTGTCTTCTTCTTCTGAGTTTCTCTGCTTGGTGAGTCAATTGGTTGCGGCAGTTCCCTGTGACTTTTCCGGATTCAGGGCTGCCAGTTTAGCCCTGGCCTCGTCAATTATGCCGTCATTGCTCACCGTGTAATAGTCTATAAGGCTCTGCAAAGTAGCCCTGGCCTGAAATGTATCTCCCTTTTTTACTGCTATATCAGAAAGGAGAAGGAAAGTCTTTCCCGTCCAGTATGCATGGGGTGAACTCATGTCCACAAGCTGATTGGCCTCCCTCTCCGCACCTTCAGTGTCCCCTGATATCCACAACAGCTCTGCCACGCGGTATTTTGACTCAGCTCCGTAAGCCGTGGCAACCTCCTGTGCCACCCGGCGATAGTCATCCAGCGCATCGGCATTGTTGCCAAGCCTCTGGTTAGCACTGGCCGTGAGGAAAGTGGCCTCACGGGCCAACTCCTCGGTCAGTTTTTCTGAACCCAGCACTTGTTCAGCTGAAGCAATGACCCTGTCGTCATCACCGAGGGCTGAGGCTGAACGCATCATACCCAGGAATGCATACATGCGGTTCTCAGGACTGGAAGCCTCCCTGCCGAGCCGCTCATAAAGCGACAGTGCTCCCCTGTAATCTGCCTTCCCGTAAGTGATGGAAGCAGCCCCGAGCAATGACTGCTCCATGAACTGGTTATTGCCTACACTGATAACCCTGAGATAAACATCGAGAGCTTCTTCAGCCTTGCCTGACCTGTTAAGGCAATCTGCGAGATAAAACCTCGCATTTGTGGCAAAACTGCCTGAGGGGAACTCATTCAGGTAGTTCCTGAATATCTCGGACGATCTATCGCAGTTACCTTTGACATACTGGTTTTCACCTGATATATAGAGCATTGAATCTCGTGTTGATGCCTCAATGTTCCCTGGTCCCCCGACATTCTTCATATAAGCAAAGAATGACTCCACATCGTCCATGTCGGTGTAGGCGTTTCTCAGGCCGTTGACTGCATTGCGTGCTTCCGGGGTGTTCCTGTAGTTCTCAATGACCTTTTTGAACTGTGCTATTGCCTTCTCATTCTCACCGGCATTATAGTATATGAGCCCGAGCTGAACTATCGCCGGCGGCACAAACTGGCTCCCTGTATACCATGCAATTATGTTCGTAAAGTCCGCCTCTCCCCTCTGTGGCTGATCCGTGGCAACAAAAGCCCTTCCTCTCTCGAAGAGGGCATTGGGTACGTAGGCCGACTTCGGAAGAGAGTTGATCAGCCCGGTAAGGGTTGTGATCTTGGCCTGGTTATTATTGTTCAGCCCCTGGGCAAATCCCTTCTGGAACATTGCATAGTCAGCATCAAGCTTTCCGTATTCGATCACCTTGTCATAATATGTTATTGCCGAGGCATAATCAGCCCTGATGTAGTAGCAGTCGGCTATGCGGTTGCGGGCATCAACCAGCATGTCGCGCCTTTCAACAGGGTCAGCCTTGTTGCTGAATGCCATGAAATGCGGCAGGGCTCTGGCATACTCACCTTTATTGTACCAAACGTAACCCAGATTGTAGTCTATCAGATCATACCCGGGCATCGAAGAAGCCGCAGGCAGTTTCCTGAAACTCTCCCAGTCATTTGCGGCAGCATCACTGTTACCGAGACGGTAGTGCGACTCTCCTCTCCAGTAGAGTGCCTGGGCTCGAAGGTCCGGATTGATGTCACCCTGCATAACCGACCTGTCAAACATTGCAACCGCATCTGCATACTGCCTGTTGCGGAACTGTTCTATACCCCTGTAATAGGCCACTTTCTGGTATGCAGCCCTGAGCCTGTCATCCCTGGTACTTATCTTTTCAAGAGAGTTGAGGGCAGCCTGATAGTTCTTCATCCTCATGTAGGCAGAGATCAGGTAGTCATATGCCTCTGAAACGTTTTCAGAGTTGGGGTAAGTGCGGATATAGTTGTGAAGTGCATCGATCCCCTCACCAAAGGGTGCATATGAGTTTTCATATGCCAGCTTGGCAAAATTGAAGAGAGCCTCCTCCTGTACCTCCGGGTCATAGCTCATCCCTGAGGCAGCTGAAAATGCCATCTGGGCCTTTTTCTTGTCATTTGCCTTAAGGTAGCAGGATCCAAGCATAAAATATGCATTCTGGGTCAGGATATCACTTCGACCCACAACTTCATTAAAAAGTCTGGTGGCTTTATCTGTTGCTCCGGTCTGGTAATAACTGAATGCCAGTTCATACTTGTCGTTCCTGTCACTCAGTTTTGTCTCCTTTATGAATTTCTCAAGATAGGGAATGGCTTCGCTGTAGTTCCCTTTCTGGAAATGAGCATCGCCAATGAAGCGATAGAGCTCTGCCTCCCTTGTCTTTCCGGCCTGGTCAATCAACGCCGGTGCCATCTCCAGTATACCGTCATAGTTTTTGTCAATGTAGTAAATCTGTGTGATGTAAAAGGGGACTATGCTTCCGAATGTCTCATCACCCTTCAGTCGCTCGAAACCCTCCAGCGCAGTACGGTAAAAACCATTTTCATAAGCTATTGCTGAATAGTAATAGATTGCCGGGGCAGTGTAATCAGTATCAACATCGGTCAGCTCGGCAAAGAGCATCTGGGCTCTTTTTGTATCACCCCTGCGGTAATGAGAGTATCCCAGCTTGAACAGGTATTCAGGCAGTTCCTTGTCAGACAGCATGTTGCGGTCAGTCTGCTCGAACCATTCAATTGCGCAGCCATAATTACGCTGCTGATAGCAGTAACGGCCTGACTCGAACCTTGCCTGGTTGAGCATCGGACTCTCGCCATTGGTGCTGATAAACTTTTGCATCCGGTACTCGGCATCGGGAGCCATGATCCTCATCGAGGCCAGGGCGGCATGGTACTCCGCGTCAGCCCTCTGCAGCCTGCTGCCGCTCTTCTCTGTCTCCAGCCACCTGTCAAACAGACCGATCGCAGTGGCATACTTGCCCCTGGAAAACATGTCGTAACCGTTATTCAGCAAAGAGGTTATCTCTTCCCCGGAGAATGAAACCTGTCCCCTGATTGCAGCTCCTGCAGCAATGAGTGAGACCATAATTACCATCACTATCTTCCTGTTCATAACTTTGTCCTTTCCCTATCCTCTCCCAAATAAGATATTCCTGCAAGCACTTGCTGCAGGTAATTATTTTATTAACAACACTTTGCCCAGATTTTCCGGCGCAGTTTCGTTAGCCGTAAAAATACAATTATAATGCCTCCCGGAATTGTGCTCAAACCTCATTTTATCAACAGCAATACCGCTGATTGTTAATTCTTTTTTATTTTGCACAAAAACCGTTCCGAATGGAAGAGAACACTCCGCTGGATACAATCATTGAACTAAAGAGCTGTACCATCATGCAGCAGGATCACCTTGTTCTCAGCGACGTGAACCTGAAGGTGGAGAAAGGTGAGTTCGTTTACCTTGTGGGAAGGGTTGGCAGCGGTAAGACATCACTGATACGTACCCTGAATGCACAACTTCCGCTGACTGACGGTGAAGGTTGGGTGGCAGGGTTCAACCTGCGTACGATCAGAAAGAGGGAAGTGCCACTCCTCCGGAGAAAACTGGGGATTGTTTTCCAGGATTTCCAGCTTCTGACCGACAGGTCGGTGCATGACAACCTGGAGTTTGCACTGAAGGCTACAGGATGGAACAGCAAGGTTGCAACGGAAGACCGGATCAGGGAGGTTCTTGAGAAGGTGGGACTCCAGAACAAGGGATTTAAAATGCCTCACCAGCTCTCAGGAGGGGAACAGCAGAGGGTTGTCATTGCAAGGGCACTGCTGAATAACCCGGAAATAATCCTGGCCGATGAACCGACAGGCAATCTTGACCCCGAGACATCGGAAGAGATACATATCCTGCTGAAGAGCATCAGCAATACAGGAAGAGCGGTGATAATGTCAACCCATAAGCATTCACTGGTGAAGAAATTTCCTGCCAGGACTCTCAGGTGCGAAGAGGGGAGGCTTACCCAGGCTGATGCTGACGACCAGGTAATAGAATTGCTGTTCTGATTATTTGAAAAGACTTACCGGCCAGGGCAGGGTGTTGCGGTAAAGGCGCCAGTAAGTGCATTTCTCCCCTCCGAAAGAACTCATGAAAATGGCTATTGACGGAACCGTGGATCCTGCAAAGTCAATAATCTGACCCGTACCGGCATAACTTTTTATCAGATGGTCGATGACATGGTAGGAGGTCCGCAGTTCGCGGCTTTTCCTGCTTCCGGCGGTAAAGAGCATCGTGGTCCGGCCAAAGGCATCTGTCAGGAACATTCCCCAGAGCAGCTTTCCTTTGGGCGACCTCACACCGAGCATCCTTCCCGTACCTGAAGCGATGCAGTGTTCCATTAGGGTATGAAGCCGGCGGTAGCTTGTCTCACTTATTGTTCCTGCCCGTCCGGCCGTGTAATTCCTGAACAGTGAGATCAGCTCAGCAGGACTCACATCCCCGACAATATCCTGGGGATAACGGTGCGCAATATTGACATTCCTCCTGCAATCAGTCATGTAGTTCAACCATATCTTTTCGTATGGTTCACTGAGCACCAGTTCGTAATTGTAACGGGGGGTCATGGTAAAACCCGGGACACTCACCTCCTGCCCTATGCAGAGGTCAACCAGCCTGAAGAACTCCGGCATAAACGAGATAAACTCACCGGCGATCTGCTTCCTGTCACCGTCAGCACTGAAAAGTCCCAGCTGCTGAAGGAAGACAGGGGTGGCGATATAACTGAATCCATACTTCCTGCTGCATGGCAGCGGGAAGACTGACATGTAATCATCATCAACCAGGGCCTCCCACCCCGGTGACATGATATCAAGATACCATGACAAAGCATAGGGTCTGACAGCCGGAATCTCCATCAGGCAGGCATCCCATCTCATCCTGTCAATCTCGGTGTTCTTCAGGTAACTGATCATCCCTTCTGCATGGCAATTGTTTCCTCAAATACTCTCCTCCATCCTTCCCATCCGTTGCCTTCGTTAAGGGATGTGTTGTGCCATATCGACACGAAAAGTCCTCCCACCTTCCGTGTGGCAGTGATAAGTGAGCCGATGACCTCCAGGGCGGCGTCAGGCTGCAGGTGCATATACTGCCTCAGGGTGCCGTCCATAACCTGGAAGGGGACAATCATCAGTCCTGTTGGCCTTTCTGCCCGGATATCATAGAATGGAAACGGCCGGGCGATACCCGCCCTGAATCCCGGTTCGTCATGGAAGCCCATTGTATAGTCATGGGTTATTCCGGCTTCCCTGTATGCCCTGTAGGTGTCCGGCATCGTAAGGAGGAGCCAGTGCTGGCGTGCTTTTTCGGCTGGATGTCCTGTGATGGCGGAATACCTTTCAGTCTCTGTCTTCAGTGTCTTTGGCCTGCCGGCTGAACGGTAAGACGGGTGCAGGCCGCTGCCGAACATCGTGTCGTACCTGCGGACGATCTCTCCGTAGTCATGATCACGCCAGGGAGGGTTATGATCATACTCTCCCTGGTCACCAGCGGGAAAGAAAAACAGGGCATCAGTGCCGCTTTTTTTCAGCTTTTCTTCCATGTAGCTGAAACTGTCATAGGGATCTGTCATATTGCCTGACATCGTCCTGACCCTTTCTGCAGGCCGTGCACCCACACCCGCAAGTCCTTTCACAATACCTCCCATGCTCCTCAGGAATCCGCGGCTCCGGTAGGCAAAAGGCTGGTCCACATCCACTGTAACCAGTGGATGGTATTCATTGTGCCGGATGGTCAGCACCGGGTACCGTTTAACCAGCTCAGCAGCAAGATATCTTGACCATATCTCGACTACCGGCATCCGGAGGAATCCGCCACGGGAAGCCGTTGATCCGGAACCCGGAAACCGTCCGTGAGCATCAGGCGAAAAAGGGAGATATTCTTCATACCTGGAAAGAATGTAAAAGGAGGCAGAAAAAAGATCAAAAGGAATCGTCCCCTCCTCAACCGGAAAGAGCACCGGCATGCCGTCAATGCAGGTCACCCGGGGGTCGGTCTGCACGATCCCGGCAGCTGAAAGAAGCCCTGACGGACGGATAACAAACTGATCCCTGACTTTTTCATTGGAATAGATAATTGCCGGGCTGCCCCCTATCTTCCTCCTGTCAGTTGTGATCTCAAAATTTATCCCGAGAATGGTATTTAAGATCACACCGGCTGTATATTCGAGCCTTGGAGTGACATCCGGAGAGTAAATCCATAGCTTCCTGGTCGCCATATCAGCAAATTTAATAAAACACCCCGGAACCACCCCGGATGTACATCCTTATTTATTAACAGAAATTCGCTCCCAAGTACTAAATTTTACTACTTTTGTTGTTTGTGCAATCTTGAGTTCACAATTTAAACTTTATAAGACATGGGCAAAGGTGATAAGAAATCAAAACGAGGCAAGATAATACTGGGATCCTTTGGCGTTCGCCGTCGCAGAAAAGCGAAGAAGAATGTCGTTGCACCGGTAAAGGAGGTGACAGCAAGGATTCCTGAAACCGCTCTTTCAGAAGCACCAGCCGAAGTCAGGGCAGCAAAACCGGCCAAAACAGCCAAGCCCGGAACAGCAGCCAAAACCGCTGCAAAACCTGCCGCAAAAAAAAGTGAAAAGGAAACCGGTACTGAAAAAGCAGCCAGGCCTGCATCAAAAGCTAAAAAGACGGCTTCAGGAAAGGAAGAGTAATACTGGCATCAGCTTCTGACTATCAGATCACCGTACAGGGCCGGGTCAACTGCCACCTCTATTATTACGGGGCCTTCAGTGCAAAGTGCCCGGTCAAGAGCAGCCCGCATGCCTTTCCCGTCAGTCACACGGATGACCTCCGCTCCAAGGAAAGTGCCGGTTCGGAAGAGGGACCCGCTGTATAGTTGTATACCATAGGGATCAACCTTCTTCCATGACTGTTTGACTTTGATTAGGTTGAGTTCACCGTCGCTGAAAACAATCACTATAATCTTCAGTCCCAGACGTGTGGCAGTAATCATCTCCCCGGCATGCATCATAAGCCCGCCGTCGCCGGTGACACATACCACAGGTTCCCCAGTTCCGGTCATGGCAGCAGCCACAGCCGCAGGCAGTCCGAAGCCCATTGATGACCATCCGTTGGTCATGATAAGCCTGCCCTTCTGAACATCCCACATCTGGCCCAGCAAGTGAAGATGTGATCCTACATCGGCTGTCACCGTTGCTTCGGAGGGCAATGACTCCCTCAGGAGAGTAAGCACCCTGGAAGGATTCAAGCCAGGCGCTTCACTGCATAATCCTTCCCTTATTGACTTCCTGGCTTCCGCGGCAAGCCTGGTCATCACAGTTGAGCCGTTCAGCGGTGCGAGGGTACTAAACCATCGGTCAGGCCCTGACACAATCTCAATGGCACCCTTTATCCTCAGGTCTGACGGCATGGTGTCAAAATGAACCAGCGGTACCTGTGGCAGCCATGATTCATAATTATACTCCACAGCGTCATACCCGAGGCCGATAACAAGATCAGCCTCACGGATCAGCCCTTCCAGCCTGTCACTCAGAGCATGGAACAGCACTCCGGCATAGCAATGATGGTCATAAGGAATCACTCCCTTCGCCATCGGGGTGACAATCACCGGCACGTTCCGCCCTTCCAGAAATCTAACCAGTGCCCGGCCTGCACCTGTCCTCATGGCAGTGAGTCCCGCTGCTATAAGTGGCCGGCGGGATGATGCTATCAGTACCGCGGCCCTGCCGTCTGCAGCTTCTGATTCCCCTGCCCGGCGGGAAGCAGGTTCTGATTCTCCTTCAAGGACGGATGAAGGCGGTGATGCTACCCCCGGCCTGACCCGACTGCCGGCCAGATCAGACGGCAATCCTATATGCACCGGACCGGGATATTCCCTGTTCGCCAGATCCAGGGCCCTCTCCAGTACCTCACCGGCATTTCCGGCACTGAGCCTGCAGGTGCCCTTGGTAAGAGGACGGAACAATGCCTGGTGATCAATGTTCATCTGTGCAGTCCGCCCCAGCCAGGCATCCGGCATC
This sequence comes from uncultured Rikenella sp., assembly GCA_964470815.1. Taxonomy (GTDB): domain Bacteria; phylum Bacteroidota; class Bacteroidia; order Bacteroidales; family VadinHA17; genus SR-FBR-E99. The sequence continues at coordinate 25,846 of CAYYEH010000029.1, forward strand.
TCCGTGGTAAGGACGAGCATCGGTGTACGGTCAAGAAGTGCCCCTCCCACACCGGAGGCAAGATTGACCGCCCCGGGCCCGAAGGTTCCATGGCATACCCCGGTCACACCGGTCAGCCGTGCTGTTACATCCGCCATCATGGCCGCCGATGATTCATGAGTTGTCAATACAAACTCTATCCCTGCCCGCCTGAATGCCTCCATGTACGGAATTGAAGGACCTCCGGGTATGCCGAAAAACCTTCTTACCCCTGCATCACGCAATTTCTGTGCTATAAAATCCTCAATCAACATATTCCGGTGTCCTCCAGACACCTGTACCGGCTACCCGGCCGGAGTATTAAAAAATGTGAAACAACGCTAAAATAAGCCATAAAACATCGAAAAAGTGTTAAAAATACACGCAATTTATCTTATCTATGCATAAAATTAAAACAGTCCGGCAATGAACAGAGCATTAGTAAACGGTTTATTTTCTTTTTTGCTTGCATGTATGGTTATTATGCCTGGCAGGGCACAGGGTACCGAAAAGGATTACGAGAGGGCCAACGCCCTTGACAGGCAGCTATCCGGGAAGGTTTGGCACAGCGATACCAGGCCTGCATGGATAGGCAGTACAGATATGCTGATCTTTGAGGACAGGACACCGGCAGGAAAGAATTTCATCCTTGCGGATGCGGCTAAAAAGACAACCAGGAAAGCATTTGATGCCGTGAAGCTTGCTGCAGCGCTGGGCAACGTCACCGGTGAGACGATAAGGGCAGATGATCTCCCGGTACGCAATATTGCAATGGCCGATGATCTGAAGAGCATGAGCTTCGAGTACTCGGGATCGGTCTACAGGTGTGACCTTAGAAAATATGCCGTAACAAAAGAGGGTGAGGCGAGGCGGCCGTATTCCTGGGGAGGTGACGGCAGATGGCCGTGGGGTTTTCGCGATGAGTCAGCCGGAAGACCCGACACGTCACCCGACAAAAAAATGACTGCCTTTGTCCGTGATTACAATGTATGGATAAGGGACCTGAAGGAGAACAAAGAGTACCGGCTGAGTGATGACGGAGGAATTGGAAGGTATTACTCCGCTTCCATCCAGTGGTCAGCCGACTCCAGGAAGCTGATGGCATACATTGTCCTGCCTGCTGAGAAGCATATGATAACCTATGTGGAATCGTCACCCGAAGGACAGGTACAGCCCAAGTATTACACATATGAGTATGCCAAGCCGGGTGATGCCGTTCCGCAGCGTTACCCGCAGATATTTGATGTGGCTGAGAGAAAGCATATTGTGGTTGAAGAGACCATGATCCCCAGCCAGTACAGTGTCGACAACTTCCGCTGGGATTCGGCCGGCACATCCCTGACATTTGAGTACAACAAGCGGGGCCACCAGGTTTACAGGGTTATGAGAATAGATGCCGGAACAGGGAAAATGAGCGTGGTGATAGACGAGCAGTCGCCCACTTTCATTGACTACAGCGGCAAGAAGTACAGGTACGATGTGAAGGGTACAGGCGAGATCATCTGGGCATCAGAGCGTGACGGATGGAACCACCTGTGGCTCTATGACGGCAACACCGGCAAGGTAAAGAACCAGATCACAAAGGGCGAATGGGTTGTCCGTGGTGTGGTTAACGTTGACGAAAAAAAACGGGAGGTTATTTTCAGGGCATCAGGTCGGGAGAAGGGTGATCCGTATCTTATTCATTACTACCGGATTGGATTTGACGGCACCGGCCTGACACACCTTACCCCCGGTGACGGCAACCATGATGCTGTTTTTTCAGACAATGGCAGATACCTGGTTGACACATGGTCAAGGGTTGACATGCCCCCGGTATCGGTAGTTCGAAGTGCAGCCGACGGCAGCGAAGTGATGAAGCTTGCAGAAGCCGATGTTAAAGACCTTCTCGCCACCGGATGGCAGTACCCCGAGGTTTTTACTGCAAAGGGACGCGACGGGGTTACAGATATCTGGGGTGTCATCATAAGGCCCCTCAACTTCGATCCTTCGCGTAAGTACCCGGTAATTGAAAACATCTATGCCGGTCCCCACAGCAGCTTCGTTCCGAAGTCGTTCCGGCCGACATTCGGAAACATGAACTCACTTGCCGAGCTCGGTTTCATTGTGGTGCAGATTGACGGAATGGGGACTTCCAACAGGTCGAAGAAGTTCCATGATGTTGCGTGGAAGAACATCAAGGATGCCGGTTTTCCTGACAGGATCCTCTGGATGAAGGCGGCCGCAGAGAAGTACCCGTACATGGACATTGAAAGGGTTGGCATCTATGGCACTTCGGCCGGAGGCCAGAACTCAACAGGAGCCCTGCTCTTCCACCCTGAATTCTACGATGTGGCAGTGTCATCGTGTGGCTGCCATGACAACAGGATGGACAAGATATGGTGGAATGAGCAGTGGATGGGATGGCCTGTTGACCAGAGCTACGTCGAATCGTCTAATGTCGAGAACGCCCATCTGCTCAAAGGTAAGCTGCTGCTCATCAACGGCGAGATGGACAATAACGTGGATCCCGCCTCCACAACCCAGCTTGTCAATGCCCTGATAAAGGCCGGCAAGGACTTTGATTACCTGCTTGTCCCGGGTATGCAGCACAGCAGCGGAGGTTCCTATGGCGAGCGGCGCAGGATGGATTTCTTCGTTGAGAACCTGCTCGGTGTAAAAGCGCCTGACTGGAATAATAAGGAGAAATAAAAAAAGCGATATTTGCAGTCTTATCTGATTCAGATGACTGACCGCCATGCCAACACCATCATCTGGGCAATAATAACATGCCTGATGTGGTCAACCGCGTATCCCTTCATAAAGGTAGGACTGCAATATTCAACACCGCTTCATTTCGCGGGAACCAGGTTTATTCTCTCCGGGCTGATGATCCTTCCCTTCACCGTGAGGCCACGTGATTACATAAGGATGATCATGGAGAACCGCAGTCTTGCTATATGGGTTACCATCCTGCAGACACTGATAAATTATATTCTTTTCTATATCGGGATGGACCGTGTGCCCGGAGCCCTGGGTGCGGTAATCGTAGGCTCACAGCCTTTCGTAACTGCAATAGTTTCAAGGATAATGATCAGGGAGGAGCGCTTCACCAGGGCAAAGGTGATCACCATATTCTTCGGGCTTATGGGGATAGTACTGGTCAGTCTCGGACGGCAGGGATTCAACTTCGGCCTTCCCGGTGAGGTGGCCGGCATAATCATGATATTCATTGCCAATATCTCAACAGCCACCAGCAATGTACTGGTATCAAGGGATGGCAAAAACATGAATCCTCTTGTGTTGAGCTCATTCTCCCTTTTTGCCGGCGGAGCAATCATGTTCTTTATATCCTTTGTATTTGAAGATGTACCTTCAAAACCAAACTTCCCGCTCAGCTACTGGCTGGTCCTTATCTGGCTTTCGTTCATGTCAGCCTTTACCTTCTCCAAATGGTACGTGCTTCTGAAAAGACCCGAGGTAAGAGTCAGCGAACTGAATCTCTGGAAATTTATAATTCCGGTGTTCGGAGCTATCCTAAGCTGGATGATCGTACCTGGCGAGAACGCCGACTGGGTAACCATAGCCGGAATGGTGATAATCTCGGTCTCGCTGATCTGGTTCTTTGGCTTCACCGGAAGACGGGAACGGAAGGTTGAAGAGGTACCGGCAGGACCTATTGCAAAGTAAGTCTGCAATCAGCTGTACCAGTCTGCAGTAAATAAATCACTATTAACTGCCAGTTGCCAACCGGTACTGCCAACTGGTACTGCCGACCGGTACTGCCAACTGGTACTGCAACTGCTCACCACCCGGCCGGCCAATCGGAT
>CAYYEH010000030.1:0-29034 GCA_964470815.1 uncultured Rikenella sp.
CGGCCTTCCGGTCTTCCGGCCTTCCGGTCTTCCGGCCTTCCGGTCTTCCGGCCTTCCGGTCTTCCGGCCTTTTACCTGTTAAACAGGTCAATCAGTGTCTTAGACATGGCGGTCACGCCTGTGGTGTAGGACGGAACAAAATCAGGTGCGAAGTTGCTGCTGTGAAGCGCGGGGAGGTCGGTTCCGGTGGCGATGCTCTCATCATACTTCTCCCTGTTGGCTCCGCCCAGCCAGAAGAGGGCGATTTTCACCTTCTCGCCGGTGCGGCCGTATTTGCCAAAGTCCTCAGCAACTGTTGAAGGATCGACTCTTATGACATTCTCTTTTCCAAGGAGTGTCTCCATCGATGCTGTAGCCATGCCAACCAGGGTCACATCATTTTCAACCGGAGGAGTGAAATCGTCCGGGAAGGTGATTACCGGCATCATATCCTGAGGCAGGCCGGCAGCCAGGGCATGACCATTGGCTATCCTGACCAGCGCCTCTTTTATCTGGCGGTATACGTCGTCTGAGAAAAACCTCAGCGTCAGTTTCATCTCCACTTCTCCGGGGATGATGTTATGCTTAGTGCCGCCGTGGATTGAGCCTACCGTTACAACCGCCGGGGAGACAGGGTTGATTTCACGACTGACGATGGTCTGGTAGTCGAGTATGATTTTAGCCGAGAGCACCACGGGGTCAATGGTTTTATGAGGCATCGCCCCGTGGCCGCCGATACCGTACACTTTTATGTCGGCGGAATTTACCCCTGCAAATATTGCTCCCGGGAAATATCCGATTGTACCAACAGGCAGGTCGGGGCTCACATGGTAGCAGAGAGCGTAATCGGGTTTCGGGAAGCGGCTGTTGAGGCCGTCTGCAATCATCCGGTCAGATCCGCCGCTCACCTCTTCGGCAGGCTGGGCTATGGCAATCAGTGTTCCTTTCCATTTTCCTTTCAACTCAGCAAGTGTTTTCAATGTACCGTGCCAGACAGTCATATGCAGGTCGTGTCCGCATGCATGCATCACGGGGGTCTCCGGGCCCTGGGGCGTTCGTACCGTCACGGTGCTGGCGAAGGGCAGTCCGGTCGTCTCCCTGACAGGCAGGGCGTCCATATCGGTACGGAGCATAATCACCGGACCTTTGCCATTGCGCATAACGCCAACAACGCCGTTACCGCCCACACCTTTGGTCACTTCAAATCCCAGTTCGCCAAGGGCTTCTGCCATTTTGGCAGCTGTTTTAAACTCCATCAGCGACAGTTCAGGGTTCTGGTGGAGATCGCGGTACAACACTTCCGCGGCTGCAACTGAGGAGGCAGCCTCCTTTCTGATCATTTCGCTTATATCCTGGCCGGATGCGTTAACCGCCCAGAAGCCGAGCAGGAGAAGGGTGGCTGGTATAATTCTTTTCATCATATCGAGCTTGTCGATTCCAAATTTACCAATTAAACACTTCGGAGTAACCTGTTCTTAAAAATATGGTATCTGTGGTTTTGATCGGGGCTTTTTGCTACCTTAGTTTCTTTAAAAGTCCTCCGGCCGGTTCAGGGGGAGGATGAAATTACCAATGGAATCATAATTTCTGCAACATGAAAAAATTCTTACTAATCGGAACAATTGCATTTATGGGAACAGCATTATTGACCTCGTGCGGGCAGGGCGGCAGGACTCCAGCCCTTGAGGCGGAATTCACCTGGGAGGTTGACAGGTTCGAGGATATCAGCGTGCTTAAATACCGTCTGCCTGCCTTTGAGCAGCTTTCGGCGGCCGAGAAGGAGTTCATCTATTATCTTTCTGAAGCGGCGCTTTGTGGCCGTGACATCCTGTGGGACCAGAATTTCAGATACAATATGGCCATCCGAAAGACCATCGAGGCCATCATCGATACATATAACGGTGACCGTGAGAGCACGGATTACAAGGCATTCATAACCTATGCAAAGAGGGTTTTCTTCGCCAACGGTATACACCATCACTATTCAAATGACAAATTTGTGCCGGGCTTTTCTGCGGATTATTTCGCACAGCTGGTGAACGGTTCTGATGCTGCCCGCCTGCCGCTGAAAGAGGGGCAGACCGCTACGGACCTTACGGCCCTGCTCATCCCGGTGCTTTTTGATCCTTCACTTTATGCGAAAAAAGTAGACCAGTCTGAAGGTACTGACATGATCACTGCTTCTGCGAATAACTTCTATGAAGGGGTTACCCAGGCAGAGGTGGAAAATTATTACGCATCGCTTGCCGATCCGGCCGACCCGAGACCCGTATCATGGGGACTGAACACCAAGGTTGTCAAAGTTGACGGCAAAGTGACAGAGATCCCGTGGAAGAGTGGCGGAATGTACGGCCAGGCCATCGATAAGATTGTCTACTGGCTTGAAAAGGCGCGCGATGTTGCGCTGAGCGAAACGCAGAAGCAGGAGCTTGACCTGCTGATACAGTATTACAGGACCGGTGACCTGAAGACATGGGACGATTACAATGTTCTCTGGGCCGGAAATACGGATCTGCCGGTAGATTATATCAACGGTTTCATCGAAACTTACGGTGACCCGATGGGTATGAAGGCCACATGGGAGGCTGTTGTTGATTATAAGGACACCGAAGCTTCGAAGAGGACGGCACTGATCACGGAAAACGCCCAGTGGTTCGAGGATCATTCGCCGGTTGATCCCCGATACCGGAAGGAGAAGGTGACAGGGGTTGCTGCCAGCGTCATCAACGTGGCAATGCTCGGTGGCGACTGTTACCCGGCCTCACCTCTGGGGATTAACCTTCCCAACTCCAACTGGATCAGGGCGGAGGCCGGTTCCAAATCGGTTACCCTGGCCAATATCACAGATGCTAAGGATATCGTGGCACGAGGTAGCGGTTTCCTGGAGGAGTTTGCATTTGACAAGGCGGAAATCGACAGGGCCGTCAAATACGGGTCCCTTTCAGATGCATTGCATACGGATATGCATGAATGCATCGGCCATGCCAGCGGCAAGCTTGCCCCTGGTACTGATCCCAATGCACTTAAAAACTATGCTTCACCGCTGGAGGAGATGAGGGCCGACCTTTTTGCCCTGTACTTCATGATGGATCCGAAGATGACCGAGATAGGGCTGGTGTCATCGGACGAGCCTGCTAAAGCACAGTATGATAACTATATACGCAACGGTTTCCTGACGCAGATCGTAAGAATACAGCCAGGCAAGGACATAGAGCAGGCGCATATGAGGTGCCGGTCGGCAATAGCCCACTGGGTGTATGAAAAAGGGAAGGCTGACAACGTTATTGAGGTTGTTAAGCGTGAAGGCAGGACTTTCGTCCGGATAAATGATTACCAGAAACTGCGCGTGCTCTTCGGTGAGATGCTGAAGGAGGTGCAGAGGATAAAGTCAGAAGGCGATTTTACGGCAGGGAAGAACATGATCGAGGGCTTTGGGGTGAAGATTGATCCTGAACTCCACACCGAGATGCTCTCAAGGTATGCAAAGCTGAACCTTGCACCCTACAGTGGTTTTGTCAACCCGGTCATGACACCGGTCACAGACAGGAAAGGAAAAATCACCGATGTGAAGATCGAATACTGTTCTGATTACCTGGGTCAGATGATGGAATACGGGAAGGAATACTCATTCCTGCCGGCCTGGTGATAAGGGAAGTGCCAGAGTAATTTACCTTTAATACCGGGAGCCCCTCCGCCCGCCTTGAGGAGACCTCCTGATGTTAATCCTGTCAGGCTGGTTTAACTGGCATTGTTTCACTTACCCTTTTTTAAGGTCCGCGGCCTGTGAGTAAAGCAGCCTGTCTTCCTCGGTAAGAGGTTCAGTGACAATGTTGTGGGGCATGGGGCGGGTCTCCTCATCTACATGGATAAAAGTGACGAACCCCTCCACCAGGGTTTTGGCGCAGTTTGATTTACAGACCCTTATATAGGCAACCAGGCTGGATTTGCCGGTATATACTATCTTCGATTCAAACCTGAGCACTTCGCCCGGTCTGGCGGGACTGGTAAAATACATCCCATGGACCTTGAGGCATACTACATTTTTAGGGTCCAGCAGTGCTGTTGCCGCTATGAAGCCCGACTCGATGAACCACTCAGCCGTACGTCCGGCGAAGAGAGTCCCGTGATGATTCAGGTCCTCGCTCTTGACGAGTCTCATGGTGATATTGTCAGAGGGATGGTGCACAATTCTATTCATAATATCTTTTATTTAACCGTTCAGTCTTCTTTTTCTCTGCCAGCACGAGGTAGATGAGGTAGACTGCCGTTACCAGCAGCAATACCGGAATACTGTACCTTATTATCAATGCCGTGCTTACCCCGTCTCCTGAATCTGCCGGTGGATTAACAGAGTGTCCGACGTCTATGCCAAACAGATTTTTCACGAAGAAGAGGAGGATGAAAGTCAGCAATCCTGCTGCCACCGGTGTGGTTATCCATCCGGATGCTATGCTGGCCAGCATCCTGAGGTTTATGTTCCTGATTCCTTTGTAGAGCCCGATGCCGAGAACAGCCCCCACAACCACCTGGGTGCTTGAGACAGGGACCAGCGGGATAGGTGGCAGGCCAATCCTGACAAGGAAGCCTGAGAGTGAGGCTGAAGAAAAAATGAATAGGACCAGGGCTTGTGACAGCACCACCACGAAGGCGGCCTCAGAGGAGAGTTCCAGCAGGCTGTTTCCGACGGTTTCCATCACTTTCCGGGAGTATGTGAGCACGCCGGCAGCTATGGCAATTGCTCCCAGGAAGAACAACTGCTGTGCACCCGTCATTTTGAAAATGCCAAAGTCAACTGTCTCGAGGGGGATACTCGGAACAAACACACCCATAACGTTTGCTATATTGTTCGCGCCCAGGCTATATGCTCCGAATGCACCTACAGTCATAAGACCCACCCTGAGCCAGGATTCATATTTCAGCAGGTGGATCCTGATTTTTCTCCTGGTTATTTTCACCAGGTGGTACAACAGGTAGGCGAAAATCGCTCCCAGCACCGGGCCTGTTATCCATGTTGAGACTATCTGTGTTAATGACCTGGTGTCTACAGCGTTGTTGGTAAAGAAGTTCCATCCGATGATTGCACCTACGACAGCCTGTGTGGTTGATACCGGCAGTCCGGCCCTCGTCATTGAATAGACAGTCAGTGCGGCTGCAAGAGCTACCGTAAAAGCGCCTCCCATTGCATTTACCGATCCCAGGCGGCCAAGGGTCTCAGATGCACCTGTACCCTGGAGAACGGCTCCAAGTATCACGAAAATGGAGGCTGTCACGGCTGCCCTGGTAAAGGAGACCATCCTTGACCCGACAGCTGATCCGAACACATTGGCAGCGTCATTGGCGCCAAGTGTCCATCCCAGGAAGAGGCCGCTGGTAAGAAACAGGAATATCATGATCAGAGCATTTGCCTTATTGCCATCGAGGCGAGCAGATCAGCCGCCGCCTGGGCAGAGTCGGAAATGTTTTCAATATGATGTGTTATATACCTGATGTGAGCCTTTTCAGCCAGCGAGAGGTCATGCATCTCATGGAATACCTTTTTCTTCATCTGGAAAGCTGCCTTGTCAGTTTCCCTTTCGAAAAAATATACCTTGATAAGTTTTTCCCTTACCAGGTGAGGCTCACGGAAGAAGGCCCTGGCAGCAGGGATCAGCTCCTCTGCGGAGTTTCCTGAAACCTCGGCCAGGGAGATAAACTCCTGTGCAAGGGATGCCGGCACATGTGGCTTTTCAACATAAAACTCATTCAGGGATTTCTTCGCCGTGTCAATGATTTCATCAAGTTGCCAGAGAAGTTTGACCATCTCGCTGCGCTGCTGAGGGAGGATGGAGTGGACGATCATGTCATTCTCAATGCTTCGCTGAAGCCTGTCAGCTTTCCCTTCCAGGTCATCTATTTTGGACAGGTGATTCTGAAAGGCATTGCTGTCGCCTCTTACATAGGCTTTTATCCCCTCTTTAAAAATCAGGATGCCGATCTCAATGGTATCAAAGAATTCATCTATCCTGACTGTGATCTCCTTTGTGGAACGGGTGAATAGCGTCATCTGGTGGTCATGTTGGTTGAGGCAAAGATATTAAGAAAAGGTAAGTGCCTTGTTCAGTCAGAAATCAATAATTTTCTCCACACGGTGTTTTTTCAGATAGCTTTTTATGATTACCTGTATATCACGGTTATCTGTTGCCGGTCTGATGCAATCATGCACCGCCGCCAGGCCGAACCCCATATCCTCGATGCTGAAAAAGCCGTACCCGGAGTATTTGCCGTTGACGATTTTGACTGCTGATCGTTCGTCTCCGTCACGCCCCCGGTCAATTATAAAGAAGTTTCTTTCTCTGAAAATGAATTCATCGAGGGCCGTCAGGGCTCTCTCGTTATATGATTTTGGTTCTTCCTCACCGCAGCATGCACCGCGGCAGAGACTCACCTGCCGGTGAAAACAAGGTCCGGCAGTCTCATACATACCGCAGAGCTTCTGACATAGGTTATAACAGGTGATCAGTTGCTCGAGCTTGCCCCTGGCGCTGTCACGCGATGTGAACACCGAAAGGGGCACTTCACCGTCATTGACAATACGGTAAGTAAACCTGATATAACCGTTTTCATCGGGATGGCTGTAGATGCCCCATCTGAATCCGGTTCGTCGCTGAGCCCTGTTAAAACGGGGTTTATGGTTTTTAATCTCTGCTGACTCCATGAGCAGGGCAATCAGCTCACTGCCTGTCCGCTCCCAGGAAATGTCGGCAATCATCGACCTCATCTCCATTTCCCTTGCTGAAGTGTTGTTGGAGAGGTGGGTATTTATACGCTGAATGAGATTGCGGCTCTTCCCCACGTAAATTATATCACCCTTTTGATCATGGAAGTAATAGATGCCTGCATCTTCAGGTATCTCATCCAGTTTTCCGATGTCAAGGGCAGGGTGGAGCTTTGCCGTCTTCCTGTTTTTCAGGATGCTCCCGGACATGAGTTCCCTGTCCTTTTCCAGGAGAAGTTCAAGAAGTCTTGCCGTGGCCATTGCATCGCCTGAGGCCCTGTGCCTGCCGTTGATTTCTATGCCAAGTTCGTTGCATAGGTTCCCCAGACTGTATGATTTATACCCGGGAAAGAGTCTTCTGCTGAGGGCTATCGTGTCAAGCACCGGGCGTTTAAAGTTGTATCCCAGCATGCTGAATTCCTGCCTGATAAATGAGTAATCAAACCTTGCATTATGTGCAACGAATGTCTTGCCTTCAGTGAGTTCCACTATCCGGCGGGCCACTTCGTAGAATTTCGGGGCTTCCTCAACCATCTCATTCGTGATGCCGGTAAGAGAAGTTATGAAATAGGGAATATTACGCTCCGGGTTGATAAGAGTGGAATATTCCTCCACGATGCGCTTTCCGTCATGAATGTAAACGGCAATCTCAGTTATCCTCTCCAGCCTTGCGCTTCCTCCCGTAGTCTCTATGTCGATAACGGCGTACATCCCTTCAGAAAAGCACTAAGATAATTACTTTTCGGGCTGCGATGGATTATTTATATTTATGTAAAATTGTCAACATATGGAATATTCTGGCAGCCACGTCTATCTTGACGGTTTGATCATTCCTGCCGCTGCCGCCAATGAGCCACCGGCAGGGGAGGTTACCTTTTACGAGGTGATAAGGACCCGGGACGGGATTCCTGTTTTCTTTGATGATCACATGAACCGGCTTATGAATGGAATTTCTACGAGGTATGAACCGACGGAAGACATTTCAGAGGAAGTAAGAAAAGGATTGTCTGCACTGGCAGATTGTGAGCGGCATGAAGAAATCAATGTAAAGGTGACTGTTTCTTTTACAGGTCATGTCCACCTTTTGCACATTTGCTATATCCCGTCATCATATCCTTCAGAAGTGATGGTTGCTGAAGGGGTGCCACTCATTTTCTACCATGCCGAAAGGTTTGAACCCGGAGTCAAGATGCTCAATGCCAGGCTCCGTACCTCGGTCAATGAGGAACTTGCCAGGCGCAATGCCTATGAAGCCCTGCTTGTGAACCGTGATGGACTTATTACCGAGGGGAGCAGGTCAAATATTTTCTTTATCACACACAGCGGCTCGGTTCATACTGCTCCTGACAGCATGGTTCTTTCAGGTATTACCCGCCATTATGTAACCGGAATAATCAGGGGAGAGGGGATACCGCTTTTATATAAGGCTGCAGGTGAAAAGGAGGCCGGATTTTACAGATCTGCTTTCATTACCGGCACTTCCCCGATGGTTCTGGCAGTAAAATGCATTGAAAATCAATGCTATGATGTTGCCGATCCTCTGATCGTGAGGCTGCGCGAAAAGTATTCAGCCCTTGTTGACAGCAGTGTGACAGAATACAGGATGAGGAATAAAACAGATTAATCAATATCTTTGCAGCAAAACCTACAACCATGGCCAGTATCAAAAGTCTGAAAAAGGATATAGATTATCTCTTCTTTGAGCTGATCTCTGATTGCTTCATGTTTACCAGTCTCCATGAAGGGACAAAAAAGGCAGAGGTGCAGGACCTGATTGAGGAGGCGGTGGCCATGCGCAATGAATTCATTGACAGGGTAAATCACCCCGACGGCAAGGATAACCCTGCCCTCGTCAGGGCCTACTACACCACGCTCCGTAAGGAGTTGTTCTCAAAGGTCAATGAGTACTTCGAAAAACTGAGTGCCATTTCCAGCCAATAGGGACAGGCACCAGGCAGGAGTACGCAGAAAGGGGTCTGGCGTTTAAGGGAAGCCGGCCGCACCGGGGCGATTATGCAGGGTTAAGGGAACGGTTTACATCATCCTTTCACTGATTATCTGTCGGCCGCAGTTCCGGCATGTTCCTTTACCTGTCAGCCCTGTGGGCAGGGTTTCATATCCTGACCTCTTTATTACGACAGTTTTGCATGAGGGGCATCGTGTATCACTTCCGGCATCATCGCCTGTCATGTTGCCGGTATATACATAATCGAGGAATCCGGATGCTATATCCCTGAGTCTTAATATTGTCTCCGGCGGAGTGGCCGGGGTGTTTCTCCGGTACATGGGAAAAAACCTGCTCAGATGCAGCGGCACCCCTTTTCCGGCGTTTTCCGCTATCCACTCGGCTTCCTTTTTCATTTCACGGGGTGAATCATTCAGGCCGGGCACGATGAGTGTGGTTATCTCGATATGCCTGCCGGATGAGGCTACGCTCTTTATGGAGTCAAGCACCGGCTGCAGTGCGGAACCGGTATACCTTTTGTAAAAGTCGTTACTGAAGGCTTTAAGATCAATATTGAAGGCATCGATGACCCTGATCAGCTCATTCATTGGCCCCGGGTTAATAAATCCGTTCGTGACCATGACATTACGAAGGCCTTGTGATGCCGCCAGCTCAGCACATTCAATCATGTATTCAAACCAGATCACCGGTTCATTATAGGTGTAAGCAATTCCGATGTTGCCGCTGGTCATCCTGGCCTTTCGGACAAGTTCTGAAGGCTCAAGACTCAATGACCGGTCAATGGAAATGTTCTGGGATATGTGAAAGTTCTGGCAGAAATCGCACTTGAGGTTGCAGCCGCAGGATCCCACTGAGAGGATTACTGAGCCGGGGTAAAAATGGTACAATGGTTTTTTTTCAACCGGATCAAGTGCCATACCCGAGATAATGCCGGAGGTGATAAGGTTCAGTTCGCCTGCGTTGTTTTCCCTCACTCCGCATATGCCTCTTCCGCCTGGCTTTATTTTACAGTTGTGAGGACAGAGGAGGCATCTGATGTCTTCATCTTTGGTTTTCTCCCATGCTCTCATTTGCAATACCCTTTTGAACTTATAAATTTAATGCTAATTTTGTTCTTCCACTATTCCTTATGCAGGTGGGGAGGAGCATCATTAGCCGTTTAACCAGAATCTTATATTATGAGTAACAGAAGAGACTTTCTGAGGAGATCAGCCCTTGCCATGGCAGCCATGCCGCTGATAAGCAACGAAATAATTGCATCATCAAAACCAGCCGGGAAAACAGGCCTTGCCCTTTATACCATCCGTGAAGCCATGGGAAAGGATGTGGCAGGTGCCCTTGCTGAAGCGGCCATGATAGGTTACAACTGGGTTGAGGCTGCTGATCACCGTGACGGCAAGTTTTACGGGATGAAGCCCGGGGAATTCGGGAAGCTGGTGAAGAAGAGCAGCCTGGTCCCCCTGAGCTCACACAGCGGTGTTAATCCGGGTAATTATGAGCAGATGATAGAGGATGCTGCTGAAGCAGGCATGGAGTATATTATCCTTCCATCCCTGCCTGGCGAGTGGAGCAGCAGTCTTGACGGCTATCAGCGGGCAGCCGATTTCTTCAACAAGGCAGGAGAAAGGTGCAAAAAAGCGGGGATAATGTTCGGATTTCACAACCACCAGGTTGAGTTCAACGAGATCAACGGCAGGGTTCCCTATGATATACTTCTTGAAATGACAGACCCGAAGCTGGTTATCTTTGAACTTGACCTCGCATGGATAACAGCCGCAGGAAAGGATCCGGTTGATTATTTCAGGAAATACCCAGGAAGGTTTGAGTTGTGGCATCTGAAGGACCTTACTCCGGAAAAGCAGGATGCCACCCTGGGCGAGGGTATCATTGACTTTAGGCCCATTTTTGCCGAGGCACGCACAGCCGGCATGAAATACTGGTTCATAGAGCAGGATCACTGCCGGACACATACTCCGATGGAAAGCATACGCATCAGCAGGGATTATTACCTGGAAAAAGTGGCAAAATAAGTTATTTCTGCAGGTAACTGTAATTCGCAATGAGTCCCAGGCAAGAGGTTTTACCCTGGGTACGCCATATTTTCAGATAGTTATGTTTACCGACCCGTTTGAGGATGAGGTCACCACAGCCCTGAGGAACTTCATTCCCCTAACTCCTTCATAAACACCGGGGTAGTCAGCGCCGGCAACTCGCTCCCGGTCATCCCGGAGGGCAATTAACTGAAAAGCAAAGTTACGATACAGGTTGGCGAAGGCCTCAATGAATCCTTCCGGATGACCTGCGGGCATTCTGGTATGCATTGCTGCCGCCATTCCTGTTTCCGGGAAGGATGTGCCGGTCCTGAGCAGTTGTACCGGCCCGTTTTTCCAGGACAGGGTCAGGGTATTGGGTTCCATCTGTCTCCAAGTGACACCTCCCTTATCGCCGTAGATCCTGATTGAAAGGTTGTTCTCCTCACCGGTGGCCACCTGACTTGCCAGGAGTGAGCCGGTAGCGCCATTTCTGAAAAGGAGTGAGACTGTTCCGTCATCATCAAGGAGTCTTCCCGGGACGACTGAGTGAAGGCGGGCAGACAGTTCAGTCACCTCGCCGCCGGTAATGTACTCGGCCAGGTTGAATGCATGTGTTCCGATATCTGCCATGGCGCCTGCCATTCCGGCCCTTGCCGGGTCTGACCTCCATTCTGCCTGCCTGTTGCCTTTTGTTTCCTCGGGAGCGGAGAGCCAGCCCTGCAGGTATTCTACGATGACCTTTCTTACTTCGCCAATCTCACCTCCCATAACGATTTCCCTTGCTCTCTTAACCATGGGGTAGCCTGTGTAGTTGTGTGTCAGGCAGAACAGGAGACCGGTTCTTTCAACTGTTTCCTGCAGTTCGGCAGCTTCGGTCACAGTCATGCATAACGGCTTGTCACACACAACATGAAATCCTGCCTTGAGTGCTTCCATTGCAGGACCGTAATGCAGGTTGTTTGGCGTTACTATTGAAATAAAATGCGGCCTTACCTCCGGGGGCAGATTGCTTTCTGAAGCTAACATCTCCTGCCATGTCCTGTAGAGACGTGATTCGGGCAGTCCCTCCCTGGCCCCGGTTGCCAGGCAAACATCATAATCACTGCTGAAGGCCCCGCAGACCATTTCCGTGAGGCCGTCAAGCCTTGCCGCCATGCGATGTACCGGTCCTATGAGGGAGCCTTCACCTCCGCCGATCATTCCCATCCTGATCTTCATCGGACTATTCCTCATTTCCCGGTTTAATGCCTTTGGTTGCCACGCCGTTGAGTTCACAGAAAGTCTCAACAGTCTCCATAAGGCGCAATGAGTTTTCACGATAGTATGCACCGAGGCGCAGAGGTAATACCTCACCCGATCTAAGTGCAAAAGTCACCTTAAGCTGGCTGAATGCAATCTCCCTGATATCTTCAGCTTTCAAGACTCTGGCCGGGGCATGCAGACGGTCCTTAAGGGTAATTCCGTCACCGGAAACAATGACATATCTTTCAGTCAGTCCAAAACCGGCAAGAAGGAGCCATACCCCGAATAAAAAGAGAAATGCAATTGCAGCAGCGGTACCTGCAGTTACCTGGCCTGATCTGCTCATCATTACAACGGTGACAATTGCAGCAGCAATGCAAACTATGCCGAAAAGCGCTTTAAGAACACGGGTGACTGAGTCATGTTCACCGGGGTCAAGCCGGAACTTCAATGATTCCATGTTTTTTTTTACGCAAAATAGTTTTTTTTGTGTATCAGGAAATATAAAACCCTTAGTATTCAAGTCCGGTTAACCTGAACTTCATCCCGATACCATAGTAGAATCCATCCTGGTTCATAGTGTACGATCCGGGGCTGATGTCATTGAAATACTTCTCCGCATTGTAATAAATCGTTGAATATGAAGCACTGATATAGATTACAACGGAAGGCGCCGCAGGTAGTTTGAGCTTCACCCCGTACTCTGAAGCATGGGCATCAGTGTATTCAGCTCCTTCAGGTGGTTGCAGCCTGCTTTCTAAAGGATGTTTCTCGTCGTTGTCTGACAGGTAATAGGAGCAAAACGGACTAATAAAGAGATACCTGCCTGTGCTGAAGTCATATTCGAGTGTAAGTCCGGCAAAGAGCCTTGAATTGGGCCATGTGCCCCTGTTATAGTTGGTATAATGAATGTCACCCTCGGATGAGACCATAACATTGTTGGTGTAGGCGCTTCTCTCATAGCCGCCCTGAAGTATCAGGTGAATTCTGTGCCATGAGAAATCCAGTCCGAGGGCAGGTCTGAAGCTGCCCGGTATGTCAGCAAGGTATGTTATTTTGTTGTCTGGTCGGCTTAGCTTATAGTATGACAGACTTGTATTTCCCCTGAAGAAAGAGCTTGACAGGTCAATTGCTAAGGATGGTTTTTTAGACCCAGAGTCCCATTTCATCTTGCTTGAGCCTACTGTTTCTGAAGGAGCCGCAGGAGGTAAATAATCAGGGTTCATGAGGGTGTACGGATAATATGTGCCGTCAATCATGATTTTTACGGTTCTGCTTTTTTCATTGCTCCTGAAAACGAAGGAATTCTCACTGCTGCTGAAAACCCGGTCATTATTGCCGTCAATGTAGAACCTTTTTTGATTGTCGGGCATTATTGCAACAACTATGACATTCAGTTCACCGGGTACGGCGCTTATCTCTTCAGGTCTTAGATACCACAGTATGGCGGCGGTGTCTATGGTTCCGGGCATAATCGGGTATATGAGCCTGATTGGGTCTGTGGGGATTTTACGCCCCGGAAATTTACCTGCCAGCAGTTTCCCTGAAAATCCCGGTTCATTTGGATCGGCTACCACGACAGGTATATTTGCCGATGCCCTTACGTCAAGGCTGATACCCAGTTTAGTGAAGTATTGACCGTAAACCGGAGTCATACCTGCAAGGGCAAAAATCAGCGTAAGTATAGTATTTCTGATAGTCATTTCTGAAGGTTGCAATATTAGCATTTAATTGATCGAAATCCTATGTTTGACAGCATGATGTATTAATCAGTTCATCCTGAACCCTGATGCATAATAAAACAGAATTATTAGGAGCCGGCAGGAGATTATTTCTGGATAAATTTTTATTTTTATCCGTTTAATTGAAGAAATTAACCTGAAACAATATGAAAGAGGAGAAAAGAAGAATTTCAAGAAGGTCATTTGTTGGCACTACAGGTGCGGCATTTGCCGGTCTGACAATCCTGCCATCCAATGTGGTGAGCGGACTGGGTCACCGTTCCCCCAGTGACAAGCTGAACATTGCAGGCATCGGCATCGGCGGTGTCGGGGCCACAAACATCAGGAATGTTGCGTCAAGCGAGAACATTGTTGCTCTGTGCGATGTGGACTGGGGTTACTCAAAGAGGGTATTTGACGCCTATCCTGCAGCGAAGAAGTTCTGGGACTACAGGAAGATGTATGATGAGATGGGCAAGTCAATTGATGCCGTCATCATTGCCACGGCTGACCACACTCACGCCATCACGGCAGCTCACGCCATGACCATGGGCAAGCATGTATACCTGCAGAAGCCTCTTACCCACAGTGTATATGAGTCAAGGCTCCTGACAAAGCTTGCCGCGAAGCACAAAGTGGCAACCTCGATGGGCAACCAGGGCTCCTCCGGCATAGGAGTGGACCTGGTGCAGGAGTGGATCCAGAACAGGGAGATTGGAGAGGTGACCAAGGTAGAGGCATTCACTGACCGTCCTATCTGGCCTCAGGGCCTGAACCGCCCCACTAAGGTAGACAAGGTACCAAAGACTCTCGACTGGGAGCTCTTCCTGGGGCCTGCTGCATACCGGCCCTTCAATGCCATATATCATCCCTGGAACTGGAGGGGCTGGTGGGATTACGGAACAGGCGCCCTGGGCGATATGGCATGCCATATCCTCCATCCTGTCTTCAAATCACTCAGGCTCACATATCCGACAAAGGTCCAGGCAAGCTCGACACTTCTGCTGACAGACTGTGCGCCAAACGCCCAGACAGTGAAGTATATCTATCCTGCAAGAACAGCCCCCTCACATTATAAAATTGATCTGCCGGAAGTGGAAGTGACATGGTATGACGGAGGGCTGCAACCGATGAAACCCGAAGGGTGGCCAGCCGGCAGGGACATGAATGACCAGGGCGGCGGAGTCATCTTCCATGGCACCAAGGATAAGCTCATCTGCGGATGCTATGGAATTAACCCATGGCTTCTTTCAGGCAGGGTCCCGAAGGCTCCCGTAACTGAAAGACGCGTTGAAAATGCCACCCGGGGAGGGCATGAGATGGATTGGGTAAGAGCCTGCAAGGAAAGCCCGGATAACAGGGTGCTGACAAAGTCTGATTTCTCCGAAGCAGGCCCATTCAATGAAATGGTAGTAATGGGTGTCCTTGCCGTAAGGCTGCAGGGTCTGAACAAGATCCTCGAGTGGAACGGCGAAAAGATGGAATTCACAAATATCGGAGATGAAGAGACGATCAAGATCTGCATAGAGGATAACTTCAGCATCACCGACGGTCACCCGACCTTTGACAAGAAGTGGACTGATCCGTTAAATGCGAAGCAGTTTGCGTCAGAAATGATTAATCATTCCTATCGCGCAGGCTGGTCACTTCCGGAGATGCCTGCATAATAAACAATTAGAAACAAATAACCAAAAACAATATCTTATGAAACTGATTAAAACCATGTTTGTTCTTCTACTGGCAGCCACTTTTGTTTCCTGCGGACCAGGAAAGGATAAGAAGAGTGCCGAAAAGAAATCGACTGAAGCTGAGGTGTGGACGTTCCTCTTTGACGGCACGAGCACCCAGGGCTGGCGTAACTACAACAAGACCACCTTCCCTGAGCAGGGATGGGAGGTAGTTGACGGCACGCTGCACTGCATAGGTTCCGGCAGGGGTGAGGCAGGCGGTGGCGGAGGCGATATCCTCTATGATAAAAAGTTCTCCAACTTCCATCTGAAGCTTGAGTGGAAGATATCTGAAGGCGGAAACAGTGGTATCTTCTACCTGGCACAGGAGAGTCCGGAGCTGGATTATATATGGAAAACGGCACCCGAGATGCAGGTTCTTGACAATGCCAAACATCCTGATGCCCAGGCCGGCAAGGACGGTAACCGTCAGGCCGGTTCACTCTATGACCTGATCCCTGCTGTCCCGCAGAACGCCAAACCGGCGGGTGAGTGGAATACTGCAGAAATTAAAGTATACAAGGGAACCGTATGGCATATCCAGAACGGCGAAACTGTTCTTGAGTATCATCTCTGGACTCCTGAGTGGAATACGCTTGTTGCGGGCAGCAAGTTCCCGGCACTCAATCCCAACTGGGCAAATGTTGCAGCTGAGGGATTTATCGGCCTCCAGGATCACGGTGATGATGTCTGGTACCGCAACATCCAGATCAGGGAGCTTTAATACCAGCAGTTAAGCAGGCCGGAAATAAATATTGGACCGGTAATAGAAGCCTGCAGTTAAAACAGGAAGCCGGGACGGGTCGCTGACCTATCCCGGCTTCTGTTGTAAGTACGGCTCAACCTGTCCGGGTTTCCGTCAGGTGGCCGGATTGCCTTTCAGCCCTATCTCTTCGGCCACCTCTCTCATGCCCATGATCGTATCGCTGATCAGGTCGCTGAGGTCAACGCCAAGCATGGCTGCACCCTTTTCAATGATACCACGGTCTACTCCGGCAGCAAATCTTTTGTCTGACCATTTTTTGCCCACCGACTTTGCTTCCATGTCAAGGATACTTTTGGATGGCCTGACGAGGGCACTGGTTGTAACCAGGCCGGTCAGCTCATCAATTGCAAAGAGAGTTTTTTCAAGAAGATTCACGGG
This sequence comes from uncultured Rikenella sp., assembly GCA_964470815.1. Lineage (GTDB taxonomy): Bacteria > Bacteroidota > Bacteroidia > Bacteroidales > VadinHA17 > SR-FBR-E99. Next base: position 16,567 of record CAYYEH010000030.1, read on the forward strand.
TTCGGTGTCGGAGCATATTCCGTACCCATGGCTTATAACAGCCCTTATGTAATCGTCCGGCCAGCCCTCCTCTTTCAGGATCTTTTCGGTCATCGTGCAATGCTGGTCAGGGTACATCTCATAATCGAGATCGTGTATCAGCCCGATCACACCCCACATCTCCTCATCCCCGCCATTCTTTCGTGCCATGTATTTCATTACCGCCTCCACTGACAGGGCGTGTTTGAAGAGGCTGTCTGACTTGTTGTATTTCCGGAAGAGCGCCAGCGCTTCCTCACGGGTTGGTTTACTGACTGCCATACCTGCAATGTGAATAACTCCTTTGATTAATGGTTTTCAGGTTCTATATTAATGTTTTACTGCTTTCATGGAGATTGTTTTCCCTCCGTAGCTGATTCTCAGGGTGTACATTCCTCCGGCAAGGTGGCGGGTAGTGAACGGAATCCTGTTCCTGCCTGGCAGGAGTTCCCATGAAGTCATCAATAAAACTCTTCCTCCCGAATCAATCAGTTCAAAACCGGCTTTCCCGCTGCCTTCATTGTCAATTTCAAGGACAAAGCTGTCGCTGAACGGATTGGGTTGAATCATCACCTTCCCTTCCGTTAATTCCGGTCCGATCGCCGAGAGCACAAAAGAGACCGAAGCCGTGTCATTTCCGGGGTAGCCGTCTTCAGGCAACCGGTTGAAAACATGGATCCTGTACGGAACATCCTTCTGGAGAACGGCTTTTCTGGTGAAGGTGACATCAATTGTATCACCCGGGTCTATCTTTTTATAGAAGGTTTCGTTTACAGGATCCTCTTCGTTTACCTGGTAGGCAAGCGGGAAACTTGTTAGGGCTGTCCGCCCGAAATTGATCACTCTTCCTGTTATGGATACGTCTGTCAGCATGGCAGAAGCCGGGGGCGGGTAGACCGAATCGATGTGAAGGTCAGCATCCAGAAAAGAAATGTCAGGGAATGTAACCTGGTCAAGCCATGCTGCATCAAGTCCTCCGGAAAGCGAAACATCCTTAGAATATATCCATTCAAGAAGGTGAACTCCCGGTTTCAGCACCTTCTTCCTCTGAGCCCATGGTGTATCGCCTGAAATCTGCATGTCAACCACACTGTCAACCCTGAATGTGAGCTCATCATAAGTGGGTTCAGAGGAGACCCTGACATAGAATGAGACAGTATCAGCTACCGGGTTGTTAACGTATATTGAAAGGACAGACTCACTTTTGTCAGGGATCGGGGCTGATCTTGCTGAATGAACATTTTCGAATGAAGCTGAAGAGGTAATTATCCACGGATAATCACCTTTCTGAATCCAGGGGAAGATGTCAAACCTGTTGAATTCCCACGTCTCACGTGTTTTGCCGGTGCTGACTGACCATCTTCCGCTGGTATGATAACTGCCGCAGGTGAAGCTGACATCAAATGGAATTACTCTCCCTGAGCCGGCAAGTAATGGTATCTCAGCTTCAAAATTAAGTAGTTTCTCCTGGCCCGGTTTAATGGTGTCAGTCGGGAGCTGAGACTTATCGATGGTGAGGTACTGGCTTGCCGGGGTAATGGTCACTGTTCCGGTTGCGGCCGAGGAGCCTTCATTTTTCACCCTGATACTGAGGTGGAGTCTCTCGCCGGGATCAGGAAGGAAATTGGAGTTTCCTATCGAGGAGTCATCATGAACAGCAGATATGATCCTCAGGCCGGGGGCAAGTAGTGTCATGTCAATTCCGAACCTGTAGTCTTCGCCGCTGTCCTTCAGGTTAAGCAGGAGTGATGCCAGTTCTCCGTCCTCCACGTTGTCGGATACCCTGAAAATGAATTTGTCTGAGATTGTTTTTGATTCACCGGGCAGAAGCACTCCGATCGTTGCGGTGTCCGCCTCAATGGTAATCATCCCTGATGTTACCTGGAGGAGTGCTGTAAGTTTTGAGGTAGGGGCCCTGCCGATGTTTTTCACAGTTACCTTCAGATTTACCTGTTCGCCATAGTCAGGGAGCCCGTTTCGGTTGCCCGCGCTGTCATCAAACACAATATTACTTGTTGTAACGAAGGCCTTTTCAACATTTCCGAAATGGATGGTTTTATAAAAAGGGGCCATATTCTGCCCGGTAACTATAAGGAGGCATGAATCCTTTATGCCTGCCGGAATTGAGAGGGATATATTGCCCGACGGGCTGACAAACCTGGCATCCCAGAGGGTGTCGAAGTCTGACAGTGCAGCATAGGAGAAAGGTTTGGCGAAGAAACTGAGTGATGTCAGTTCCTGCGGGACCCTGTCAGGAAGATCGATTCTGAATGTATCCGGTCTGCCAATGAAAGGGGAAAGTGACGGATCTCCCAGGAGTATGTAGGTTTCCCAGTAGTATTTCTTCCTCGGGCTTGTGCTTGCTGATACCGACATGTTCCCTGAAAAGTTTATCTGACCCATGGTATAATACCAGTCGCCCGGTGGCTCACCATGCGTATGGAACAGCCTGTCAAATGCTCCGGCTCCGGTGGTTTCATAACTGGCATTGATGCCCGGTGTCCCCGGCCCCACGGCCCAGAAAAAATCATCGCTCCAGTAGGAATCATTGGTGCACCCTATAAAACCAATTGCTCCTTTTCCGGGTGTGGCCACCATTGCGGTTCCAAAGCATGAGGCTACATTGATCTGGGCTGTACGGCACGCATTGGCAATTACCAGCGGGTATTCATTTTCATTCGTGAACTGGCTCATCATTGAAGTCCTGAACTGTGGGTCGCTGAAACCGGCAGCTTCGCCGTGGCCCGTATAGTTCATGATGCTGAGACCCTTGTTGAATACGGTCTTCAGTGAGTCATCCTTCTGTGGCGCTTCAGGATAAAGCCATCTGATGCTTCGGAGAGACGTGTCAGGTTTAAAATATGTTTTGTATACATAGGAGACCTGCCCGTTCATGTACAGTTCAAATCCCGGAGCATTCCCTGCGGTAGCCAGTGCCCATGACCAGAAGTCAGTTGAAGCGCCATACCTGAGAGTCTCGTAATCAATGATTTTCTTGACCATCCCTTTCAGTTGTGTGGTGTCAGCAGCGGGAAGCCGCCCGATGAACAGTTCAGGAATATAATCGCCCTGGCCGTCAAACTCTCCGTAGTAAAGATCAGATACATTGGTTGTTCCCCGGGATGTGGGGATTACTGCAGGGTCACCGGCTATCAGCAGATAATGTACCGGGACGCCGTTTGTCTGAAGGGTGGAGTAAAGGTCAGATATTCTCTTTTTAAGATATTTATATACCGTGTCGGCCGGTCCCGGGCCCTTGAGTATTACCGTGGACTCTATGCCCCTGAGCATTTTCCATTTCACCAGCGGTTCGAGATGTTTTCTGAAGAGAGAGTCAGTGACAATGATCATATGCACCGGCCTGTCAGTGTAGCCGGTAATATATGAATCAGAGGAATATCCCCCCTTGTTGAAGGTATCTGCAACCTCTTCCCCACCCTTGGTTGCAGAAGGCTGATAGTCAATGTTGAGTTTCATCGAAGTGATGAGTTCAACATATTTTCCTGCAGGGTTGTAGAATGCAGGATAGACTGCAACATTTGCAAGTCTTCGACCCCTGAAGATACCCTCGTGTGTCACTACGACCGTGTCATGCATCAGGATTTCCCTGGCTTCATATGTCTTCCGGTCCTTGAGAGTGATTTTATCCTGGACAGACTGGTTTTTTGTCCTTGCCGGCTGTGCCGGGAAGAGTTCAGCCCCCGGAGCACCGTGATCTTCAAACCTGATTCTTTCGGAGACTACATCGGAGAGAGACACAACCAGGTCCATGCCATCAGGTACTTCCACCAGCCTGCTCCAGACCGGCAACTCGGGTTTTCCTGCCTCCTGCGTCAGGTGATGCCCTGGAAGCATTATCCTGATATACTGACCGGTAGGATCATTTATCTCAAGGAATCTGTGGTCTTCAGGGTGGTAATTGACCGAAGAGGGCCGTCGCAGTATAATTCCGTCGGTTTTATCGTCTGCCGATCGTCCGGCATAGGCCTGCGAATCTGCATCGGGCAGGTTAAGCAGCATCAATGCCGCTGCCAGCAGTGCGGTTGCCCTCTTGGTTACCCTCATTACCTGAATATACGAAGCCAATATAATTAAAAATTACCTCAATTTATATGCCGAAGGTTATCCGGGCCGTTATATAAATTGAATTCGTATATTTAACCTTAAATTGGGGTAATTGTTCAGGGAATGAAGAAGGGGCTTCAACTGGTAGTATTCCTTTTAATATATTCATTAACAGTCAATTCACAGGTCAACCGGTATGGTACCCCGTTAATTGGCTGGTTTGATGCTGCCCAGACGCCGGGAGAGCTCCGGAATCTCTGCATTACCATGGATCACAGCGGGGTGATGTATTTTGGCAATGAAGCCGGCGGAATTGTAACATATGACGGAAGCAGGTGGGGATTGATAAGAACCCCGGGGACGACAGCAGTGACATCGCTCGTTACTGATGCCAGGGGCATTGTGTTCGCCGGAGGGAAAAACGATTTTGGCATACTGCAGCCTGACGATGCCGGAAGGATGACCTACCTGTCGATGGCATCCAGAACAGGGGATTCGCTTATAGCATCTTCAATTGGCATCATAAGGGGATCGGCTGCGGACAGCAACTCGGTATTTTTTACTGACGGCAGGCGATTGTACAGCCTGGGCAGGGATGATGATTCGGTATTGGTGACCGATATGGAAAAGGAATATGGATTAAGTAATATATCAGTAATTGTTGCCTTTGACGACAGGATAATAATAGCCGATGACAGGGAGGGTATTTTTGCGTACAGTGACGGCAGGGTAGACCGGATTACCGGGGGAGAATCAATGGCTCCTGCCCGCTTTGTGAAGCTCATCCCGTATGACAGGGATAACCTTCTTATAGGCGCATCAGGCAAGGAGCTGATGCTCTTCAATATAAGGACCGGAGCCCTCAATCAGCGTTTCTCTGACAGGGCAGCAGCATCCCTCATGAAGAACGGGTCACTGGCTGACCTCGCATTGATCCCCGGCAATATGATAGCTGCCGGGTTTCAGGGCAGGGGAGGGATCAGTATCTTCAGCCGTGACGGAACACTGGTCCAGCACATATCTGAACGGACAACAGCCCTGAGGGAATCATCGGTCACGGCGATGTACTGTGACTATAAGTCCAACTCCCAGCTCTGGTTTTGTACACAGGGTTTCATTAACAGGGCATTTGTTTCCCTTCCTGCATCTGAATTCAGCCAGGAATCAGGTTTGATTTCTGTGGCCGGTACCATAACAGGGCATGCGGGTTCAGTCTATGCAGGGACTGACAACGGGCTCTATGTAAATTACACAGATGCTTCAGGCACCCGGCGGTTCAGAAGAGCCGGAGGCCATAATGTCAGTGTAAATGCAATGATCAATACCTGGACTTCTGACGGCGATGTGCTGGTTGCAGCAACCGCAAACGGGTTACTTCAGGCAGATAACGAAGGAGACCTGGATCATTTTCTTCCGGGAATTGCCTTCTCAGCCGTCAGGGAGGCGGGTGAAAACAGGGATGTATTGGTTGCCGGTTCCGGAAACGGAATTGTCAGAACGCTGAAGTATGACGGATATGAATGGATTGTAACCCACACCATCGCCGGAAAATTTGCCGGAACGGTCAGGGATATAGAGCAATCGGCTCCCGGCGAATGGTGGATCATGACCGGGAATCCCTCCGCCCTTCTCAGGATGAACTGTGAACCTCATGATACAACCTTCTTCCGGTTTGGCAGGGAACAGGGTCTGGGTTGTGATACCCTCAACAGTATCACAATAATTAATGAAATCCTCTACCTGTGCACCGGCCGTGGGATTTACAGGTACAACCCGGAAAGCAGTTCGTTTGTAAGGGATCATGAACTGGTGGGAGACAGCTTTGATGATGTCAGCATCAATATGATATCAGTTGCTCCTGAAGGTGAGATCATTCTTTCAGGTTATGATGTGCGGAATTTTGATGCACTGGTAACCAACACAAGGCAGGGGCATGTGGTCTTCAGGCGACAGTTTGATTTCCTTCCGGATATTGCCACTGCAGGAATAGCGTTTGCTGACGGCACCATATGGCTCTCAAAAGGACAGAGCCTTTTCGTACTTGATAAGTCGAAGCTGGCATTCAGGTATGGATCCTTCAGGACCGTTTTTACGCAGATAATCTCGGGAAGGGATAACGTCATCATGGATGGTGCCTTTTACACCATCAGCCCGGATGGGGTAAGAATCCCTTCGCCTCTCCAGCCTGCGTTGCCGGCGATAGTACTTTCACACCGGGAGAACAATATTACTTTCAGGTGGGCCACAACGTCGTACGTTGAAGAGGACGAAACGGAGTACCGGCACAGACTTGTAGGCTTCAATGAAGAATGGTCCGGATGGGAAAAACGGAATTACAGGGATTATACCAACCTGCCTTCCGGCGAATACCGTTTTGTTCTGAGGGCAAAGACTATTACAGGTCTGGAAGGAGAGGAACTTGTTTTTTCATTCTCTGTTTCAAAGCCATGGTACAGATCCGTGTTGGCGATCCTGGCATATTCGGCTGTCACAGCCTGGCTTCTCTTCATGCTTACCCGCGATCTTGTCAGGAGGCTGGGAGCAAGAAAAAGGAGGCTGGAGAGTCTGCTCAGGCAAAGGAATGAAGCAGCCGCCAGGGGTAAAAGTGAGATAACCGAGATGGAGAAATATGCCGGAGTTGTTCAACAGGCAGTGATTCCATCAGAAGAGAAACTGTCAAAGGCAATCCCTGGCAGTTTCATTCTGAACAGGCCAAAGGGGGCGGTCAGCGGTGATTTCTTCTGGATGGTGAAAGATGGTGAAAGATTAACCATGGCCGTTGGTGATTGTACCGGACATAGTGTGACATCATTATTCAGGACAATCACAGCGCTATGTTTCCTGGATGATATTGCGGCTGACTCGGGGACAATCTCTACATCTGAGATGTTGCATGAATTCCGCAGGAGATTGTCGGAGACTTTCAACAAAATGCCAGCCACCGATATCCGACAGGAAGGGATTGATATCTCGCTGCTGACCATTGACCGGTCGGTAAACACCGTTGAGTTTTCCGGAGCTGCGTCACAATGCTTCAGGGTTCGGGAGATGAGTGACCATGAACGGGCGAGATGGAATAATGGTGAGTTCAAGCCAAATGAGGGGACTATGGTAAGCGGGAAGTACCTTCTTGAGACAGTCTATGGTGACAGGATTCCTTTGGGAATGCACCTGAATGAAGACCATGTCTTTACCCAGCACAGGTGGAAACTCGAAAAGGAATCATCATACTATCTTTTCACTGACGGTTATTCAGATCAGTTCAACGGAGCCACCGGGAAGAAATTTCTCAAGAAGAATATGAGGCGGCTGATCCTTGACATTCAGAATTTTCATATGAGCAAGCAAAAGGAGATACTTGAGGAGCGGCTTGTCACATGGATGGGAAAATCACCCCAGACGGATGACATTATGATGATAGGCATCAGGATTGAATAGGAACCTTTAACCGCCGGATTCAAAATTATCGCTCAGTCGGTAAAAGATCCCTTTCTCATTTGCCTCATATTTAATCAGTCCGCACAGAATAAAATCGGTAAGTATCTTTTCGGCCCGGCGTGAATTTATCCCTGCCATTTTCCGGAATTCTCCCACGGTTATAACTGACCCACCCCTGAGATGGTTAAGGAGCATGTTTTCAGTCTCTTCGAAGCGGAGGAGCAGTCCGCGGGCCTTGCCGCTGCGTCGCCAAACCTGGAGTATTACCTTGTCAGCCATGAAATTCTGATCATTCTGCCTGAAATAGGCTTTCCATTTTCCATGTTCATCCTTTGCCTTAACCGGGATGATGTGGCTTTTCGGCACTTCCACCTCAAGAATGGTTTTTCCGTTTATGGTATGTGTCCGGGTCCTGACAGATACCTCAGGGTCACAGTGCAGCCTTGCGGCAGCATCAATCATGTAGTATTCCTCATCTGATCTGACACCCGCCAGGGAACCATTATCCCGCACGCCGATGAGCAGCTTTCCTCCGGCGGTATTTGAAAATGCTGAGAGTGTTCGTGCGATCTTCTGCGGGTCAGAAATGCAGTATTTGAAGTCAAGGTTCAACCCTTCGCCGCCTGAGATCAGGTTGTGGATATATCGCCCCATTATTTGCCTGATTTTATGCTGCGGGACAGCTACACGAAAATAAGATAAAATATTTGTATATTGGCTCATTATCACCTTCCCGGCGGGGGGCTTCACCGGGTATTTATCAACATTCCGTTAAGAGAAAATTGTAAAGTAATCACAAGCAACACAATTCGTACCGAATGAAACGCAGAGCATTTTTCAGATCCGGCATAGCAGGGGCAGCCGGCATAACTGTTCTCGGCAGCAGCGCGCTGGCTGCCAGTGGCAGGCATGGAGAGGGAGAGATAGTATACAGGACTTTGGGTAAAACGGGCCTTAAACTGCCAGTTGTCAGCTTCGGAGTGATGAGATCTGACAATCCTTCGCTTGTCAGGGCTGCATATGAAGGGGGCATGAAAATGTTTGACACGGCTCACGGTTATATGAATGGCAGGAATGAGGAGATGCTCGGAAACTACTTCAGCACCCTCCCGCGTGAATCATTTGTACTCGCCACGAAAGTCAAACCGGCAGGGGTGGACTCCCGTACAGGCCTCCCATCCAAGGATACTACTGCTGAAAGCTTCCTTTCGATGTTCAATCTGAGTCTGAGCAGACTGAAGATGGATTATGTCGACATTCTTTATATGCACTCCGCAGAGAGTGTGGAGATGGTGAGGCATAAGGAGATTGTCAGGGCGATGCTCGACCTTAAAAAACAGGGCAAGGTAAGGTTTATCGGGATATCAACCCACAAGAATGAGGCCCTGGTGATAAATACAATGGCTGAAGACGGGATCTGGGATGTGGTGCTTACCTCGTACAACTACCGCCATACATCTCTAGCGGAATTAAGCAGTGCCATTGAAAAGGCTGCATCGGCAGGCATGGGTGTTGTGGCCATGAAGACCATGGCAGGAGGTTGGCTCGACAGGGAGAGAACAAAGCCTGTCAATGCACAGGCGGCACTGCGGTGGGTCATCTCCAATCCGAATGTTCATACGACTATACCTGGCATAACTGCATTTGACCAGTTGGAGACGGACCTCATGGTAATGAAGGATATTGCCCTGACAGAGCAGGAGAAGTCAGAGCTCACAGCAGATTCTGCAATTCCGGGACTTTACTGCAACGCCTGCAGCAACTGTGTTCCCGGGTGTCCGAATAATCTGCCGATTCCTGAACTGATGAGAGCCTATATGTACGCATACGGTTACCGGAATGCTGCTATGGCTTCGGAGCTTCTCAGCGAGACAGCAGTGAAGGCTGATCCTTGCTCTGCGTGCGATTCCTGCAAAACCAGCTGCGTCAGGGGCTTTGACCTGAAGGACAAGATCTCTGACATTTCAAGGCTGGTGAATGTTCCATATGAACTGATTGCATAATAAATTGAGGGAATGGCGGGCAGATATCTTTTAACCATGGCATTTGTGGCGTTCGCGGTAACCGGACTGAAGAGCCAGCAGCTTTTTCCTGAACTGAAGAGTTACAGGATCATCGATGATTATCCGGTTTACACGCCTGATGATCTGTGGAATTATATTAACGGGGCAGCCGATGCTTATCTCATGCTCGGTTTTATTGACCTGAACATAAGGGAGTACGTAAAGGGAAAGAACAGCATCAAGGCTGAGATTTACCGTTTCGGTGATGACGCCAGGGCTTTCGGGATGTACTCAATGGAGCGCTCCCCAGGGTATGCTTTCATCCAGGTGGGGGTGCAGGGTTACAATGAGGAGGGAGCTGTCCACTTTTACAAGGACCGGTACTATGTAAAGATAATGAGCCATGCCGGATCAAAAAAGGTAAATGAGGGCATGCTTGAACTGGCCCGGCTAATTGCCTCGAATATCAGCGGCAGAAATGAATTCCCTTCCCTTTTGCAGCTCTTCCCTGCAGATGGGTTGCTCAGGAACGAGGAGACCTACCTGCTGGAGAGCGTTCTGGGTCATGAGTTTCTCAGGGGCGCTTTCAGGGCATCTTACGAAGTTGACGGTGACCGGTTTGACATCTATCTTTTCAGTCCGGATGACCCGTCTGAGGCGGTTGCCATGGCAGCAGGTCTTGCGGGTGATGCATGGTCAGCAGATGAGGAGGTTTTTAAATATGCGTTTGAAGACGGATTCAACGGTGTGATCCACATGGCCAGGAAGGGTGGAAGGCTGATAGTGGTCAGCGGCCTCTCAATTGATAAGACTCCCCTGGCTGAGGGGTACATAGAGAGGATGCTTTCAAGGTAAGAAAAAAAAGGTGTCCCGTGTGAGACACCTTTTTTTAATATCTGGACAATGCTTCTACTTGAGCTGGAAGCTGATAGGTACGCTGTACCAGACGTTCACGGGCTTACCGCCCTGTTTGCCCGGTTTCCAGAGCGGGAGCATTTTGATGACCCTGATGGCCTCTTCGTCGAGGGCAGGATCAACACCCCTGACCACAGAAACCTGGTCGACAGTGCCCTTGTATGTCACGCAGAAGCGAAGTATCACCTTGCCCTGGATGTTGTTTTCCTTGGCAATTTCGGGATACTTGATGTTGTCATAGATGAACCTGAAGAGTTCGGTATCCCCTCCCGGGAATGACGGCATCTCTTCAACCACCACGAACACTTCCTGCGGAGCCTCTTCCTGTACCTCTTCCTGTACCTGTTCTATCACTTCCACTACCTCGGCATCAACAACCGTTTCAACCACGTCGTCTGCAGTCATAAACTGGGTTGCTTCCTCGGGTTTGATGGAGTCAACGATTACAGGCGCCACATATTTTACCACTGTCTGCTGTTCTGTAGGCGGTGGGGGCGGGGGAGGAGGTGGAGGAGCTGCCGCTTCCTGATTGATGTCATTAGCCATCTCGGCTATAACCTCATTGGCATCCCTCTGCTTTATCTGAGCAATATTCTTGGCCTTTATATAAGGTACAATAGCGGCTGTAAGCACTATTACAATACCGGCGATGATAGACAAGGCCATAGTCCTTGAATATTTTTTCCGGATTTCATAGGCGCCGTATTCCTTATTCCTGCCTTCGAATACTATGTCATCGAAGCTTGGGTAACGTTTCTTTTCATTTGCCATGGCGTATCCTCCTATTGTGCTGATCCTGAAGCAGTAGCTGCAGCCCTGTTGATGGCGTCAACTACCAGTTTTTCTTCAATCCAGTCTATGTCAGTAAATGTATAGCGGGCGATACCCACGATAGACATTTCATCGATGATGTCGACGAAGTTCTTGTATTTTGATGTCTTGTAGGCTTTGATAAGAACGATAGGCCCTGTATCATCATCCTTCTTCAGCTGACTTATGGCAGATCGCATTGAATCCTGTCTGATTTCGATTTTACCTGAGATAACATCTTTTTCAAACTGGTCGATCTTGCGGAACAGTGCCCTGTTTCTTTCAAGCAGTACACTGCGGATGCCTTCTGCGCTGAAGTCTGTTTCCTGGAGTATTGTAACATCCGGGTCGGCTTTGCCGGGGTACCAGTAGACCTTGTCTTCCGGACCGAGGATGATATTGAGAGTACGGCTTTCAGCGATTTTGGGAGGTTCAACTTTTTCATCCTTCTTGAGTTTTTCAGGAAGAACGATCTCCATGACCTTCGGTTTGCTGAAAGCTGCTGTGAGCATAAAGAACGTGATGAGCAGACTCATGAGGTCCACCATCGGCGTCATATCCACTCGGGCGTCACCTTTTTTTGGTTTTTTCTTACCGCCTCTGCTTTTTTCCTCTACTTGTATATCTGCCATCTCTTATTCTGTTATCTCTGTGTCAGTAACTTCAACAGCTCTAAGATTGGTGATCAGGTTGAACCTGTTCACATTCTTATCCTGCAATATATCAAGTACTTCCTTTACGATTGGGAAATCCACGTCTGCATCGCCCTTGATGAGTGTCTGGACTGCCGGGTTGATCTGGCGGGCGAAGAGTATCCACAATGCCAGCTGATTGTCCAGTGAGTCAATCGGAACACCTTTTTCAAGTGCGATTTTGTCATCCGTTTCTTTCAGAGAAAGGTAAGTTTTCATATCCTGTATCGGCACACCCACGGAGGTTCCGGTTCTTTCGAAGAGCCGGAGCTCTTCGTCAGTAAACTCAATGTTGTACCTTTTGCCCATTTCGGCAAGGATTTTCGGACGGAATTTAAGAATTGTGTCCGGTCCGTTGTCAACATTGAAGAATATGCGGTTATCCTTTGCGATGAGCACCGTCATAACGTTGGCGTCCATCATAGGTTTTTCCGATACAGAAAAAGGTGTATCAACAGGAGCCGTTTCCGTGGGCCTGAATGTTGCTGTCAGAATGAAGAAGGTGAGCAGCAGCACGAACAGGTCCA
>CAYYEH010000031.1:0-3446 GCA_964470815.1 uncultured Rikenella sp.
GTCAATAAAAGGTTAAAAGTACGATTGAGTTATTAAATTTGTATTAAACAGCCCGCAAAACCGATGCTGCCGGACATTTACAGGGAGACACTGGCCCGGTACTGGGGATTCACTTCCTTCAGGCCGATGCAGGAGGAGATCATTGAATCAGTGGTCTCCGGAAAGGATGTGGTGGGACTTCTTCCCACCGGCGGGGGTAAATCAGTTACTTACCAGGTCCCTCCCGTTGCCGCGGAAGGCCTCTGTCTTGTCATAACCCCCCTGATTGCCCTGATGAAAGACCAGGTGGCAAGGCTGAAGACAATGAATATCAAGGCTATGGCTATCCATAGCGGGATGACCCGCGAAGAGGTGGAGATTTCACTTGACAACTGCCTGTACGGTGAATACCGCTTACTGTACGTCAGTCCCGAGAGGCTCCAGACCCCGCTATTCCGGGCCCGCCTTCCCCGGTTCAACTTCACCCTTGTGGCAGTTGACGAAGCACACTGCATCTCGCAGTGGGGATATGACTTCAGGCCTTCTTACCTCCATATCGCGGAGATAAGGGATATGATGAACGAGGAGGTCCCTTTCATGGCCCTGACAGCCACTGCAACTCCCCGCGTGGTTGATGACATCATTTCACGCCTCAGGATGAAGGAACCGAAGGTGCTGAAGACCAGCTTCAGACGGTCAAATATCACTTACATTGTCAGGGAGGTTGAGGACAAAAGCGCATATGTTCTCCGAAGCCTGAAAAAGGAACAGGGAAGCGGAATCATCTATGTCAGCAGCAGAAAACGTTCAAAGGAGATTGCGGAACTGCTGGTCACAAACCAGATCAGGGCCGACTTCTACCACGCCGGCCTGCCACAGGAGATGCGTGACAGGAAACAGATATCATGGAGCACCGGAGAAACAAGGGTGATTGTTGCCACAAACGCCTTCGGGATGGGGATAGACAAGGCCGACGTCCGCTTTGTCATACACTGGGACTGCCCTGACTCCATTGAGGCATACTACCAGGAGTCGGGACGCGCAGGACGCGACGGGAAACCATCGTTCGCAGTGCTCCTCTGGTCACAGGATGAAAAAAGAAAACTGGCTGATTCAGTCCGGATGAAATTTCCACCGGTGGAAAGAATTAAGGATGTTTATGAGGCTATTGGCAACTTTTACCAACTGCCCGTAGGATCTGGAAAAAACAGCGTACATGACTTTGACCTGTGGAAGTTCGTCACAGCATTCCGGTTCTCCGTAACCGAGACATATAACAGCCTTAACTTCCTCCAGAAGGAGGGATACCTTGAGTTTACCGATGAAATCAACAACCCATCCCGGGTACACTTCATCGTCAGCAGGGATGACCTCTACAAGTTTCAGGTGGCCAACGAGGAATATGACAGGTTTATAAAGCTGTTGCTCCGCACATACAGCGGAATGTTTTCAGAATTCGTTCCGGTAAACGAGGAGAACCTCGCCGCAAAGTCAGGGCTCACACGCGAAGCAATCTACCAGTACCTGCTGAGGCTCTCATCGCAGGGGATAATACACTTTATCCCAGGCAAGAAAAGCCCGCTGGTGATATTCACCGAGGAGAGACTTGACCGAAGCCACCTTCGTATCTCACCGGAGGTTTACCTAAGGGTAAAGGAGAATTATATCGAACGTGTTGAGAAAATCTCTGAGTATGCAGATAATAAAACCCGCTGCCGTCCTGCTTTCCTGACTGCCTACTTCGGAGAGGAGTCTCCGCGATGCGGACTGTGCGACACATGCCAGGAGAGGAATGAACTTGAGCTGAGCAAGTACGAATTTGACATCATAATAGAAAAAATAAAGGAACTGGTTGCGGAAACCCCTCTGAGACCGGAAGAACTGGAGGCACAGATGGAACTCCCCCGTGAGAAAACCGTCAGGGTCATAAGATGGCTTCTCGACCATGAAAAGCTGGTCTACAATGATGAACACAGGCTCACCTGGAAAAGGTGACATATCCCCTTTTATCAACATTACCCTGTTTTTAAGGCTGAAATGAATACTTTTGTCACATTGTTTTTGAAAGAATGGAAAAAGAGGAAAAGGTCATTTATTCCAGACAGGTGATTGAGTTCGCAGCCTCGGCAAACGAGTACTGCAAATACCTTGAATCGACAAAGGATATCAGCGGCATCGAGATAATGAAGGTGATGCAGCGGCTGCTGCCGTTCATTTACCTCAGGGCTTCGCTTCTCCCGATGCTGGAACCTGTGCTTGAAGCACCCAACGAAAAGACCGTGACTGAGTTTGACTGGACGAGAATGCATGATAACCTGCTCACAAAGACGGGTAACAATGACCCCTTTCCGGTCATAGTTGCAGCCGGTGACCCTGCTGACGGCCTCTACACGGGAAGCATTGCGGAGAACCTTTCAGACATCTACCAGGATCTGAAGGATTTCATCGTCAGCTACCGCAGCGGGAATGAGGAGGTTATGAATGACGCCGTATGGGAGGTACTGATGAACTTCGAGGAGTTCTGGGGAAAGAAGCTGCTGAACCTCCTTTCTGCGATCCATGCAGTACTCTATTCAGAGGCAGAGGGCAGTGATGACAATGAACGCGGGGATGAAGACGAGACAATTTAATGAAAGCATAACGGATGAAGAACTGAGGCAGTTACCGCTCCTGCAGTTTGAAGGAAAAGTAACCCTGGTTGACAATATGGATAAGTTCTACCGGGCGATGGCAGAAATGGGCAAACCGGCTGTGCTTGGTTTTGATACCGAAACCAGGCCGTCATTCAAAAAGGGGAGGAGATACCAGGTGGCATTGCTCCAGCTGGCAGATGCGGACAGGGCGTGGCTGTTCAGGCTGAATATGATCGGGTTGCCAACCGAACTGGCAGGGCTCCTGTCTGACCGGGACGTCATCAAGACCGGGGTGGCCATAAGGGATGACCTTAAGGCACTCCGGACACTGACACACTTCGAGCCGCACGGATTCACAGATCTCCAGACCATGGTTTCTGACCATGGCATAAGGGAACTGGGCCTTAAAAAGCTTACTGCCATTGTACTTGGCTATTCAATTTCCAAATCTCAGCAGGTATCTAACTGGGAGGCGCCGGAGCTTACCGGGCCGCAACAGCTGTACGCTGCCACCGATGCGTGGGTGTGCCGCCGAATATACCTTGCCCTCAATGGAAAGGATATACACCAAAAACCCTGACCATCTATGCCCCGGAACAATGATAATATGACTGGCAGAGCCAGCAAAGGCAAGACTGCCGGAAGCAGAACCGCGGGCGACAGCGATGGCGGAGCACACCGACGTGAAGAGACCGGCGCTGCCGCAGCCGGAGCCACTGCCACGTCAGGCACCGCCGCCGCAGCCGCCGGCAATTACGGTCAGGCTGCAGAAGCTGCCATTTCAACCGTCATCCTGAAAAAAGGAAAAGAACAGTCTGTCAGAAGATACCACCC
>CAYYEH010000031.1:3546-15513 GCA_964470815.1 uncultured Rikenella sp.
AGGACTGGTTACCGCAGTCTACGACAAGAGCGAGGGGACACTTCCGTTCATGGCGAAGCTTAAACCGTCAAACGGATATCTTTTTGGCGGCAATGGTGAGGCAGGATCAGTTGTCACTGAGAACGGCTTCAAATTCAGGGTCGACTGGGAGAAGGGCCAGAAGACAGGTTTCTTTATTGACCAGCGCGACAGCCGCAGCCTGGTACGCCAATACAGCCACGGCAGGAATGTGCTGAATATGTTCGGCTATACAGGAGGCTTCTCCGTATATGCCATGAGCAACGCCAGCCTGGTGCATACCGTTGACAGCTCCGCGGTGGCCACGGCTCTCGCGGTTGAAAATATAAAGCTCAATTTCGGCAATGACCCTCGGCACAGCGCTTTCACCACCGATGCCTTCGGTTTTCTGTCCGGAATGGACCGCGAATATGACCTCATAATTCTTGATCCTCCGGCCTTCGCCAAGCATCAGACTGCTCTTAACCAGGCACTTCAGGGCTACCGAAGACTGAATGCCATGGCCATTCAGAAAATCAAACCGGGCGGGATACTTTTTACATTCTCCTGCTCCCAGGTTGTGAGTCGTGATGACTTCCGCCGCTCGGTCTTCGTGGCAGCAGCCAATACCGGACGCAAAGTGAGGATACTGCATCAGACCGGGCAGCCGCCAGACCATCCCGTAAATATCTACCACCCCGAGAGCGAATACCTCAAGGGACTGGTCCTTTACATTGAATAACGTGATTGATACTTAATACAGGATGACTGTTACACATCAATTATTCAGAGCTACCGGTCAGGACCCTTTTGATTTCCTGATTGTTTGTACTCTGCTTACTGAATGAATGTTATGGACCTTTATAATTTTGTGACTGTTCTTATCTTTCATTTTAAGTGACATCCATGGAACCTTCGGCACATATCAGTACAATAGCCCGGAAACTGCAACTGCATGACTGGCAGGTTGAGAATACGTTACGGCTGCTTGATGACGGAGCCACAATCCCCTTTATCAGCCGGTATCGCAAGGAGGTCACAGGGAGCCTGAATGAGATTCAGATTGCTGAGATCCGCGATGAATATGACAGGCTGAAGGAGCTTGAGAAGAGAAGGGAGGCGATAATCAAATCGATCGTGGAACAGGAGAAAATGACCCCTGAACTTCTTTCGAAGATCAATGCCGCTCTCACGTTGTCACAGCTTGAGGATATTTACCTCCCGTACAGGCCTAAGCGAAAGACACGCGCTTCCGTTGCACGGGAGAAAGGGCTTGAACCACTGGCACTCTGGCTCCTGGCACAGAAACAGGGTGATCCGGAGACAGAGGCCGGTAAATATGTAACCGATGAAGCAGAAACGCCGGAGGTGGCACTGGCAGGGGCCCGTGACATCATTGCCGAGATGGTCAGTGAGAACGAACAGGTTCGCGGATCACTCAGACGCCTCTATGAACGTGACGCTGTCATCATCTCAAAAGTAATTAAGGGAAAGGAGCAGGAGGGGGTCAAGTTCAGTGATTACTTCGACTGGACAGAACCGCTCCGCCGCTGTCCGTCACACAGGTTGCTTGCAATGAGACGCGGGGAGGAGGAGGGCTTTCTGCGACTGACGATAATGCCTTCAGAGGAGGAGGCACGGAGCCTTGTTGAGAAACAGTTCGTAAAGGCAGACAACGGAGCTGCCCGCCAGGTTATGGAGGCTGTGGCTGACAGCTGGAGCAGGCTGCTGGCACCTTCAATGGAGACTGAGTTCAGGAAGACATCAAAGGATAAGGCCGATGAAGAGGCTATTGGCGTTTTTGCCGGGAACCTGCGGCAATTGCTGCTTGCCCCTCCGTTGGGAGAAAAGAGTGTTATGGGCATTGACCCCGGACAACGGACCGGATGCAAGATTGTTTGTCTCGACAGGCAGGGTGCATTGCTGCATCATGACGTCATCTATCCGCATCCGCCTCAGAATGAGACGGCACGAAGCGTTAGCAGGATGCTGTCGCTAATCGACAAATTCAGCATTGAGGCTGTTGCTATAGGCAACGGCACTGCAAGCCGCGAGACGGAACAGTTCGTCCGTGCATACCTTCCGGCCGATTCAGGGATAAAGGTCTTCGTGGTGAGTGAGGCAGGAGCCTCGGTCTACTCAGCGTCAAAGACAGCACGAGATGAATTTCCCGACCATGATGTGACAGTACGTGGGGCGGTCTCAATTGGCCGCCGTCTGATGGACCCCCTGGCTGAACTGGTGAAGATCGATCCCAAATCAATAGGGGTGGGACAGTACCAGCATGATGTCGACCAGACCCGTCTTCAGGCCAGCCTCGACGAGGTGGTGATGTCATGCGTCAATGCGGTGGGTGTGGAGGTAAACACCGCCAGCCCTCACCTGCTGACTTATGTCTCGGGCATAGGACCCAAAATGGCACAGAACATAGTTGATCATCGCTCTGAAAAGGGTCCCTTCCGCTCACGGGCCGACCTGATGAAAGTAAAACGGATGGGCGAAAAGGCTTTCGAACAGGCAGCAGGATTCCTCAGGATACGCGGAGCAGCCAACCCGCTTGACGCATCGGCCGTACACCCTGAAAGCTATCATATTGTTGAAAGAATGGCCTCTGACCTGGGTTGCTCCGTCGCGGATCTGATTAAGGATGAGAATAAAAGAAAAACAATAAGAATAGAAAAGTATGTTTCCCCTGAGGCAGGGCTTCCGACACTTAAGGATATCATGCAGGAACTGGCCAGACCGGGACGTGATCCCCGATCTGCAATACAGGAGTTCAGCTTTGCGGATATTCACTCGCTGGAGGATTTGAAGGAGGGCATGATCGTGCCGGGCATAGTGACCAATATCACCAAGTTTGGAGCGTTTGTGGATATCGGCGTCAAGCAGGACGGCCTGGTGCATGTGTCTCAGATGGCTGACCGTTACGTTGATGATCCGGCCAAGGTTGTGAAACTGCACCAACATGTAACAGTGCGGGTGCTCAGCGTTGATCTTGCCAGGAAAAGAATACAGCTGTCAATGAAGGGGGAAAAACAGGCTACTCCCTGAAGGATGAATGATATTCGGAATATGATAACTTTACAACTCTTAATAAACAATTCATGAAAAGAACCTTAATCCTTCTCTCTGCCGCGGTGGCCCTGGCCATTACCTCATGCGGCAAGAAACCCCAGCCCCCCGTGGCTGAAAAAATTCCGTTTGTCGTCGAAAGTAACGGCAACGAACGGGTTGACAACTATTTCTGGATGCGCCTGAGCGATGACCAGAAGAACGCTGAGACACCGGACTCGCAGACAGTTAAAGTGTTAGCTTATCTCAATGCGGAGAATGACTACGCTGATGCAATGATGAAACACACAGAGGAGTTTCAGCAGAAACTCTTCGAAGAGCTAACCGGAAGAATCAAACAGGACGATGAGACTGTTCCCTACCTTGACAATGGTTACTGGTACAATACGAAATACTTTCCCGGCAAGGAATACCCGGTCCTCTACAGGAGAAAAGAGGGTACAGAACAGCCGGTGGTGATGCTTGACGTCAACCTGCTCGCCGAAGGGCATGAATACACAGGCGTGGGCGGCGCAGCAGTATCCCCTGACAACAACCTCCTGGCATATGGCGTAGACCATGTCAGCCGCAGGCAGTATACTCTGCATGTCAAGGACCTGAACGACGGTGAGCTCCTTCCTGACAATATCATCAACACTACCGGACAGAGTGTCTGGGCCGGTGACAACAAGACTCTCTTCTATGTCAGCAAAGACCCTGAAACTCTCAGGGCTGCAACGGTAAAGATGCATGTTCTTGGTACTCCGGCTTCTGAAGATAAGGTAGTATACAATGAGGATGACGAGACTTTCGCCGTTCATCTTGGCAAGACAAAGAGCAAGAAATATATCACCGTCGTATCGACTCAGACCCTTACCTCGGAGGTGCGGCTGATAGATGCTGCCAACCCCGAAGCAGGAGCAAAGGTTTTCGAACCCAGAAAAGTTGACCACCTCTATTCAATTGAACACCTTAACGGAACATTCTATATACATACCAATGCCGATGGTGCGAAAAACTTCAAGCTGATGTCATGCCCGGAAAACAAAACCGGCATGGCATCATGGAAGGAGGTAATTCCTCACCGCCCTGACGTTTTGCTTGAAAACTTTGAAATATTTGATAATTACCTGGTTACCGATGAACGTATCAGGGGCCTTACCAACATGAAGATTATCAGCCTTTCAGACTGGTCAGAACATTTTCTCGATTTTGGCGAGGAGACCTACACAGCAGGCATAAGCGTCAATCCGAATGCTAATACCACGCTGCTTCGATACAGCTACTCCTCTCTCACCACACCCAATTCAGTATATGACTATGACATGGCTTCCAGGACAAAGACACTCCTGAAGCAGGACAGCGTACTGGGCGGTTTCGATAAGGGCAATTATGAGTCGAAACGACTCTGGGCCACTGCCGCCGACGGAACCGAGGTACCCATCTCCCTGGTATACCGCAAGGGATTTGTTCAGGACGGAAAAGCTCCGATGCTCCTCTATGCATATGGTTCCTACGGGTCTTCAACCAATCCCTCTTTCCGTTCCACAATCGTCAGCCTGCTTGACAGGGGCTTCGTTTACGCCATCGCCCATGTCAGGGGAGGCAGCGAAATGGGACGCCAGTGGTACGAGGACGGCAAGCTTCTGAAGAAGATCAATACCTTCACCGATTTCAACGACTGTGCACGGTTCCTGATTAATGAAAAATACACTTCGGCTGAGAATCTCTATGCCATGGGCGGCAGCGCAGGAGGACTTCTTATGGGCGCTATAGCAAACATGGAACCTGCACTCTACAACGGTATCATAGCACAGGTTCCGTTTGTAGATGTTGTCAGCACCATGCTTGACGCCACCATCCCTCTCACAACCTTCGAGTGGGACGAATGGGGTGACCCGCGCAAGCAGGAGTACTATGACTATATGCTTTCATACTCACCCTATGACCAGGTTAAGGCACAGCCTTACCCCAACATGCTTGTCACAACCGGTTACTGGGATTCGCAGGTGCAGTACTGGGAGCCCGCCAAGTGGGTTGCCAAACTGCGCGAAATTAAGACCGATGACAATATCCTCATCATGGATGTTAACATGACGGCAGGACATGGCGGTGCATCAGGCCGGTTTGAAAGGCTTAAAACCACCGCCCTCGAGTTTGCCTTTATGTTTGACCTGGAAGGTATAAAGCAATAATTGACCCCGCCTCAGCCCTCCCTTCACCGGGGAGGGCTGAGGAAAAGGGTTCACCGGAATGAATAACTTTACAGTTGATAAGGCACATCCGGCAGGAAAAAATGATCTATCAACTCCCTCCCGGTGGTATGCTGATGGTGACGCTCGTTCCGGTCTCTGACTGGTTGCGGCCACTGAGGTCTTCAATGGAATATGTTATCCGTACTTTTTCCAGCCTGTAAAAGAGACCGGTAAGCTCACTGACTATTTTGAGCCCTCTCCCTGTTCCGGACATGGATGTGCCGTCGCTGACCAGCCCCGGACCATTGTCATCTACCGTGACAATTACATGACCCCCGTTCAGCCTGACACTGATTTCCAGCAATCCTCCTTCCGTCCTCCTCCTGAGGCCGTGCTTGACGGCATTCTCGGCAAAGGTGAAGATAAGCATCCTGGGGATACTGATCCCGGTGTCAACACCGGGGTCAATATTCACGGTATAGTCAAAGCTGTTGCCTGACCTGAATCGTTCTATGTCGATGTAATTCCTAACGAACTCAAGTTCATCCTCGAGTGGAATTATGATTTTGTCCGAGGTGATTACAGTCTGCCTTATAAGTGATGCATACCTGCTAAAAATATAATCTGCCTGCTCCCTGTTTTCCTCAGTCAGATAAAGGCCGCCTATTGCATTCAGAACATTCAGGGTAAAGTGCGGCTCAACCTGGTTACTGATCGCTTTCATCTGAAGAGTGGCAATTTCTCTTTCTGTGGCTTTCTTTAGCTCCAGACGGTACCTTTGGATCCTGTATATAATGCTGATAAACAGGAATATAATTAAGTATATCCCAATGAACAGAGGTCCTTTGAGATAATAAAGCGGATTCCTTTCATATAAGAGTATCCATGAATTCCTCTCGAGTTGAAGATGAATCATGGGCTTATTACCCGGGACAAACAATTGCGAAAACAGAAAATTTGTCCCCTCAGCTCCCAGCGGGAATTCAATTGCACTGCTGAAGTCACTTTGACTAATAACTAAAGAATTATATCCACCTCCAATAAATATGTACTCATTGTTACCGTCCATGTCTGCATCCAGGGATACTATAGGTTTACTCATTGCCAGCGGAGGCAGAGTATATGTTTTTGTCTTATCCGATGACATATCCAGTTGCTCAACAATGGCATCCCGGTTTCTTACAAAGTAGAATGTATGCCCTCCGTCAGACCTATTCCCGAAAATGTAGGAGTGTTGTGAATCGTAGTATTCCGGTTCTTTCTCCGTAATTTTACTGCCGGTTTCATCATAAATGTAAAACATTGATCTCCCGATATCTGAGCCGAAATAGTCATAGAAAACCAGGTAGACACTTTTACCCAGGTAGGTGAAGGGGATTGTTACCAGTTTTGACGGATAGTTGCCGACTTTTATCGGAGTGAAAGTGAACTCAAGATCGGTGTCCAGTACCATCAACCATGAGAAAATATCACTAAATGCCACTGTACTGTCAGTGTTGCCGGTAGACTGCACCGAGAGAAGAAACAGATTACCAGACAAATTCCCTGGCTGGTTTACCATAAGGCATTGGTCTATTGTTGCATAACTTTCCGGTGATTTGACAAGTGAGTCAAGGTCGATATTGTAACGGTAGAGGTTCCTGGGTTGGATGCTGAAGCCTGTTGAGACCAGGAAAACCAGGTCCTTTTTCAGAGAGCCGGGATCAGTTACCATACCAACAGGAGTAAAATTTGGTTTGTCAATGCTTTGTGAAGCTTTGTCCCATTGATCAATCACCCTGTTATTAGCCAGAGCTTTTCCCAGTCCCACAGGATCAAGCACGCTAAGAAAAATAGTTGAATCATTAATTGTAAAAACATAGATTTCTTTCTGCGAGTCACCATTATAATCATCAAAATATACTGACTGAATGTTGGATGGCTGATAGGCAACATTATACTGATCAATCACCTTATCACCATGATATACCATGATTTTGGTCTGGGCCTGATCACAAAGGTCGAAGGTTATCTTCTCACTTGTTCCATCAGAATCAAGATCAGAGAACATGATATAAAGGCAGGGACCGACAGTCTCATGTGATATTGTCTTAATATGGTATCTTGAAAAGGAAAGAGGTATGGAGAAAATGAACACAAGCCATAAAATGAGGCTGATAAAGGCCGGATGGTAAAGGATCTCAAGTATTCTGGCACGGTGCATGTGAGATCTTGTTCAGGCAGTAAAACCAAAGCTTTCTGTTTAAACCACCTCTAATCTACAAAAAAAATCGTTTACCGGGCTATAAAATGGTGAGGCAGACCTTTACCGGCAGGATGTGCAGAAAGAAAGACCGGCCTGATCAGGTATCAGAACCCGAAGGGTGACCTCTGCTGCGTTGATTTCATCTCCGGCTTTCGGGGGAAGAGCTGATCATCCATAGCTGCATTCCAGGCAAGCCATGCGGTTATTATTGCGTTGTGTCTCAGATCCGGAACCAGGAGACGCTCACGGGTATCTGCCAGCGTATGGTACCCGCGGCCATATTCAATCTCATCCTGTATGAACTGGAAGCCGGGGAGACCTGCTCCGTCAAAGCTCTGATGGTCTGTTCCTCCGGTGTTGCGGATGGTGATGGTGTTGAATCCCATGTCCTCAACCGGTACCATCCACTCTTCAAACAGCGGCCTGGCGAGGTTGTTCTCCTGCAGGTAGACACCGCGGTAACGGCCTGTGCCGTTGTCCATGTTGAAATAAACAGAAAATTTATCAAAACCGGGTTTCTTCTCGTTCTTTTCCCGGTCAAAGAGATATTTCGAAACATATCCGCGTGAGCCGAGCAATCCCTGTTCTTCGCCGCCCCAGAGAGCAATCCGTATCGTCCTGCGAGGTCTGGCATCGGTGGCCTTCAGTATCCTCAGCGCCTCCATCATGACAATACAGCCCGAGGCATTGTCCGCAGCGCCCGTGCCTCCATGCCATGAGTCAATATGTGCACCCAGAAGAACCACCTGGTCCTTCAGCTTCGGATCGGTTCCGGGAATCTCGGCAATGACATTGAAGACCTTCTTTCCGGGAATAAATTCAGCCTTTATTTCAGCCTCCACTTCAACCTTCTCGCCGTTGCGGAGCATCCTCTCCATCCTGCCGTAGGGCTCAAGGGGAATATTTATCTCACTTACCTGGGGAGCACCCTTACCGTCAAAGGATGCACCTGATGACCTCGGGATATTGAATGCACTCCCCTGGCTGATAATCATCATTATGTCTTCAGAGCGGAGGAACTCAACAATCTTGTTTCTGAGTTCGCGCATGGCCATATAGTCTCCCATAACCCTGCGCGAAGGCCTGCCTCCGGCATCAGCCATGGCCAGGTTTTTCAGCTCTTCATCGGTCAGCCTGCTTGCCAGCGGCTTAAAACTGACCTCATACTGGGTTGCAGAGGGGGCCATTATGATCTTCCCTTTCAGCTTGCCACGGTATTTCTCAATGTCATCAGCTGACCTTATGTCTACAAGCACCACATCACCCCTGATCAGACCGTTTGTCCCTGCTGTCCATGCTACCGGGGTGACTGAAAAGTTGTTGTAATAGGGGAAAACCATGGCAGCATATGCCTTTGTATAGTCCCATCCGCCGCGAATGAAGTCACCTGCTTCCTCAATGCGGACATTGGCGAAACCATACTCTGCCAGTTTCGCCCTGGCAAACTCATTCGCCCTGTCAATACCAGGAGAACCTGTAAGACGCGGACCGGCAAGGTCGGTCATGAGGTAGGCAAGATTCTCAATGTCAGAGTTCCTCTGGCCTTCCTGCCTGATCTTGTAAACCATCTCAAGGTCAACTGCCGACTCCTGCGAGACTGCCGGACTGACCATCGAAAACAGGATGGCCGCAACAAGCATCATCCTCAGGTTTTCAAAACGAATTTTCATAAGGTTAACGATTTAATATTTCATTGAAAGGGCGGAACTTTTATGAAGCTCAGAAATCATGCCCTCTGGAGGGCTGCAGTTCACATGGTTTCATAATCTCCCGTTAGCGGGATTAAATATAGATTCATAAATTTTACACCTGTATGGCATTAACATTAATTAACTTTACTTTTGTGCTCAAGTGACCATCAGATGATCTATCCGGATACATACGAATCAAAAATCGGCTTTGACCGAATTAGGGAACTGCTGGCAGGCAACTGTCTCAGTAACTCAGGTGCCAGGAGGGTGGAAGCCATGGGTGTAGACTTCACTGCCGCGGAGATAAGGAGAAGGCTTGCCCTTACCTCTGAGTTTCAACAGATTCTCTCATATGGAGAACCGTTTCCGTCAGACAACTACAATGATCCGTATTCCACCCTCGAGAAACTGCGGATAGAGGGCACATTCCCGGAGATTGAGGAAGTGGTGGCACTCAGGGGATCACTTGAAACCATCAGGAAGATTATCGGGTTCTTTAAAAACAGGAAGGATGGACGTTACCCGTTGCTTTCCGCACTGGCAGGAAGGGTGGTTTACTATCCCTTTGTCGCAGAAGCGATTGACCGGATCATCGACAAGGAGGGAAAGGTACGAGACAGCGCCTCACCGGCTCTCAAAACCATTCGTGCCGGGCTGGCATCGAAAAACCTGGCGGCTGTGAGGAAACTCCATTCCGTGCTTCGCCAGGCACAGGCTGACGGCATCGTTGACCGCGATGTTACAGTTGCAGTGCGCAATGGCAGAGGTGTGATTCCTGTAAGCGCATCAAACAAGAGAGGCATAAGGGGTTTTGTGCATGATGAATCCGCCACAGGAAAAACAGTGTTTATAGAACCTGCCGAGGTTGTAGAGCTTAACAACGAGATCACCGAACTTGAACACCAGGAAAAACGGGAGATCGTCCGCATACTGACAGCGCTTGCTGACACCATCAGGCCTTATATAGACGACCTGGAGGAGAACTGCAGTTTCCTGGCGGAGATAGACTTTACCAGGGCCAAGGCGCTCTTCGGCAACAGGCTCGGCTGCATCATGCCGGCCGTGGCTGATTCGCCACATATACGGTGGATCAATGCCCGCCATCCGCTGCTTACCCTCTCATTTGCCCGTACCGCTGGCCGCGAAGTGGTACCGCTGACAATAACCCTTGACAGCCGTGAGAGAATACTGGTGATCTCAGGGCCCAACGCGGGGGGTAAATCAGTGTGCCTCAAGACTGTGGCTCTTGTACAGTACATGCTGCAATGCGGCATGACCATTCCTGTGGCTGAGGGTACCGAGGCAGGTATCTTCGGCAAATTCTTTATTGATATCGGCGACGAACAGAGTCTTGAGAACGACCTCAGCACCTACAGCTCCCACCTTATAAACATGAAGCAGATGCTCAGGCATGCCGATAACAGGTCGCTTGTGATGATTGATGAGTTTGGAACGGGAACCGAACCTGTCCTCGGCGGCGCCCTGGCCGAGGCGATACTTGCCGAACTCAATAACCGGGGCGCGTATGGAGTGATAACCACACATTACACCAACCTGAAACACTTTGCCACCTCACAGGAAGGGATAAGCAATGGCGCCATGGCTTTTGACAACCAGCTCATGCAGCCTCTCTTCCGCCTCGACCAGGGGAAACCGGGAAGCTCGTTTGCATTTGAGATCGCGAAGAAGATCGGTTTGCCCCAGGAGATCCTTACTGATGCTGCAGCAAGGGCGGGAGAGGGGAACGTTGACTTTGACCGTAACCTCCGCGAAATTGCACGTGACAAACGGTACTGGGAGAAAAAACGGGAGGCAGTACGCCGCCATGAGAAACGGCTCGAGGAACTGATTGCTACTTATGAGGCTCAACTTGGTGATATAAAGACACAGAAGAAGGAGATTATCACCCGGGCCAAGAGCAAGGCAGAAGAAATGCTTCGTGACACCAACAGGATGATTGAGAACACCATCCGAACCATCCGCGAGGCACAGGCAGAAAAGGAGAAGACAAAGGAAGTACGCGAGGAGCTTGACTCTTTCCGTGAACACCTTGACAGGGAAGAAAAGCAGGCTGAGGTGCCGGTGGCACAAAAACCCCGCATTGACACCCCCGCCGCAAGCATTGTCAAAAGGATTACTGCAAGGAAGGAGACACCCCAGCCGGTCAGGAAGAAAAAAAGAGACCTGGCACCGGGCGACTATGTGAAGATAGCCGGTACCGATACCGTGGCCCAGGTTACGGAGATAAGGGGAAAGAAGGTACAGGTTGTGTCTGGAAGCCTGAAAATGAATGTTGATGTCAGCATGACGGAACCGGTCAGCGCGGAGGAACAGAAGAAAGCCGCATCGGCCGGACGCACTCAGCAGAAGATCGACTGGTCACTCACCGCCCGCCGCAACCAGTTCAACCCGGAGATAGACGTCCGGGGTATGCGTACCGAGGAGGCACTGCAGGTAGTGCAGGAATTCATTGATACAGCCCTGATGATACAGTACCGGAACCTGAGGATACTGCACGGCAAGGGCAACGGCATCCTCAGGCAGATGATAAGGCAGTACCTCGAGTCGACCGGGGCTGTCAGGAACGCCACAGACGAACATGTTGAAAGAGGCGGGGCAGGAATAACCCTGGTGGAGCTGGATATATAACCGGTCTAAAATGGCACGGTGACCGGTCAGGAAACGACCCTCCGGCGCTCCGGCAACCAGGCTCCGCAAGCCGGACAACCGGCCAGGCAGCGGCAGCCCGCCAGACGGGTGAGATTCGCCCGGACTGGCCCCGGCGCCC
>CAYYEH010000031.1:15613-27451 GCA_964470815.1 uncultured Rikenella sp.
GGCCCCGGCGCCCAAACCTGTTATATATCATTTTGTCCCTATCCCGAATTGAATAGATTTGCATAACGAAAAACCTGAACCATGAAGAAACTGACAATGCTTGTTTCCGCCCTCGTGATACTGATGACGCTTCCGGCCACAGGGCAAACCAACGATTTTTACGATGATGCTCCCACAATGCAGCTCAAGGGCAATAAAAAAATCCTTGTCACAGGTGAAATAGCCGGTGATGTGACGGTTGACCTGTCACGCTTGCCGAAACACAGCATCACCGTTAAGGAGACAACCCTTGATGAAGGCCGGGTTGGCTTCACAGGCGCATACCGGTATGACGGTTATTCAATATATGATATCCTGGATAAGGTTGTCCTGAAGAAGAAAAACGAAGCTGAATTTCCGCCGATAATTGATCTCTATGTCGAGATCACCAATGACAGGGGAGAGGCAGCCGTTTTCTCATGGGGAGAGATCTACTACCCGGTCAACCGTCACCGTCTGCTGATAGCCACCTCGGTGGCTCGCATCGTTCCGTCCAAGGCGAAGGACCTCTGGCCCCTGCCCACGGAAACGAGAATAGTGGCAGGCAATGACCTTGTCACATCACGCAATATCAGCAATCCGGTAAAAATCACCGTAAAGTCGTTAGACAGCCAATACGAGATCAACAAAGGGATGAGCCCGATGTTCTCGGAAACAATGAGACTTTGCGTCAACGGGAAACAGCGGGCCATTCTGTCAGAGCTGCCAGAGGGTATGGACAGCGAGACTTATCATACCGTGTTTTATGGTCGCGGCATGGGCATCCATGGCACCACTCCCTTCACTGGAAGCATGCTTCATGAGTTGCTGAAGGATTACTACAGGATGAATCCCGTCTCACTGCAGAAGGGGATGGTTGTGATAGCAGGTCTTGACGGTTACCGTGCTGCCTTCACGCTGAGTGAAATTGTAAACCGCAATGACCAGCAGGAGATTCTTGTCATTGACCGCGACAACTACGAAGGTGCGGGCCGTTTTTCAATATTTCCGGCGTGTGATTTCTTTTCTGACCGCGCCATCAAGGCAGTGATGGAGATTGACCTCCTGCTTCCGACAGCAGGGGCTCCGTGGGCTATTGTGGTGCATGGCGGCGCCGGCACCATTACGCGTGACCGTATGAACACCGAGGCAGAGGCCGAGTACCGCAGGGTATTACAGGCAGTGATTGACAGCGGCGCCGCCGTGCTGAGCGCCGGCGGCTCGGCCCTTGACGCCGTTGAGCGCACCATCAGGCTCATGGAAGACTCACCGCTGTTCAACGCCGGCAAGGGCGCCGTATTCACGCATGAGGGCCGCAATGAGCTTGACGCCTCGGTAATGGACGGGAGCAATCTCGCCGCCGGCGCCATCGCCGGAGTCACAGACATACGCAACCCGATCACCGCCGCGCGCGCCGTCATGGAGAAATCGCCACACGTAATGCTGACAGGCAAAGGTGCCTCCGAATTCGCAGCCGAACAGGGCCTCGAGATAGTTGACCCATCATACTTCCGTGAGGAGTCACGCTACCGTGAGCTGCAGCGCGCGCTGGAGAGAGAGAAGCACGGAACAGTGGGTTGCGTGGCCCTCGACATGAATGGCGACCTGGCAGCAGGTACCTCCACAGGAGGCATGACCAACAAAAGATATAACCGTATCGGTGATGCGCCCGTGATAGGAGCAGGCACCTATGCCAGCAACGCTACCTGCGCCGTCTCTGCCACAGGTCACGGAGAGTTCTTCATCAGGTATACCGTTGCGCATGACATCTCGGCCCTCATGCAGTACAAGGGACTAACTCTTGATGAAGCAGCACGCGAGGTCATCAAGGATAAGCTTGTGAAAGCAGGCGGAACAGGCGGTGTGGTCTGTGTTGACAGGAAGGGAAGTATCAGTATGCCATTCAATACCGGCGGCATGTATCGCGGATATAAAACCTCAGGTGGTGAAAAGGGGGTATTTATATTCTCAGATGAGCCTGATAAACTTTAACTGTAGTTGTAAGCCAGGCCATAATTCAAAGCTGCTGTGGCAACTTCAGATTACCGGTAAGGCATAACCATAAAACTGAAAAAGAGAATCGCGGCACCCTGTCCATGGCGCCGCGATTCTCTTTCCCCGTTTCCTCCGTCAATTTCCTGCCGGTGGCCTTACCCGCCAACTGCCGTCCTGATCAGCCTTTTCCCATATAAATCAGCCTCCTGTCTGACCATACAGGGAGTGGCGAGCCACACAGCCTGACAGGTCTTGATTTGTCAGCAGTCAGTTCAGCCTTACTGCCCCGTATGATGTGTCTATGGTCACTTCTGATGTCGGATTGCTGCACTTGCCTACCTTACCGGCCATCTCCGTGGAGGTGTTCCCTACAATGCGCTTGTCGGCAGAGAAGAGACTGTCATCAAACTTGATGCTTCCGTATGAGCTTTTTGCATCGAGCCTGTAGCATGCCGAAGGGTCAATACCCAGCCTGACGGCACAGTAACCAGCTTTTACCGTTAATTTTTCAAATCCTGCAGGCACGTAATCGACTGATAGGTTTCCGTACTTGGTCTCAACATCGAGCTTTTTGGTGACTTTTTTGAATTTAAGGTCAGTGTAGCCGCCCATGACCACTATGTTGTTGGCAGAACCAACAGAGTAGCCGTCATATTTGCTGTCTGCAACCAGCGAGCTGACTTCATTTACCGATACCTTTGAGTACTTGCTGTCAACCAGCAGCGCCGTAGCTTTCTCGATGCTGAACATACCCACATAGCGTGCGTTGATCTCAGCCCAACCGAGTTCGTAAATGGTAGCCTTCCCATAGGCTATGATAATTGTGTTCAGTGGTTTTACATTACCCCTGGTGAGCTTGTCTATAGTCAGGTCACCGTATTTCACGTTGACCAGGGTCTGTCCTGAGTGCTCATCCAGAACGGTGTTTCCATACTTGTTGGTAACATCGAGATTGACCCTTGCAGGCATCTTGATGTTGTAGTTGACGCTGAAGTTATTGTTGGACCCTTTCCAGCTTATCGACGAGAAGTCGTCGCTGAAGATGGTTTCGGCCTTCAGGTTGCCTCCCTCTTCGGTGAACTCGACCTTTATCATGTCAAGTAGCTTCCTTGCACGGTCAGGGGAAGAGTGTTCGACCTTCACTGTCACGTCGATCACAATATTGTTCTTTTCCCAGGTCTCGGTGACCACTGCGCCAAATTTATTTATGACAGTAAGTGTGGAGTTATCTCCGGGGACCATCTCCCTGTGAAACTCCTTTCTGACCTCTTCTGCCGAGGCGGACAGGGTTACTGCGCACAGCAATGCTGCGAAGAGTGTTACCCTTTTGTTAGTAAATGACTTTTTCATGGCTGACTGGTTTAACGGTTTCTGCTTTTATCTCTTTGAGCTGGGCAAGAATGTAGCTCATCACTTCTATTTTGGTCTGGTAATGAGTGATCATGGCGTCGATGATGCGCTGATCATTGGGGTTGGCCCTGAGTTCCTTCTGCAGTTCGACGTAGACTGAATCCATTGAAGCCATCTCCTTCATCAGTGCATCCTTCTGCTCAGGTGTGGAAAGGTCGAGTGAGGTGAACTCATTCTCCATGAGGTTTACCTGCTGCACATAGTATCTTTCCACCTCGCGATATTCCGGAGACACTTCGCCGAGGGTCATTTTGGTCTTCAGGTTGGGCCTGACGAAGTGGTCAAAGGTCCAGAGTGAAGAGAGGGTAACGAGGAGTGTTACCACTGCTGCCTTAAGCAGGTATGGCACGATGCTTCTCTTGGCCCTGCCGGCATGAAGCCTGGTGGCCAGCTTGAAGCTGAACCTCTCGAAGTGTCCGGCTGACGGTTCTTTGTCGTCGAATCCGCTTCTGCCTCTTTTGATTATGTCCTCTATTGTATTCATGCTTCGTAAATTTTTCTGTTTTTAAGTTCACTCACCAGTTTCTGCTTTGCCCTTGAGAGCTGTGATCTCGAGGTGCTGCTTGAAATGCTGAGCATCTCCGCGATCTCATCGTGGTCATAGCCTTCGATGAGGTACAGGGAGAGTATCACGCGGTATCCTTCCGGCAGCCGCTCTATTGCGGCCTTTACCTCTTCAACCTTCAGTTCCAGGTCTTCGCGGTAGGCTGCGTCTTCGCTGCTGTCATCGCGGATTCCTGCGTGATGTTCAATATCTTCAAAGATCGCTTTCCTTTTGCCCAGGACGTCGAGTGACCTGTTGACCACTATCCGCTTCAGCCAGGCACCGAAACTGACGGTACCTGAATAGGTGTTTATCTTCTCGAAAGCTGAGAGAAACGCTTCCTGCATCACATCTTCAGCTTCCATTTCGTCGCTCACAATACGCAGGCTCGTGTTGTACATCGCTTTGTAGTAAAGCTTGTAAACCTGGAACTGTGCTTTCTGGTCACCCGCCCGGCACCCGTCTATCAGGTCCTGGTGTATGTTCCTGAATGCTGCTTCAACATTTTCCATCTTCAAGTAAAGATCCGGTTTAAGTATGTTTGACGCTGCACCCACGTATTTGAACTCTTCAATTCAATGACGGAAGGGATGCGCGAATGCTGCATCCAAGGTAAAAAAAAGCTGCAACAGGATGAAAATTTTTTTTAACCCTGTGTAACCGTACCCGTGGCGTAGTCAAGTTCAGAGCCGAAAAGGCTGTGTGGAATTGAGTATACCAGCAGCAGAATTATTGCTGCAGCTATGGTATAAGCAGGCTTTTGCTGCCTGCGGTTCATGACAACGGCCACAACCCAGGCAATGACTGCAATCAGCGTTTTATTGTCCGTCAGATCCCATCCGAAGGGAATACCTGTCCAGAGCTCGCCGAAGGCAAACTTCTGAACCAGCGGGCCGAGGATCATTCCTCCTGCAAGCAGCAGCCAGAGAGCCAGACGGCCATACTTCCTCTGTGATTGCATTCCAGCAGATGCTGTTATCCCGGCAAGGTTGGATAAAAGCATTGCAAAGAACATTATCAGGATGTGCGGAATCATAATTATTGCCGGAACATTACCCTTGAACCTGATAACCACAGGCTTATCCTTCATCACCGCTGTCTCACCGCCTGAAGCACCCCTGAGCACAAGGTAGTATTCCAGCTTTCCAGCGGCAGGCTGGGAGGGGAGTTCGCCTGCAAGATACTCACCGTCATGCTTCATCACAACAGAGGTCCATTCATCGCTGGTCCTGAAGCGACGGAAATGGAGTGTCCCGGATACCTCCGCGGGCACTTCAAGCTTAATCATGCACGGATGGGTATTCGTCTGACTGCGCTTGAGCGCGAAGGAGTATTCCGTGGCGTCAACCGTTGCCTTTGTTCTTAAAGGGTAGGTCGGCCCTGTTGTCCTCTGGTACATCGCCGCTGCGATGGTAATTATGACTGCTATAGTCCAGAACAGAAAATTCTTCATGGTATTTATTTTAAAAAAGTTTCCTACAATTGAATCAGCAACAGTTCCCTTTCACCGTTTCGCAACACCTCCACAGTGATTCTCTGGCCCGGTTTCAGCTGGCTGAGCCTGAACATGTAGTCCTCGATGTTGCCTACCGGTTTTTCATCTATTGCCACAATTATGTCGCCCTTCACCATACCCCCGAGGGCTGCAGGTTTACCGGGAGTGACAAAATCAGCTCTCAGCCCGTTTTGCACATTGCCGGCAAAGTCAGGCATGATACCCAATGTAATACCCCTTCTCCTGCTCATTGGGCCTGTCGGTTCCTTCGGCCCGGCCTCGGTAAAAGCCAGCCTGGCAGGTTCACCTGCCGCAGATGCGACAATATTGAAAAGAAGATCACCGATCTTTAGCATCCCTTCATAGTTCAGCTTGTCAGGCGTGTCAAAAGGTGTGTGATAATCGAGGTGTGCGCCTGTTGTAAGTGAAAGGACCGGTATGTTCTTCCCGTAGAATGATGAATGGTCAGACGGCCCGTATCCTTCGGAGGTGAATGCGAGGCTGACAGCAGTGGTGTCTGCAAGGGCAATCACCGTGTCACGAAGCCCTGCTGCCGTTCCCACACCTGCAACCTGCAGGCCGTTGCCCTCCTTCATGCGACCGACCATGTCAAGGTTGATCATCAGGTTGACGGCAGAGGGATCAATACCGGTGTTTTCGACGAAGTGCTTGGAGCCCAGCAGTCCCATCTCTTCACCGGCGAAGGCCACAAACAGAATGGTGCGTGCAGGTTTCTTGCGTGAGGATGTCAGCTTTTCAGCCAGCTCAATCATCAGGGCCACGCCAGAGGCATTGTCGTCAGCTCCGTAATGTACTGCGACAGTGTCCGGTGTACGGCTTGAGGAGCCGGGGCCGCCCATGCCAAGATGATCATAGTGTGCACCTATTATTACAAACTCTCCGGGGGTTGATTCACCCCTGATCATCATCACCACATTGGAGGTAAGCGCTTCTTTCTTTACTACTTCCGCTTCGGCAGAGACAGAAGTACCTGCAATGAAGCCTGCA
The DNA here is from genome assembly GCA_964470815.1 of uncultured Rikenella sp. Taxonomy (GTDB): domain Bacteria; phylum Bacteroidota; class Bacteroidia; order Bacteroidales; family VadinHA17; genus SR-FBR-E99. Next base: position 22,084 of record CAYYEH010000031.1, read on the forward strand.
TATCTTTCTGCCTGCGCTGCCTTATCCTCAAGTTCAGTCAGCGCCGGTGCTGAGCCTTTCAGGATATCGTAAGCCACGTTCCTCTTAACATGTAGGACGGGGATACCGGCGCCTGACTCACTGCGCGAAGGCTTATCAAGGTTGTCAGCCGCATCCCATTTCTCACCTGATACAAGTAACACTCCGGCAGCGCCTTTCTCCCTGGCATTCAGTACTTTCAGACGGTCTGTACTGAGGGATGCATAACCTTTTAAATCGGGATCAGATTCAGGATAGCCGCGGAGTATAAGTGCCCATTTGCCCGACAGATCCACTCCTGCGAAGTCATCGCGGTGCAGGGTGTCGCCTGAAGGAAGCAAACCATAGCCGCAGAAGGCCACAGGTGCATCAAGGGAGGAGTTTGAAGTCAGCGCCAGCGGCATGAAATCAATACCCGTGGCATATACCTTATCGTCAACAGACAGCCTGTTGCGATCACCCGCCTCCGCCGCCACGTTCACGGCAAAAGTCTGCAACCCTGACTCTCCGAAAGGTTCAACCCCGGCTTTCTGAAATTCTCTCTTTATGTAAAGTGCTGCAAGGGAATCTCCCCCGGTTCCGGTACCTCTCCCGGCAAACCTGTCAGATGCAAGCTCGCCGGTTATCTTAATCAGTTCATCAGCAGTGATTGCTGCTTTTTTGCCCGTGCCGGCGCAGGCAGTCAGGAAAACTACGGCAGATATAATTAATATAATTCTCATAGTGTCACATATCGTGCCGACAAAAATAGCAATCTTTTTATACCACAGATGTGTGATATTTGCAACAGCATAATCCGGACCCGATTATCCACCTGAGTTACCAGGACAGGAATGATCAGGATAAAAGATCACCAGACTGTTATTTGTATTAAAAAACCTGCCGGGATAGCATCTCTGCTGTCGGCCCGGCAGGTAATGTGGTTAATTCAGCTACAGGTATAATTTCCGGTAGCTGAAGCTGTCGTTTTCTTAATCAAACTGCAGGATGGCCTTCTTTATCAGGGAGATGGCATCACGCAGTTGTTCCTCGGTGATGATGAGGGGAGGAGCAAAGCGGATAATGTGTCCGTGGGTTGGTTTTGCAAGTACTCCAAGTTCCTTCATCGCAAGGCATACATCCCATGCCTCCTTGCCGTTCTTCGGCTTTATCACAATGGCATTGAGGAGACCCTTGCCGCGTACGAGTTCAATCATGTCTGATTTTACGGCTTTCATTTCATCACGGAAAATCTTTCCGAGGCGCTCCGCCTTTTCCGCCAGTTTCTCGTCGCGTATTACCTCCAGTGCGGCAATTGCAACCTTGCAGGCCAGAGGATTGCCTCCGAAAGTTGAACCATGTTCACCCGGCTTGATTGTGAGCATTATCTCATCATCAGCCAGCACTGCAGAAACAGGAAGGATTCCGCCCGAGAGGGCTTTGCCGAGGATAAGGACATCAGGCCTTACCCCCTCATGCTCACAAGCCAGGAGCTTTCCTGTACGTGCTATCCCGGTCTGGACCTCATCGGCAATAAAGAGTACATTGTGCTTTTTGCAGAGGTCATATGCCTTTTTAATGTATCCCTCGTCAGGAACATAGACGCCTGCTTCGCCCTGTATGGGCTCAACAAGGAATCCTGCAACATCCGGATCTTCCAGTGCTTTTGCCAGTGCCGGGATATCATTGTAGGGTATGGTTATGAATCCGGGCGTGAACGGACCGTAATCCTTTCGTGCATCAGGGTCGGTAGACATTGAAACGACGGTGATGGTACGTCCGTGGAAGTTATTTTCACAGACGATGATCTTTGCCTGGTTCTCCTTTATTCCCTTAACCAGGTAAGCCCATTTGCGGCATAGCTTCAGCGCTGTCTCATCGCCCTCTGCTCCGGTGTTCATGGGAAGCACCTTGTCATAACCGAAATACTTCGTGACAAACTCCTCGTATTCGCCAAGCACTGAATTGAAGAATGCCCTTGAGGTGAGGGTCAGCTTCGCGGCCTGTTCAGTCAGCGCACCGATGATTTTCGGGTGGCAATGACCCTGGTTAACTGCAGAGTATGCAGAGAGAAAATCATAGTAGCGCTTCCCCTCGACGTCCCATACGAACGGACCTTCTCCCCTGTCAAGCACCACCGGAAGGGGATGGTAGTTGTGCGCGCCGTACTTCTCTTCTCTTTCAATGTAATCATGCGATTTCATAGCTGTCAGTTTTATTCTGTTTTGTTCTGAGGGAGGCAATGATACGAAGGTTTTTCGACAAAAAGAAAGAGAGGAATCATGTTTCTTCCCCGAGGAGGTCGGGTCTTTTCTCGCGGGTTATGCGGAATGACTCTTCAAACCTCCATTTTTCTATTTCAGGGGTATTGCCCCCGATAAGTATGTCAGGCACCCTCCAGCCCCTGAATTCAGCAGGCCTGGTGTATTGCGGAGGGGCCAGCAGTCCGTCCTGGAAAGAGTCTGAGAGAGCTGATTCTGCATCTGAGATTGCGCCCGGCAGCAGCCTCACGATGGCATCGGTGATGACTGCGGCAGGAAGCTCTCCGCCGGTAAGGACATAATCACCTATCGATATCTCACGGGTGATGAGATGGTCCCTGATTCGCTGGTCGATGCCCTTGTAATGGCCGGCAAGGATGATGATGTTTTCCTTCATCGAGAGCTCGTTGGCAACGGCCTGTGTGAAACGTGTTCCGTCAGGTGAAGTGTAGATAATCTCGTCATATTGTCGCTCCGAGGCAAGGTGAGTTATGCAGTTGAATACAGGTTCAATCATCATGACCATCCCGGCACCGCCACCAAAGGGGTAGTCATCAACACTCCGGTGTTTGTCAGTTGAATAGTCACGGAGACTGATGATATTGATTTCTGCAATCCCCTTTTCCCGCGCCCTGCGGATGATTGATTCATCTAACGGACTGCGCAGCAGTTCAGGGAGTACTGTAATGATGTCTATCCGCATATAAATCGTGTTTTGTAAATCTAATACTGTTTTTTTGTATATTTGAAAATGTCAATTCGAAATTAACCAACAAAAAAGTTTAGAACATGGGAAAATTTGTAATCTCGAAAAGAAAAAACGGTGAGTTTCAGTTCAATCTTCTTGCCGGCAATGGCCAGGTTATTCTCGCCAGCGAGGGCTATGCATCGAAGCCTTCATGCATGAACGGCGTCAAGTCAGTAATGAAGAATGCCGCTGATGTGAAGAGGTTTGAGGCAAAGGTTGCCAAGAACGGCAAGTTCCATTTCAATCTTAAGGCTGGCAACGGGCAGGTAATCGGCAAGAGCGAGATGTACGAATCACAGGCCAGTTGCGATAATGGCATTGCATCTGTGAAAAAGAACGCTCCCGGAGCTGCAATTGAAGACCAGACCAAAGCTTAACTACTCTTTTCTTTCGTAGACTATTTTACCGTCAACGATAGTAAGATCTGTTTTAACTGACATAATCATCTCCTCGGGAATATTGAAGATATCTTCTGAGAGGATGGTTATGTCTGCCAGATACCCCTCCCTGATCATCCCTTTCCTGTCTTCCATGAACTGGGCATATGCTGCGCCCAGGGTATAGTATTCAATAGCCTTTTCCATAGTGATTCTCTCCATGGGGAACCATCCCTCTCCCTCCTCACCCTTGCGGTCCTTGCGGGTCACTGAGGCATAAAGTCCCTCCATCGGGTTAAGAGGTTCAACTGAATAATCGGTACCAAAGGCGAGATTTGCTCCGCTGTCTGCCAGGCTTTTCCATGCATAGGCCCAGCGGCTTCTTTCCTTGCCAATACGTTTCTCGGCGAACCGTTTGTCGGTTATGCAGTGGGTAGGTTGCATGGATGGAATCACTCCGAGGGCTGCAAAACGTGGTATGTCACTTTCAATGAGTATCTGCGCGTGCTCCGAACGGTGACGGCTGTCGCGTATGCCGTTTACTTCGCGGGCCTTTTCGTATGCATTGAGTATCCAGTTGTTGGCCTTCGGGCCGATGGCATGGATCCCGACCTGGAACCCCCTTGCATCGGCAGCCAGGACACGTTCCTCAAGCTCCACATAGCTCATCTGCGGCAGCCCCGTCTTGTCAGGCTCATCGTTGAAGGGTTCAAACATCATTGCGGTGGCTGACCCCAGAGTGCCGTCCATGAAGTCCTTCAGGTAACCAAACCTCAGCCAGTCGCCTGAAGCCGGATACTTCAGCCTCAGGGTCTCGTAACTGTCAAGCTTCTCCGGGTCAGCAGTAAGCACAGCTCCGATGTCTATGCGGCAGGTAAGCTTCCCGGCGGCCATTATCGAGTCATACATGTCAAAATCGGCTCCGCCGGGAATCTGGATGCTGGTTATGCCGTACATTGCAGCCTGTTCAAGTGCCATCAGGTATCCCCGCAACTCCCTCTCACGTTCCTCCTCAGCTGTCCGCTGAACCTTCACCTCGCCGGTCCTGATCAGTTCCATCGCTGTCTCCTTCAGGATGCCGGTGGGCTCACCGGTAACAGGATCACGCATTATCTCACCTCCGAACGGATCAGGGGTGTCACGCGTTATCCCGGACTGCCTGAGTACATAGCTGTTCACCAGGGCACTATGGCCGTCTGTGCGTCTCAGAACAACGGGGTTGTCAGGTGATACGGCATCTATGAGTTCCTTTGTGGGCCATTCCCTTGTGGTGAACATCTCGTGCTCCCAGTGACCACCATAGATGAGCTGTCCTTTCTGCGACCGTGCCACCTGCTCTTTCACCCGGGCCGTGATGACAGAGGGATCAGTGGTATACCTTAATTCTATATAGTCCGGATCAACCGGACCGAAGTGTGCATGGGCATCGTTGAACCCTGGAATAACGGCCCTTCCCGATGCGTCGATAACCCGGGTAACGGTTGGATCAATATACTTCTGCACCTCCTTGCCGGACCCCACCGCAATTATCCTGTTTCCCTTTACAGCAATGGCTTCGGCTGTAAGCCCCTGCGCGTCTGAAGTATAAACCTTTCCCCCCGTGACAACGAGATCAGCCTTCCCGGCTTTAGTACACCCGGCAGCAGCAATCATTAAAAGCGCCATAAACATCAATATTCCCGGTTTCATAACAATGATTTTCGTAAAACTGGTGCAAGATAAGAAAATAGACATTACTTTTAGGTGATTCAAAACCTGTGAACATAAACTCCAATTTGTGAACCCATGAAGAACGAGACTATTCCGCCCGGGTATCTTTTCACCAGGCGCTATTCAAACTATGTGTTTATTCTCCTTTTCCTGTTATACCTTTTTGATTACGCTGACAGGATGGTGGTGAGTTCGATGTTTTCCTACATCCAGGCTGATCTGGGTATCAATGACTTCCAGTCAGGATGGCTGGTTTCCATTATCTATCTCACCAT
>CAYYEH010000032.1:0-5783 GCA_964470815.1 uncultured Rikenella sp.
CAAATTCTATCTGTAGAGATAAACCGTTCCCCTGTACTCCCTCCCCTGGTATTCAACATCGTCATACCCTTCGGCCCGGAGGATAAAGAAGTACGCACCAGGGGCGGCCCGCCGCTCCGAATTGCCTATACGGCCGTCCCACCCCTGCCAGCCCTGAAGATCCTCTCCTCCGCCTTCATAATGGTAAACCCTGTTGCCGGTCTTGGTGAAGACCTGCAGGTTGAGGTAACGGATCGACTTCTTGTCAGGGACAAAGAAATCATTGAGACCGTCCTCATTGGGGGTGAATACATTGGGAATCTGTAGAGCGGAAGGGAGCACCCTTATCTTCACGGATACGGAATCACGGCAGGTAAGGTCGCTCTCAATCACAAGTGAGATAGTGTACTCGCCGGGTGTATAATAAGTATGTGTTCCGGGCTCGGGCAGGGTGGAGACTGAGTCATCGCCGAATCGCCAGAGGTATTTTGAAGCCCTTATTGAGTTGTCGGTGAAATTGACTTCAAGGGGAGCCTCACCCTCTGTTGGGTCAGTAATAAATTCAGCCCTGACGTGTATAGACTCATAGTCAAATGAAGAGTTTGCGGAGCATCCGAAACTGTCTGTGACCTGAAGGCTGTATCTCACATCTTCCAGGGGAGGGGAGTATGTTATCGGGTCAATTTCCAGGTCGGGATAAGGGATTGCTGATGACGGTGTTGATGACCAGAGGAATCTCACCCCGTTGGGGAGCCTGCGGGAGGCGTTTGTCAGCGGGTCATAGTATGTGAAATGGTCAGGCGCTGCCGTCCCGTCAAGGGCCACGATATCGCATGCCTGGTACAGCAATGCTGCCTGTGACACCGGACGGTCGATGTTGACCCAGGCATAGAGCTCGGTACTGTATCCGCCTCCATCTGAAATACTGACACGGTAACCTCCCTCCTGGAGGCCGGTGGCCGTTGAGGTGGTGCCTGTCTCATTCTGAACGGGTATGGTGAAACCGCCGCCGGTTTCGTTGTACCTGGTCCAGATAAATGTGAAGGGAGCCGTTCCTCCTGGGCTGGCAGCGGTAAGGGCGCCGGTGTCACCTGCACCGGCAGCACAGAAGATAAACACCGGGTCGGTCCTGGGTGTGGCCGGATAGGTGGTATAACGGACAGTGCGGCTGCCCGGGGCGGTTATCTGCGCCTGCACTGCCAGTGGCAACATGATGATTATGAGGGCAAGGTACCTTGACACACCTGATTAACGGATTAAGTCACATAAATGATATGCAAACCTAATAAAAAATGCCGTTCTTTGGGGGATTAAATTCTGCATTCTCATTCATGTTTCGCGACTATCTGAAAGAGCTTAACGGGGCACAGCAGGAGGCCGTTGTCAACACCGAAGGTCCTGCCATGGTCATTGCAGGAGCAGGGTCAGGAAAAACCAGGGTCCTGACATACCGTATTGCCCATCTTTTACAGCAGGGTGTTCCCGCCCACCGTATCCTGGCTCTCACCTTCACCAACAAGGCAGCCGGCGAGATGAAGGAAAGAATCAACCGGATAGCCGGACCGGAAACAGCCCGATACCTGTGGATGGGTACTTTCCATTCCATTTTCGCGAAGTTTCTCCGGTATGACGGACACCACCTGGGATACAAGAGTAATTTTACAATCTACGACACAGACAACACCCGGAGCCTGATACGGACCATCATCAGGGAGATGAACCTGGATGATTCGGTATATAAACCCGCATCCATAGCCGGACGAATATCACACGCGAAGAATAATCTCATTACCGCACAGCAGTATGGCTCGGTGCCGCAGATCACCGAGTCTGACAAAGCCTCGAGGATACCCGAAACGGCAACCATCTACCGGCACTATGCCGCAAGGTGTTTCAAAGCCAATGCGATGGATTTTGATGACCTGCTGCTGAACATAAATATCCTGTTCCGTGATTTTCCATCTGTACTGGAGGAATACCGGAACCGGTTCGACTATGTACTCGTTGATGAGTACCAGGACACCAACTTCTCGCAGTATATCATCGTTCACAAGCTCTCGGAGAACCACCGGAACCTGTGCGTTGTTGGAGATGACGCGCAGAGCATCTACTCATTCCGCGGTGCAAGGATAGAAAATATCCTCAATTTCCAGAATGACTATCCTGATTACCGGCTCTTCAAGCTGGAGCAGAACTACAGGTCAACACAGACCATAGTGAATGCTGCCAACAGCGTTATAGAAAAGAATTCCGGGCAGATCAGGAAAACAATTTTCTCGAAGAATGAGGAGGGAGAGAAGATCCGTGTGGTGCAGACCACCATCGACAGTGAGGAAGGTATACTCACCGCATCAGACATCCTCGACACCAGGATGCGCGAACGGCTCGACTGGAAGGACTTTGCCATTCTCTACCGTACCAACGCCCAGTCACGTATCTTCGAGGAGATGCTCCGTAAGCGCAATATCCCCTACAAGATATATGGCGGTCAGTCATTCTACGAACGGAAAGAGATTCGTGACCTTATAGCCTACCTCAGGCTGGTGGTCAATCCTGATGACGAGGAGGCGCTGAGGCGCGTCATCAACTATCCCCGGAGAGGCATAGGTGACACCACCGTGCAGAAGCTGATGGAATTGGCTCGCACGCTCGATGTTAGTATATGGTCAATCATAAGTTCTCCGGAAATGAGCGCGAAATACCTCGCTCCCGCCCTGCGGACGAAGATCAGTCATTTCACCAGCCTCCTGCTGCCGGTAATGGCTGTGGCTGAGACTGCCACTGCATATGACATTGCCTTTGGCATGGCCACCGCCAGTGGTATCATCACAGAACTGAAGCAGGGCCAGGTACCCGAGGAAATAGACAGGCTGGAGAACGTGCAGGAACTGTTGAACGGCATCAAGGAGTTTACCGAGGGAGCCGTCACCAACGGCGAACCTGCTGACATTGCCACCTGGCTTCAGTCGGTATCACTGCTCACCGACCAGGATATGGAGAAGCCAGAAGACCGTGACAAGGTAACGCTGATGACCATCCACTCCGCCAAAGGACTGGAATTCAAATATGTATACATTGTGGGCCTCGAGGAGAACCTCTTTCCTTCGGCAATGAACCTGTTCAATCCGCGTGAGCTTGAGGAGGAAAGGCGTCTTTTCTATGTGGCTATCACCCGGGCATGCCGCCGTGTGACACTGAGCTACGCCCTCAACAGGTACAAGTGGGGTACTCTGGAGCGAAGCTCGCCAAGCAGGTTTATCGGGGAGATAGAGAGTGAATTCCTGCATTACCCCCAGACAGGAGGCAAACCCTTTGGCCAGAGGGCTGTATTTGAACCCCGCCCGGGCATTGGTGGCGACGAACCGACCCGGCAGTTCACACCTCCCGCCAGGATGACAAGACTCCGCGACGCAAGGGTCCGGGAGCAGGATGAAACCGGCACAGGTCACGACAATGGCCCGGGAATGGTGAAGGGACATGGCAATGGCCCCGGCAGCAGCCAGGGCCGGGGCGCCGGTCACGTGCAAGACTATGGCGCAGGGCATGTGCAAGGCTATGGCGCAGGGCAGGGACAGAGTCATACAAGAGACCTGGAGGAGGGCGACAGAGTCACACACGAGCGATTCGGCGAAGGTGAGGTTATCTCCGTCGAGGGTGAACCGCCCAACACAACCGCTCTCATTAACTTCAAAACAACAGGCACCAAGAAGCTGCTGCTTCGCTTTGCGAAACTGACAAGATTATAACCCGGTAAAACTGCCAGTCTCAGCCTATGTCAGCTGCCCATACTGCCGACTGGTACTGCCGGCTAAAAAATAAAGGGCCGGCATGGCTTACCGGCCCCCTCATCGAAGGTTATGAAGTTCAAATAAATGGATTCGTTTACTGTTTATGCCTCAGGTGTGGCAGCTTCACCGGTCTCCTCTGCATCAGCTACCGGAACTGCCTCCACCTGCCAGAGTCCCTTTTCAATCAGCACTGAGTGGTACAGGGATGCAAATGAGCTCTTAACCCACATGTCTGATACCAGCACACCTATGAAGAAGCAGATGAATCCGGCGATGTAGATGAAGAAGCTGATGAATCCCATGAGGAAAATAGTCCACCCGTGCCCGCGGGTGAGCCTCCAGCTCTCCTCTGCTGCTTTGATCGGGTCAAGATTCCTGTCCATCACCAGGTAAGGGGTGAATGCCAGCCGGCATGCAAGGATTATACCCGGCACAAACAGGAAGACAATACCGATTCCGATAAGTGCGGTCAGCAATAGGTTAGCCAGCACAATATTAAGGTAGTTCCTGCGGAATCCGCTGATAAGCATGTCGAAGTCAGGCGTGACCTGGCGTGCCGCCTGCACAAACATCATCTTTGCCCCGTATTTGAAAACCGGCATGAGCAGAAAATAATAGAGCAGGGCGATAAGGCCCATGAATGCTGCTGCCAGCCCGAAAGCACCGAACTTGAAGAAATCGTCCATGTCAAACGGGATGTTCCTGAAATCACTCGCATCGAATTCATACTTCGCCTGAGGGCCCATCATGGGGGTCGTGATCACCGCCAGCACCAGGACCACCAGGAGCAACCTGAGAAAATTATCTGCCATTGCCTTCCATCCGGTCCCGTAGGCGCCGCTGAAGGATGGTACATACCTGTAAATGCTTTTTGCTTCCATTTTTTTGCTTTTTACTGTTTTAAAAAAAATCGTTTGTCAAAGCAAATCTATTAATGTACGCACGGATGGAATTCATACCTTAGTAGTGATTTTAAAAAACACTACTTAAGTAGGAAGGTCAATACTTAAGTAGTGGCTGTAAATCAACAGGATAGACCTTAGAGGACAGATGGAATTCATAAGCCTGGGCATTTTTATCTTCTCGGCAGCGATGGCTGCAGGGAGCATTTTGCTTGTCACCAGGCTCCTTGAGGAGTACCCTCTCCCCTGCTTCAGGTCGCTCTTTTACCACAATCTTTTTATCTCCGCATTCGGTTTTTACGGTATCTGGGGGCAGTTCATAATTGTGGCGCTGGCAGGCAGCAGGCTTGATCCGGCTCTCTACTCAACAGTATCGGTTATATCACTTCTTCTTGGCCTGCCATTCCTGGTATTTGGATGGTTGATGCTTATCAGGTTTGCAGCCGAAGCATCTGGGATAAGACTGGGCAGGTTCTTCACACCTCTGTTTCTCATTGTCAACTTCGGTATCATTGCGGCGATCGGGCTTGCCTTGAGGGAGATGGAGTTCAATGATGCCCTGCCATTATTCAGGTATTATTATGTTGCAGCGGCCCTTCTCTATGCCCTGATTGCCTCATTTGTCATGCTCAAGGGAGATTCCTCTTCACCCGGTACAGGAGACAGGTTCATCCTGGCATTGATGGTCTCGGGAGGCGCAGCTGCTCAGGCTCTGGCGCTGGTTCTCATACCCCACTCTGCATGGATGGCTCTGGTGTTTGTCTTCCTGCTCTTCGCCGCTATAACATTCCTTTCACTCTACCTCAGCTACAAGGCTGACCTGAAGCCTGTCAGGCTTCCCGAACCAATGCCGTTGCCGGGTGGCATTGAGGATTTCATGAGGAGAAATGAGATCTCACCGCGCGAGGCCGAGATTATCAGGGAGATATGCAACGGCCTGAGTAACCAGGAGATAGCTGATAAGCTCTTTATAAGCCTCCAGACGGTTAAGGATCACACTTCACGTATCTATGTAAAGGCCAACGTAAGGAACAGGATGCAACTGATGGCACTGGTGAGGGGGATGGATGCCGGTACTGTGGCGGGAGAGCATATTTAATCTGGCAGCACCTGC
>CAYYEH010000032.1:5883-15546 GCA_964470815.1 uncultured Rikenella sp.
CTGAATGCCTGGAACCGGCTGCCTGACACCGGATGCCTGATACTGAATGCCTGGAACCGGCTACCTGGAACCGGATGCCTGGAACCGGATGCCTGGAACCGGCTGGCGATGACAACGGAGGAAAAATCCCGGAGAAACCGAATCCGCTAGAAGGAGATATCAAGGATATCCTGCAGCTTCTTTCCCGGTGCAAATATCCGGTATGCGTACGTCCATACCTTTGCCAGGTACCGGTCTTGCCTGTCCCTGACAACAATTGCAAGCTCGTTGTCGGCATCACTGTTTTCAGGAGCGCCGTACCGGTAGCCTGTGAGTAAGATTATCTGGTCAAGGTCATTGTATTTGCCGAGGTTCTGCGTCATGATGCTGAGCCATTTCTCGAGCTGCCTTACCTTCCGGAGCTCAAGGTGTCTGAAGAACACCAACTGGTACATAAAGCTCTTCGACTTTTTCCTGAACTCATGTATCAGATGGGCTGTGGGTTTGTTGCGGCAGGCCAGGTATGCAGCCGAGGCTGCGTTGTGGCTCCTTTCGAGCTCTCCCAGGAGCAGGTGCATGTCCGGATCATTCAGTCCTAGGAACCGCAGCCTGTACAGTGTCTTTTTCAGGCGGGCAGTCACTTCGTTCACAGACTTCGCCCGTTCGCCGGCCTGCTCCCAGGTTGCATAGGGTTTTCTCAGCAGCTCCTGGATCTTAAGGTTGTCACGCAGCCTGATGAAGAGCCCCGGATTATCCTTCCTGAGGGATTTAGCCGTCTTGCGGAGCACAGCAGTCTCCCTCCACAGGGCCAGGAGACGCCCTGTCTCCCTCCCTGCAAGATACTCCCTGCGGAAGACAGCCTCGTCGAGCAAAGGCTGGACAAGCCTGACAGCGGCACGGTGCTTCTTCATCAGCACCCTGACATCATGAACCGCCGTGTCATCGGGCACAGGCTGCATCGCCAGCAGCTTCAGCGAACCGGCAACGTAACCGGCCATAGATCTCTTTATGTCCTTTGCCTCTCCGGAATCTTTAGGGACCATGGTCAGAATATTGGTAAACGCTAAAGTTACATAAATGTAACTGTTTTCGCACTCTTTATCCCATTCAGGGATTTACTTTTGCAACTTAATCTGATTGAAAAAGAGGGGATAAAGGGGAGAGCTTTTTTAGTAACTTTGAAAATGTAATAACTTCAATCTCAATGGGCAAATCAAATAACAGGAACAGCAGGCCCCAGACGATAGGCATCCTTACCGCGGGAGGCGACTGTCCGGGTATCAACGCAGCCATAAGGGGTGTGGGCAAGACAGCCATCGTCAAGTACGGCATGAAGGTAATAGGTATCAGTGACGGTTATGCAGGCCTTATAAACAAGGAGTACAGGGAGCTGTCAGAGAGTGATCTGTCAGGAATTCTGACCCTGGGGGGGACCATCCTGGGAACCTCGCGCGAGAAGCCTTTCAAGGGGAGCGGAAAAAAGAAGGACGAGACGCGCAAACCACTGCTGATAAAGGAACACTATGAACAGATGGGCCTCGACTGCCTGGTATGCATAGGAGGAAACGGCACGATGAAGACAGCCAACATGCTTGCGGAAGAGGGGCTTAACGTTGTGGGTGTTCCCAAAACCATTGACAATGATATATGGGGAACTGACATGACCTTCGGGTTCGACTCAGCGGTGAACATAGCCACCGAAGCAATTGACAGGCTGCACTCCACGGCAAACTCACACAAGAGGATAATGGTTATTGAGATCATGGGCCATAATGCAGGATGGCTGGCACTCTATTCCGGGATGGCAGGCGGAGGAGACGTGATACTTATTCCCGAGATCCCCCATAATGAGAAGGTTGTGATGGAATATCTCCGCAAAAGAGCTGACAACAACAAACCATACTCCATTGTGGTTGTAGCTGAGGGCATTGCGATACCCGAAGGGGAGACTTCTCCTGCAAGATACCTTGCAAGGCGGATACAGCAGGAGACCGGGCTGGAAACAAGAGAGACGGTTCTTGGTTATATACAGCGGGGCGGGTCGCCCTCACCCATGGACAGGGTCCTGGCCTCGAGGTTCGGTGCCGCCGCGGCGAACCTGATAGCCAAAGGGGATTTTGGCAGGATGGTGGCACAGCGCAACGGAAGCATCTCCTCGGTGAAGCTCTCCGAGGTGGGAGGTAAAACCAAGCTTGTTGACCGGGATGACCCGATGGTCAGACAGGCAATGGAGATGGGAACCAGTTTCGGCGTGTAATGGCCGGTCAGGAACAGAATACGGCAGCCAGGTCCGGAGCAGTAAAATCCGGCAGGTTACGCCCGCGTTAAAAACAGATTATGATAGAAACCAAAATATGAAAACGAAGATCAACAGTGAGAACAGCCAGAGGAAACTGATTTTCATAAGACACAGCAAGGCTGAGGAGCACACGGCCGGGATTCCCGATTTTGAAAGGTCGCTAACAGCCAGGGGCAAGGTCAACTCCAGGCTCATGGCAGAGATACTGAAGTCAAAGGGTGAAGAACCCGGAAAGATCATCAGCAGCCCTGCCTTCAGGGCACTGGAGACCGCACTCATCTTCAGCAGGGAGTACGGCATCAGCGAGGCTGAGATAAAACTGGCCCCTGAACTGTACCTTGACCTCAGCGAGGAGGAGTTCCTTCCGTACATCAGAAAGCAGAACAATAAAGACCATACAATCACCTTCTTCGGACATAACCCCCTTATAACGGAGATGGCTGCTTACTTTGCCGCCGATGAGCCTGAGTCGCTCGCCAAAACCGGCATCTACTGCCTTGTCTTTGATGAAGCAAGCTGGGCTGAGATTGAGCCCGAGAGCGGCCGGACACTCTACTACCTGACCCCCGCTGACCTGTCATGAACAAAGCTTATATTCCCAAGGAGATAAGCTGGCTCTCATTCAATGCCAGGGTGCTGCAGGAGGCTGCCGACAGCGAGGTGCCCCTTCTGGAGAGATTCAATTTCCTCGGGATTTATTCCAACAACCTTGACGAATACTTCAGGGTCAGGGTTGCAACCCTCAGACGCCTGTCGCTCTTCAGCAACAAGGCCAAAAGCATCCTGGGCTACAGCCCGAAAGCCGCGCTGAAAAGGATCCAGGAGACTGTCCTCAGCCAGAATGAACGGTTTGAACAGACCTATGCCGGACTGCTTGACGAACTGAAGAAACACCGTATCCACTTCGTGAATGAGGAACAGCTTGATGATGCACAGACTGAGTTCGTAGCCACTTACTTCCGTAAGGAGGTTCGCTCCAGGCTTATGCCTCTGATCATCAGCAAGGAAAACAAGCTGCCAGACCTCACCGACGATGCCATTTACTTCGCAATACAGCTTCGCAACAGCAAAACTGACAAAAAAAGATACGCCCTGCTGGAGATACCGTCGCGCAGCATCCTTCCGAGATTTGTCATGCTGCCAGGGAAAAAGGGAGCCAGGTATGTCATCTTCCTTGATGATGTGATAAGACGGGGGCTGAAGGAGATCTTCTCCATCCTCCCCTTTGACGAGATTTCAGCATATACAATAAAGGTCACCAGGGATGCCGAGCTCGAGATTGCGGATGACATCTCGGAAAGCTATATCGATAAGCTCTCCAGGAGCCTGCAGCAGAGGAAGAAAGGGAGTCCGGTGCGGTTTGTGCACGACAGGGAGATGCCTGCGGAATTCCTGAAGATACTATCAAAAAAGCTTAACCTGGGATCTGAAGACGTGATCATGCCCGGGAACAGGTACCACAACTTCAAGGATTTCATGAAGTTCATCGAGGTTGAAGGTGAAGGTCTCAACTACCCGAAGCTGACACCTGTAAGGCATCCCGCGCTCCCATACGGGAAGAGTATCCTCTCGGTCATCAGGAAGAGGGATATCATGTTCTATTTCCCGTATCATCCCTTCGACCATTTCATCGATCTGCTCCGGGAGGCTTCAATAGATCCCTTTGTCACCTCGATACACATCACTCTTTACAGGCTGGCGAGGAATTCGAGTGTCATCAACGCTCTCATGAACGCCGCCCGCAACGGCAAGAGCGTGACTACCGTGGTTGAACTGCAGGCGCGGTTTGATGAGGAGGCAAATATCCACTGGGGCAACAAGCTGCTCGATGAGGGGGTGAAAGTCATTTACGGGGTGCCCGGACTGAAGGTTCACTCCAAGCTGTGCCTGATCACCCGGGTCAAGGACGAGGTGACGCAGAGGTATGCTGCCGTTGGGACCGGTAACTTCAATGAAGACACCGCCAGTGTATATACTGATCACCTGCTGCTCACCTCCGACAAGAAGATCACCAACGAAGTGCTCAAGGCTTTTAACTTCTTCAGCGCCAACTACAGGAAAGACAAGTTCTATCACCTGCTGGTCTCGCCCTTCGGGCTGCGAAACAGGCTGATGATGATGATAGAAAATGAGATTAAAAACGCGAAGGCTGGCAAGGAGGCTTATATAAGGATCAAGATCAACAACCTGACGGATGAGGAGATTATCTCGAAGCTATATAAGGCAGGTGATGCCGGTGTGGATGTCAGGCTGATTGTAAGGGGCATGTTCTCCATGGCACCGGGAGCTAAGGGGGTCAGTGACAACATCCGCGCCATTGGCATTGTTGACCGGTTCCTTGAGCACTCGAGATTCATGGTGTTCTGCAACGGGGGTGATGAGCTTATCTATATCACATCGGCCGACTTCATGCCGCGTAACCTTGACCGCAGGATAGAAGTCACCTGTCCCGTATGGGATCCGGCAATAAAGAAGGAGATAAATGATGTCTTCAGCATCCAGTGGAATGACAATGTCAAGGCACGGATACTCGACGCGGAGTTGTCGAACAGGATGGTAAGCAACGGAGAACCGTCGCTGCGGTCGCAGACGGAGATCCACCGGTATTACACCGGGATCAGTTAACCGCCTCGAACGGCAGTGTCGGCAGGAACTGTGGTGCCCGGCGGTATTTTGTACCCTGTTCATAGGAGTACGCAATCTCAATAAGCAGCGGCTCGCTCCAGGCCCTGCCGAAGAATGAGATCCCAACCGGCAGTCCGTCAACGTAACCCATAGGAACGGTGATGTTCGGGTATCCTGCAACGGCTGCGGGAGATGAACTGCTGACTGTGTATGAATCGCCGTTGACAAGGTCGGTCTTCCATGCCGGAGATCCTGTCGGTGCAATGAAGGCGTCAAGGTTATGCTCCTTCATTACCCTGTCGATCCCCTCTTCCCGTACCAGGCGGTTCATCTTCTCCAGAGCATCAAGGTATTCCTTCGAGGTGATGTCGCCCTTCTTCTGAGCTTCAATTACCAGCTCCTGGTCATAGTAGAGCATCTCGATGCTGTCATTGTTGTTGAACTCTATCAGTTCCTCCACGCTTTTTATTGGTCCGTTTTCGCCAAGCGAAGCGAAGTATTTGTTCAGCCCATCCTTGAATTCATATAGCATTACCTGGAAAGAGAGCGAGCCAACTTCGCGACTGTAAATATTGTCTATCTCGATCACCTCGGCGCCCTGGCTTTTGAGGTAATTGACGGCATGCTGCATCAGGGTGTCAACCTTGTAATGTGTTCCCCTGGCGGAGGTGTACCATCCCAGTCTTTTGCCCTTCAGTCCGCCTTCCTTCAGGAAAGGGGTATAATCTGTTAGGAATCTGCCTTCTGAAGCAGCCGTTTTGCTGTCAGCCTGATCGATGCCTGTCATCGATCCCAGTGCAGCTGCCGCATCGCTCACTGTGCGTGCCATTGGGCCGGGGGTATCCTGGGTGAAGGAGATGGGTACTATGCCGCTTCGGCTGAGAAGCCCCACTGTGGGTTTAATGCCGACAATGCCGTTGGCGGTGGAGGGGCATACGATAGATCCGTTGGTCTCGGTGCCGATGGCTATCATGCACAGGTTGGCCGAGACGGCCACCCCGGAGCCCGAGCTTGAGCCGCACGGGTTACGGTCAAGAACATACGGGTTTTTTGTCTGTCCGCCCACACCGCTCCAGCCACTTGACGACAGGTTGCCGCGGAAGTTGGCCCACTCGCTGAGGTTGGCCTTCCCGATGATGACGGCGCCGGCCTCGCGCAGCTTCATGGCCACATAGCTGTCCTGCAGCGGATGTGAACCGCTCAGCGCACGGGAGCCGGCAGTGGTCTCCATCTGGTCATGCGTGTCAATATTGTCTTTCAGCAGCACCGGCACACCATGCATGGGACCGCGCTTTTTTCCCTCCTTCAGCTCAGCGTCAAGCTGGGTGGCTATTGCCAGAGCATCAGGATTGACCTGGATGACTGCGTTGAGCATCGGGCCGCTGTCATCAATGGCTTCAATACGGTCAAGATAAGCCTGCACCACATCGGTAACGGTGAAATCACCGTTGTCATAACCCTGCTGAAGTTGAGTAACTGTATATTCTTCAAAACGGAAGTCAGCAGCATGCTCCTGTTTACCTTGTTTCTGCATGCAGGAAAAAGTAGTTGCTAAAAGCAATGTTGTCAGTATAACTATGAGATGCTTCACTGGGAAAGAGTTTTTACAAATGAAAACCGAAGTTAAAATTATTTTGGTTTATAGCAATGAAATCCCGCTAATAACAAAAATCTGCTTCCTTCCTTTGTTTCTAAGTAAATATCCATCCATTACTTAAATACATATTAAGCAAATAGGTATTCCATACAGTATTAATAATAACTATCAGTGATAAGGCAATTAAATCTAATTTAATTGATAAAAACCGCCTGAAGAGAATATAACCAGATGTTATTATTAACATGAAAAGCCCTACAAAAGAAAACTGCAATCTATCTCCCCCATAATCAACCAATGACATGTAGGTGAACAGAAGCAGGAATAAAGTAGTAAAAACTAATGCTAATAGTTTCGTATCTATACTTGAAATCTTAGAAATTAAAATTAAGACTACTATAAAAAACAGAGGAGAACAAATTATGAACCTGAATAAACTATGGAAATTTCCACCTGCTGTCAAAATACTAAACAAGAAAATGCCTGCCAAATAAAACAGACTAATAAGTAATAAATGATTCTCTTTAGTTTTATCAATAAGATTAAGCATAGATTGTTTTTTTGATTTCATTCTCAACCCCAAATAAATTAAGAAAACCATAGCAGGAATCGCAATGAAAAAGATTGAAAAAGTATTCATTCCAAAGCCTTCAATTGACCAATCCGATATTTTTACTATTCTTTGAAAACCATCTGTCCAATATTCTTGTGCATCTATAAATGCAGTCCACGAACCGGAAGATAAATATTGTAATATGATAACAACTATATAACCTATTAGAAACGGCAGTGATTTTGAGAGAATATTCTTAATTGAACATTTAAAATCTCCTTTCTTAAGAAAGAAAAATATCTCAGATGAAATTATTGCCAATAATACAAAAATTGTTGCTGGCCGAACCATCGCCAGCAGCAAAGCTCCAATAAAATATAATTGGTATTTAACCTTTAGCAAACCAATTACAGCAATAGTCATACAAAGCATAAATAAACTCTCAGAATAAGGAATCATATATATAACAGAAGTGGGAAAGGTAATAAGTAGGATAAAAGTTGTTGCCCTTAAAAAAATATCATTCGGTAGCAGGTATATAATCAAGAGAGAAAGAGCCAAAACAAATATTAAATAGTTTAATACAGAGATTATAATTGGTGAAGCACCTGTCATTTTCCACAGAAAAGGAAAAAGTGGGAAAAATGCGGCTCGAACCTTTCCATAACATGAATCCTCCGACTTATAACCATTTTCTTTAATACAATTGTATATTGAAGCATCCCATTGCAAAAAATTATCATTTTCAATCTTCAGGTAAGGTTTGCTTACCTTACTGATTTTATAATCATTCCATCCGCCAGTACGTTCATAGTTTTGAGATACTAATCCAATTGTGTTAGGGTAAATCTTGTCATTTTGGAATAATCTAAAAATACCTATAAATAGCAATATGCTTAAAATAATTAAGCTACATAAAACTATAATCTGTTTCTTCATTTGTATTGCTGATGACGGGAGTTTGTCTAATTACTGATTATTCCGGACTATACTGAGCCACCGTTCCGGCCCAAATTGAGCCACCCCATTTGACGGTGGAGTTGAGGTGTAAATTAATTCCTTTTCCTCTGGTTTTTTCTTTCTTTAGGATTCTCCTTTTAATTCTAATCTGTGTGCATTTCCTGCCAATCTGTCCATAATTTCAGTCCCTTCTCAAAAACCATTAAAACATCCTGCTGCTTTCAGACAATAAGACCAAATTTACTAAACTTTATTAATATGCAAGTATTGAAATAGGAATATAATCTAGCGCCTTGATTTATGACAAATATTAACGCACATATGACATAAAATTATCATATTAACAGTAAGGCATTCGCAATAAACAAGTTAAAGCACCCATACGAAAAGTACCCCGTAAAATATTTAGAAAAGTCAGACTAATATTGTTGAAAGACGATTACCTGGCCACTCACAAACCCGAGAGTGAAGCAGTCTCCGGCAGCCTCATTGAGTGTACCTCTCCACCAGCTGTGAAGCTTAAGATTATCAAGCGGATACTTCAAGCCGGCTGACGTCACCTTAAGTGAAGGGTCGATGCTGAAGAGCGAAACCTGCTGACCCGGTTTCGTGGCTATGGTAACTCTGCGGTCATATACCCTGAAGCTGCCGGTGTCAGTGAGTATAACTGCATCTATCCTGCTGCTGTAATCGGCGAGAAGGGATATGTTACCCAGGGTGTGATCCTCACGGATGCCTGTGGCGCCCAGAATGGCCACTTCCCTGATTCCTGAAGTAAGGCACCAGTTAACTGCCTTGGTCAGGTCATTGGTCTCCTGGTCGGAGTCCTGTACAATGATCTTCTTATATTTCTTTTTCAGTTCCGGGGAGACCGAGTCAAGGTCGCCGATGATGATTCCCGGCTCGAGGCCATTGGCCACCAGCTTTTCTGCAGCGCCGTCACAACATACGATCAGGTCAGCCTCCTGCAGCCGGGCCAAGGGCACCGGATGAGTAGGGAAGGCTCCGTTGGCGAGTATTACCGTTTTCATATCTGGTCTGAGTTCTGAAGGTCTGAGGTTTGGCGCCTATTGCCTCCACTTAATCAATCCTATTATTGCCATCACGAAATATACGAAAAAAAGAATGGCCGTCGGATAGAGTCCTGAGGCCAGGTAGACAGCTACGGCAATGGCATTGGCGACGATCCACACATACCACTGCTCAATGTATTTCCTGGTGAGCATCCATGTCGCCACCACCGAGAGAGAGGCTATCAGCCCGTCCCACACCGGCACCGGCGAGTCGGTTGCCCTGTCAAGAAGAACCCACAGAAGACCCCAGAGTGTCGCAGCCGTAAGGGTGCACCGCACTGCCGTAACGGCACTTATTCTCTTCACGTCAGAGTTATCCGCGGCCGGCTGTGCCTCATTCAGCCTGTTCCATCTGTACCAGCCGTAAATGCTTATCACAAGGTAGTAACCCTGCAAACCCATGTTGGCGTAGAAACCATTGCTGCCAAAGACGAAGATGTAAACTGCCGAGGTGATGATGCCCAGCGGCCAGAGCAGGATATTACGCCTGATCTCCAGGATAACGTAGGCGATGCCTGTCACTGCCCCGAAGATCTCAACGATATTTTCAGCTATCCAGTCTGTTGTCATCTGGTCA